>JBBQYL010000103.1:0-17465 GCA_038208735.1 Burkholderiales bacterium
ATCAACGGCGAGCCGGTGACGCTGATCTCGATGGACGACAAGTTCGAGCCGGCCATCGCCGCCGCCAGCGCGCGCGAGTTGATCACCAACAAGAAGGTGATGGCGCTGCTGCTCACGCGCGGCACGCCGCACAACCAGGCCATCTTGCCGCTGCTGTCCGAGTTCGGCGTGCCGCTGGTGGCCCCGTCCACCGGGGCGATGAGCCTGCACAAGCCGGTCAACCCGTGGGTGTTCAACGTGCGCGCCAGCTACCAGCACGAGGCCAACCGGGCGATCCGCCACCTGAGCCTGGTGGGGCTGTCCCACATCGGCATCGTGCAGGTGAACGATTCGTTCGGCACCGATGCCGTCAAGGGCGCGCTGGAGGCGTTCACGCAGGTCAACGGCGCGCCGTTGTTCACCGCGACCTACGACCGCGAGAAGCCCGACTTCACGAAGATCCAGGCCGCGGTCACCGCCAAGAGCCCGCAGGCGATCCTGTTCCTGGGCTCGGGCAGCGCCGTGGTGAACGGCGTCAAGGCCATTCGCGCGACGGGTTCGCACGCGCAGATCGTCACGCTGTCCAACAACGCGTCGGACGGCTTCATCAAGGCGATGGGCGACAACGCGGCCGGCACCATCGTGACGCAGGTGTTTCCCTACGAGCGCTCGCTGGCCAACCCGATGGTCAAGCAGGCGCGCGAGTACGCGAAGGCCGCCACCGGCGACGACCGCGTGACGCCCGCGATGCTGGAAGGCTTCGCCGGCGCCAAGGTGCTGGTGGAAGGGGCTGCGCCGCGCGGGCAAGCAGCCCACGCGCCAGAAGCTGCGCGACGCGCTGGAGTCACTGCATCGCTACGACATCGGCGGGCTGGAGGTGTCGTTCAGCCCCACCAGCCATACCGGGCTGGACTACACCGACCTGTCCATCATCGGGTCGGACGGGAAGTTCCAGCGCTAGCCACGCGCGTGATTCAACTCGAGAACAGGAAGTTGAGCACGTCGCCATCCTTGACGATGTACTCCTTGCCTTCCGCGCGCATCTTGCCCGCGTCCTTCGCGCCTTGTTCGCCCTTGTTGGCCACGAAGTCGGCGTAGGCGATGGTCTGGGCGCGGATGAAGCCCTTCTCGAAGTCGGTGTGGATCACGCCGGCGGCCTGGGGGGCCGTGGCGCCGACCGCCACCGTCCAGGCGCGCACTTCCTTCACGCCCGCCGTGAAGTAGGTCTGCAGGCCCAGCAGCGTGAACGCCGCGCGGATCAGGCGATTGAGGCCCGGCTCGGTCTGGCCCATCTCGGCCAGGAACATCTCGGCGTCTTCGGCCGCCATGTCGGCCAGCTCGGCCTCGGTCTTGGCGCAGATGGCCACCACCGGCGAGTTCTGCTTGGCGGCGAACTCGCGCAGGCGATCGAGATACGGGTTGTTCTCGAAGCCGTTGTCGGCGACATTGCCCACGAACCTCGCCGGCTTGGCGGTGATCAGGAACAACGACTTCACGATGACCTGCTCGTCCTTCGTGAAGTCGAGGCTGCGCACCGGCTGGGCCTGGTCGAGCGAGGCGCGGCAGCGTTCGAGGATGGCGCTCAGCTTGACGGCCTCCTTGTCGCCGGCGCGGCCGAGCTTGTTGGTGCGGTGGATCTGCTTCTCGACGCTGGCCAGGTCGGCCAGGCACAGCTCGGTCTGGATCACCTCGATGTCGGAGATCGGGTCGATCTTGTTGTTCACGTGGATGACGTTGTCGTCGTCGAAGCAGCGCACCACGTTGACGATGGCGTCGGTCTCGCGGATGTGCGACAGGAACTGGTTGCCCAGGCCTTCGCCCTTGGACGCGCCGGCCACCAGGCCCGCGATGTCCACGAATTCGACGATGGCCGGCACGATCTTCTGCGCCGAGACGATGTCCGACAGCACCTGCAGGCGGGCGTCGGGCAGCTCGACGATGCCCACGTTGGGCTCGATCGTGCAGAACGGGTAGTTCTCGGCAGCGATGCCGGCCTTGGTGAGGGCATTGAACAGGGTGGACTTGCCGACGTTGGGCAGGCCGACGATGCCGCATTTCAGGCTCATGGCGCTTTCTTTCTGTGCCGCGGGGCGAAAGCCGGCGGAGGGATGAACCTGGCATTTTAAAGGTTCTTCTCTGATCTGCGGGGGACCGTGTGCCTGCCCGCCCATCGCGTTTTGGTTGTATTGCAGCTGTCCGCCTTCGCTGCGCCGCGGAGGTCGCGGGAAACTCACCGGCTGGCAGAAACCGTCAGCGACATTCGTTTCGCGTAGTCGCCCGTAATGGATCAATCGGTGGATGCCGGCGAACATGTGTCCCATAGCGGAACGCATCGCAGGTAGGGCATTGCGTGAGACGACCTTCCGACACGTCGCTTCCGCGCGGCCGCAACCGTCTTGTGAGCATGGAGAAGCAAATGAACCCGTTCAGTGGCGAAAACAAGAGCTTTGTCTTCTACTACCCGACTCTCAAGAAAAGAGTTCTGAGTGGCGGGGGACTGAACACGGAATACAAAGATGGCAAGGCAATGCAGGGGTCTGATTTCAAGGTGACCAAGACACCGGACAAGCTGGCCGCTCACATTCGCAGCGGTGCGACCGACGTTGTCGTCATAGGACACGGCGCTGCGGGATCCGACAAAGCCAACGCTGGCAAAGTGGCAGGCGGTAGCTGGTTGTACACGCCCAAGAAAGATGCCACCGAGATCGGTCTGGTGTTGTCTCGGCGACTGGGGCCGTCTGTTCGAAGAGTCTGGGTGTGGGTCTGCCAGTCGTCGACCAATGGCGTGGGCATCGCGATCAGGGCCGCTCTCCAGGAAAATCACCGGAGGTCGAGGTGTATGCCACGCCGGTCGACATTGGCTCACCCTTTTACTACCTCAACCAAGTGGATAGCTTTGACCGGGATGCCGGTCGCGTCAACGCGGCAAAAGTGAACGCCGATTCATTTCTCTTGGTCACGTTGTAGTGGGACGCCGTGCCGCCATCTGATTGGCCAAGAGCGATTTGAACGGTGCCCCCGTTCACCGACGGTTCACAAGCGATTCCCTACAATGCCGAATGTCCAAGATCGACGTACGAATCCACGGCAGCGGCATCGTCGGCCGGGCGCTGGCCCTGAAGCTTGCGCGACAGGGCCTGTCGGCGGGCATCGACCCACGTCCTGCTGCGCCACTCGGTGGCGAACAGCGTGCCGACGTGCGCGCCTACGCGCTCAACGCGGCCTCGGTGGCGCTGTTGAGCGAGCTCAAGGTCTGGGACGGCATGGCGCCCGACGCGCGCACGGCCGTCTACGACATGCGCATCGCCGGCGACGGCCAGGGCGCGCTGGCCTTCTCGGCCTGGCAACAGACGGTGCCGGCGTTGGCCTGGATCGTCGACGCGGCCGAGCTGGAGGCGGTGCTCGAGACGGCCATCCGCTTCGCGCCGGCGGTGTCCACCGTCGATGCCGACGCCAAGGCGCCGCTCACCGTCATTGCCGAGGGCAAGGCCGCCGCCGCGCGCGACAAGCTGGGCGTCGCGTTCGAGCGCCATGCTTACGGCCACAGCGCGCTGGCCGCGCGTGTCGTGTCCGATGTCGGTCACGCCGGCGTCGCCCGCCAATGGTTCCGCGCCCCCGACGTGCTGGCGCTGCTGCCCTTCGACCGGCCGCAGCCTGAACGCTCGTACGGCATCGTCTGGTCGATGCCGCAGGCCGAGGCCGATCGCCTGGCGCAGGCGGGCGACGACGAGTTCGACGCGGCGCTGGCCGCGGCCACCGGCGGCGCCGCGGGCACGCTTCGCGTGCAGGGCGCGCGCGCCACATGGCCGCTGATGCAGGCCGGCGCCACCGAGGTGGTGGGCCCGGGCTGGGTGCTGGTGGGCGACGCCGCCCACGTCATCCACCCGCTGGCGGGCCAGGGCCTGAACCTGGGCCTGGGCGACGTCGAGGCGCTGGCCAAGGTGATCGCCGGACGAGAAAGCTGGCGCGTCCTGGGCGACGAGGCGCTGTTGCGCCGCTACGCCCGCGCCCGCCTTTGGCCCACGCGCGCGATGGCCGGTGCGGTCGACGGCCTGTGGCAGCTGTTCTCCGCGTCCGCGCCGGGCCTGCGCGAGCTGCGCAACCACGGCATGACGCTGGTCGACCAGCTCGGTCCCCTCAAACGCTTCCTCGTCTCCCGCGCCCTGGGCTCGTGAACGATTCTTTCGAGACTTCCATGAACACGTTCGCGCGCGCCCTGCGCCTCCTCGCCGCCGGCGCCCTCGCGCTGGCCTGCGCCGCCGCCTGGTCCGACGAGGCCGCCATCCGCAAGAACTGGCTCCTGCACAACCCGAAGGGTCCGCCGATCGACGAGGTGACGAAGACGCCCATCGCGGGGCTTTACGAGCTGCGCGTGGACAAGGAGCTCATCTACTCGGACGAGCAGGGCAACTACCTGATCTTCCCGTCGCGCGACCAGACCGACGGCCACCTGCTGGACGCCCGCACCAAGACCGACCTGACCGAGCAGCGGCTCGCGAAGATGATGGCGCAGGACATTCCCAAGCTGCCCTACGGCGACGCGCTGATGATCAAGCAGGGCAACGGATCGCGCCGCATGATCGTGTTCGAGGATCCGAACTGCCACTACTGCAGGGACGCCGAGCGCAACTTCGCGTCGCTGAAGGACGTCACGATCTACACGTTCCTCATCCCCATCCTGGGTGACGACTCGGTGGCGAAGTCGCGCACCATCTGGTGCTCCAGGAACAACGCGCAGGTGTGGCGCACGTGGATGCTGCAGGGCGAGATGCCGCCGCGCCCGATGGGCACGTGCGACCTCGCGCCCCTCAAGCGAAACCTCGAGCTGGCCGCGCGCTATCACCTCAACTACACCCCGGCCATCATCTTCGACGACGGCTCGCGTTTCGCTGGCAACACCGACGTCGACAAGCTGAGCAAGCGCCTCGACGAGGTGGCGGCCGCCCGCAAGGGCTGACGACTCGGCATACGACGTGCCGTCTCCCGCTCGACGGGAGATTTTCCGGCGCGAGGTGTGAGAAGGGAACGAATCCGCGCCACTGGCCGGCCGGGCCCCTTCAGTTCGGGCGCGGCGCGCCGTTAAATGTCCAGGCAAGCGGTTTCCAAAGGGGAAGCCGCGCCGGCGTGCTTTCGGCGCCGGCCAACCGCGCGCGCTTCGCGCGCCTTGAACAGGGACAACGTCCATGAACAGAAGGACGATGCTGGCGACGCTCGCCGCACTGGCCTGCTTGGCCGGCGGCGCCGTTGCAGCCGCCGGTGACCACGTGGCACTCGTCAAGAACGTCACCGGCCAGGTGAAGATCGAGCGCAACGGCGAACTGCTGGTGGCCGCGCCCGGCACGACGCTGTTCGTCGCCGACCGCCTGCATGCCGCGGCGGGCGCAACCGCGGGCATCCTCTTCAAGGACGGCACCGCGCTGACGCTGGGCTCGAATGCCGATCTCCAGGTGCGCGACTACGTGTTCAACCCGGCCGAGGCGCGGTACGCGTTCTCGGTCTACCTGGCCCATGGCAGCGCCATCTACGCGTCGGGCAAGATCGGCAAGCTCTCGCCCGAGTCGGTGAAGGTGGGCACGCCCACGTCCACCGTCGGGGTGCGAGGCACGCGGTTCATCATCCAGGCCGATTGACACCATGTCCGGGTTTCGGCGCGCGTCCGCCGGCCTGGCGGCCGCGATCTGCTGCGTTGCCTTCCTGTCGAGCGGATGCGCCTCGCTCGGCGGCGGCCGCACCACCGTGATCCTGCTGCCGGACGAGGACGGCCACGTGGGCGCCGTGTCCGTCACGAGCGCCGGCGGCTCGCGCCCGCTGGACGCGGCGTATGCGCAGGTGACCGTGAGCGGCGTCAAGGCGTCGCCCGCACCGCCGGCCGCGCTCGGCCGCGCGGCCGTGGAGAAGTCGTACGACGAACTCCTGCGCGCCCAGCCCGTCCGGGCGCGCAGCTTCACGCTCAACTTCCTGCTCGACAGCACCACGCTCACCGACGAATCGAAGGCGCTGCTGCCCGAGGTGCTGCGCGCCGCGCGCGAGCGTGCCCCCACCGAGATCACGGTGTTCGGCCACGCCGACGCCAGTGGCACCGAACTGCACAACACCCGGCTGTCGTCGGATCGGGCGCGGGCGGTGGCGGCGCTGCTTCGCAAGGCCGACCCGACGATGGTCGACATCGACGTGCAGTGGTTCGGCGATCGCCAGCCGCTGGTGCGCTCCGAATCGCGCGAGCCGCGCAACCGGCGGGTCGAGATCCAGATCCTCTGATGACGCTGCACACCGCCTCCTCCAGCCGCGTCCTCTCGCGGCGCAACGTCGCCACCGTGTTCCTGCTGGGCATCGGCGTTGCCGCGCTCGTGGCCGGACTGTCCGCGATGCGCGTGGGGCCGCTCGCGCGCCTGGATGACGCCTTGCTGGACGCGCTGATCGCCGCGTCGGCGCCAAGTGAGCCGGCCGCGCACGCCGTGGTGGTCGACATCGACGACGTGAGCCTGTCGGCGGTGGGGCAGTGGCCCTGGCCGCGCTACCGGATCGCGGCGCTCGTCGACAGGATCGCCGCGGCCCGGCCCACCACCATCGCGCTGGACATCCTCATGCCGGAGGATGATCGTTCGTCGATCGCCAACGTGCGCGCCACGTTCAAGCGCGACTTCGGCCTCGACATCGCCGTCGTCGGCGTGCCGCCCGGCCTGGAAGACAACGACGGCTACCTGGGCCAGGAGATGGCGCGCACCGACGCCGTCGGCTCGAGCTTCGAGTATTTCGACCACGTGACCACGGGCGCGACCCCCGGGCCGGGCCTGTCGTTCGACGGCCGCATGGACTTGCTCCAGCTGGAAGACGCGCCGGGACTGCTCGCCAACGCGCCGGCCATCGCACGCCGCACGCGCACCACCGGCTTCGTCAACATGGTCGACGAGGACGGCGTGCTGCGCCGCCTGCCGCTGCTGATCTCGCACGCCGGCGTCGTGCATCCGAGCCTGGCGCTGGCCGCCGCGATGCACACGGCGGGCGTGGCGTCGGGCACGGTGGTGTCCGGACGCGACGGCCCCGTGCTGCGGGTGGGCGCGCACGCCATCCCGATCGACGCCCGGGGCCGCGCCACGCTGCGCCTGCGTGCCGACCCGCAGCGCTACGCCGGCCTGTCGGCGCTGGACGTGATGAACGGGCGCTTCGACCCGGCCATGCTGCGCGGCAAGACCGTGATCCTGGGCACCTCGGCGGCCGGCCTCAACGACCTGCACAACACGGCGGTCGACCCGCGCTTTCCAGGCCTGAAGATCCAGTCCGCGATGGTGGACAACCTGTTGCAGGACGACGCGGTGCGCGTGCCCGGCTGGACGCCGCTGGCCGTGGCCGGCGCCTGCCTGGCGGCGGGCGCGCTGATGGCCGCGATGTTCGCGAGCGGCGGGGGCGTGTTCGCCGTGTCGGTGGGCAGCGCGCTGCTGGCGGCGCTCCTCGCGCTTGGCAGCGTGGCGCTGTTCGCACGCGCCGGACTGTTCGTGTCGTGCAGCGCGCCGCTGATCGTGGTGGCCGTCTCGTTCGTCACCCTGTTCATGGCCCGCTACGCGGTCGAGAAACGGCGCGCCAGCAACTGGCTGCGCCAGCTGGAGAACGCGCGCCAGATCACCATCGAATCGATGGCCTCGGTGGCCGAGACGCGCGACCCCGAGACGGGCGCGCACATCAAGCGCACGCAGAACTACGTGCGCGCCATCGCGCGCGAGCTGGTGCGCGACGGCCACTACCTGGACGTGCTGACGCCGGAGTACATCGAGCTGCTGTACATCTCGGCGCCGCTGCACGACATCGGCAAGGTAGGCGTGCCCGACCACATCCTGCTCAAGCCGGGCCGCCTGACGCCCGACGAGATGGAGATCATGAAGCAGCACGCCGAGTTCGGGCGCCGGATCATCGTCAGCACGGCGCAGCACATCGACGGCGACAACTTCCTGCAGATCGCGGGCGAGATCGCGGCCACGCACCACGAGCGCTGGGACGGCGGCGGCTACCCCGTGGGCCTGCGCGGGGCGGCGATCCCGCTGTCGGGCCGCATCATGGCCGTGGCCGACATCTACGACGCCTTGATCAGCCGGCGCTGCTACAAGGAGCCGTACACCCACGAGCACTCCACCCGGATCATGCGCGACCTGCGCGAGAAGACGTTCGACCCGGTGGTGATCGACGCGTTCTTCCGCATCGAGGCGCAGATCCTGGACATCGCCGAGCGCTACCGCGACGAGCAGGAGCAGGCAGCGCCGCCCGCGGCCGCCGCGGTGCCGGTGCCGGTGCCGCTGCCGGTGCTGGTGCTGGTGCTGGCGCCGGTGCCGGTGCCGGCACCCGAATCCGTGTCCGCCTGAGGCCGCGCCCGGCCCGGTGCCGGCGAACGCGCCACAATGCGGGGACGACACAGAAATGCCTGTCGCGTAGCGCGAGGGGCCCTCTTTCCGAATGATCCATTACCGAATCGAGGTCGCCGACCCGGCGGCCCACCTGTTCAAGGTCACGCTGACCATCGCCGACCCGGCGCCTGAACAGCCGCTTAGCCTGCCCGTGTGGATCCCGGGGAGCTACATGGTGCGCGAGTTCTCGCGCCATCTCAGCCGCCTCGAGGCACGCCAGGGCACGCAGCCACGCGAGCTGGTGCAGCTCGCCAAGGATCGCTGGAGCGTGGCCACCTCGGGCCGCGCCGCGCTGGTCGTCACGTACTTCGCCTATGCGTTCGACGCCTCGGTGCGCACCGCCTGGCTCACCGACGACCGCGGCTTCTTCAATACCACCAGCCTGTGCCTGGCGGTGGGCGGCCGCACCGACGAGCCGCACCGGGTGGAGCTGCACAAGCTGCCCGCGGGCTGGGACGTGGCCACGGGCATGACCCGCGTCGACGCGGGCGTGAATGCCGCGAAGGGCGCGAAGGGCAAGCCGGCGCGCACGCAGGTGTTCGAGTCGGCCGACTACGACGAGCTCGCCGACCACCCGTTCGAGCTGGGCGCGTTCTGGCGCGGCGAGTTCACGGCGGGCGGCGTCGTGCACGAGTTCGTGGTCAGCGGCGCGTGGCCGCAGTTCGACGGCGCGCGCCTGCTGGCCGACACCAAGTGCATCTGCGACGAGGAGATCCGCTTCTGGCACGTCGGCGGCAAGCCGCCGTTCGAGCGCTACGTGTTCATGCTGTACGCCACCGAGGACGGCTACGGCGGTCTCGAGCACCGCGCCAGCACCGCGCTCATCGCGTCGCGCAAGGATCTCCCGCGCCTGGGCGTGGCCGGCACCAGCGACGGCTACGTCACGCTGCTGGGCCTGATCAGCCACGAGTACTTCCACACCTGGAACGTGAAGCGCCTGAAGCCGGCCGAGTTCCTGCCCTACGACTTCACGCAGGAGAACTACACCGAGCTGCTGTGGTTCTTCGAGGGCTTCACGTCGTACTACGACGACATCTTCCTGCTGCGCAGCGGCCTCATCGACGCCGCGCGCTACGTCAAGCTCATCGGCCGCACCGTCAACGGCGTGCGCCAGTCGCCCGGCCAGCACGTGCAGAGCGTGGCCGAGGCCAGCTTCGACGCGTGGATCAAGTACTACCGCAGCGACGAGAACACGCCCAACGCCACCGTCAGCTACTACACCAAGGGCTCGCTGGTGGCGCTGCGCCTCGACCTCGCGCTGCGCGCCGGCGGCAAGGCCACGCTGGACGACGTGATGCGCGCGCTGTGGCACGAGGCCCCGGGCGGCGCGGTCACCGAGGCGCTGATCCTCAAGACGGTGGCAAGCCTGGGCGGCAAGGCCCTGGCGGCCGAGCTGCGCGACTGGGTGCACGAGCGCGACGAGCTCGACGTGCTGGCGGCGCTGGCACGCGTGGGCATCGAGCCCGAGCCGGAGAACCTCACGCTGGCCACCGAGCTGGGCGTGCGGGTGTCCGAAGGCCCGATCACCGGCGTGCAGGTGAAGGCCGTGCTCGCCGGCGGCGTCGGATCCGCGGCGGGCCTGTCGGCCGGCGACGAGATCCTGGCCGTCGATGGCTGGCGCGTGCGCCGACTCGACGAGGCGCTGGCGTGGATCCGCACCGGCGCGGCCTTCGAGCTGCTGGTCGTGCGCCAGCAGCGCGTGCGC
This sequence comes from Burkholderiales bacterium, assembly GCA_038208735.1. Lineage (GTDB taxonomy): Bacteria > Pseudomonadota > Gammaproteobacteria > Burkholderiales > Burkholderiaceae_C > Scleromatobacter. The sequence continues at coordinate 10,078 of JBBQYL010000103.1, forward strand.
ACCCTGCGCGTGGCCGATCGATCGGCCGCGCAACGCGGCGACGCGCAGTCGCGCGGCCTCCGGCTGAGCGCCAACCCCAACGCCGCCACGCTGGGTCGCCGCAACGGCTGGCTCGGAAAGTAGCGTGCGTTCGCCCTGGCGCGAGTCCCGGCGGCGTCGCGTCGCCTGGTTCGGGCTGATCGCGGCGGTGGTGCTCGCGCACCTGTTCTTCGCGCTGCGCGTGCTGTCCAGCGTCATCGGATGGAACAGCGCCGCGCAGCCGCGACGCATCGAGATCACCTTCGAACGCCGGCTCGCGCCCTCCGAGCCGCCCGCCGCCGTGGCGGTCGTGGCACCGCCCGCTCCGGCGCCCGCGCCCGCGCCTCGCGTCCCGCGCGCGCTGCACGCGCCGCGCGCGAGCTCCGCGCCCGAGGCGGCGAGCGCGCCGGAGGAGCCGCCGCCGCCCACGAACGCCCCCGGCGAACCGCCCGCCTCGCGCGCCGAGCTCGTGGGCCACGCCCTCGCGCTGGCCGAGGAGCTGGAGCGCGCGCAGCAGGCGGCGGAGGCCGCGTCGGCGGCGTCGGCGGCCCAGTCGCGCGCCGTCGAGGTCGCCGCGCTGAAGGCCGCGGCGGCCGCGACGGCGGCCAGCGAGGTGATGGCGCACAACGTCACGCCGGTGTCCGGCCCGGCGCGCAAGCCGCTCGAGTGGCCGCCATCCACGCGCCTCACCTACACGCTCAAGGGGCTGTACCGCAACGGACCGCTGTACGGCAAGGCGTCGGTGGAGTGGCGCCGCACCGGCACGCACTACCAGGTGCAGTTCGACATCCACGTGTCGCCGTTCTTCGACCAGCACATGTTCAGCGACGGCCAGATCACCGACCAGGGGCTGAGCCCGGAGCACTATGACGAGACCTTCGAGCTGCCGCTGGTGGCGCCCAAGGTGCGCCGCATCGAGTTCTCGGCCGACGAGGTGACGCTGGCCAACGGCACCCGCGTCGTCAAGCTGCCGCAGACGCAGGACGGCGCGAGCCAGTTCGTGCAGTTCGTGTGGATGTTCTCCACGCGGCCCGACCTGCTGAAGGCCGGCAACGTGGTGGAGATCCCGCTGGCGCTCAACAGCAGCCTGCGCCGCTGGCACTACCAGGTACAGGGCGCCGAGACGCTGGACTTCGACTTCGGCCAGATCGACGCCGTGCACCTGAAGCCGCTGCTGGACGGCCCGCGCCGCGCGAACGAATATCCGTTCGAGATCTGGACCGCGCCGTCGCTGCAATACCTGCCGGTGCGCATCCTCGTGCCCATCGACGACAAGAACTTCGCCGACCTCTCGCTCGACGCGCTGCCGCTGCAGGCCGCGCCCGTGCCCGAGGCCGGCGCCAGCCGATGAAGCGTGTGTCATCCTGCGCGCAGGATGACAAATCTTACTTCCAGGAGAGACTTCCCATGACCTACGAATGCATCCTCACCGAGACGGTGGGCGAGGGCCCGCTCAAGACCGGCGTGATCCGGCTGAACCGGCCCAAGCAGATGAATGCGCTCAACGACCAGCTGATGGACGAGCTGGGCGCCGCGCTGCTGGCCTTCGACGCCGACGACGGCATCGGCGCCATCGTGCTCACCGGCAACGAGCGCGCGTTCGCGGCCGGGGCCGACATCTCGGTGATGGCCAGGTACAGCTACATGGACGCGTTCAAGAAGGGCCACATCTCGCGCAACTGGGAGACCCTGCGCCAGGTGCGCAAGCCCGTCATCGCCGCGGTGGCCGGGTTCGCGCTGGGCGGCGGCTGCGAGGTGGCGATGATGTGCGACATGCTGATCGCGGCCGACACCGCCAGGTTCGGGCAGCCCGAGATCAAGCTGGGCATCGTGCCCGGCGCCGGCGGCACGCAGCGCCTGCCGCGCGCCATCGGCAAGGCCAAGGCCATGGACATGGTGCTCACCGGCCGCATGATGGACGCGGCCGAGGCCGAACGCTCGGGCCTGGTGTCGCGCGTGGTGCCGGCCGACCAGCTGATGACCGAGGCGCTGGCCGTGGCAGAACAGCTGTGCGGCCTGGGCATGCCCAGCGTGATGATGGCCAAGGACGCCGTCAATCGCTCGTTCGAGACGGGCCTCACCGACGGCATCGCCTACGAGCGCCGCCTGTTCCACTCGCTGTTCGGCACCGAGGATCAGCAGGAAGGCATGGGCGCCTTCCTCGAGAAGCGCAAGCCCGCCTTCAAGAACCGCTGATCGACCCGCCCGAGGCCAGCGCCGGCTCGGGCCGCCCGTCGTCCATCAGCGTGGCGGGGTCGAACGTGAAGTCGGTGAGCGGCACCGGCGTGGGCGATGCCAGCCGCGCCTTCTGCTCGCTTCGCTTCTGGCGGCCATCGGCCGCGCGCCTGGTGGTCTCGCTGCGCAGCGCCACCAGCCTCAGCGACGTGTCCTTGGCCCGGAACGCGAACTGGTAGTCGGTGGACACGCTGCCGGTGGCGGTGACGTCGGTGGTCTGCACGCTGAGCACGCGGCGCGCGATCTGCACCTGCACGCCGCACGTGGGGCAGTCGTGTGCCATCGCGCCCGACACGTCGGCCAGCCGCACGCCGCCGTCCGGCTGCGCCAGCAACACGGCCACCACCGCGTCGGCCGCGGCACCCGGACGGGCGGCGCGGTCGGCGGGCACCAGCACGGCGGCGATGTCGCGACCGCCGTCCGCGCGCAGCGCGCCGCTGGCCTGCGACTGCACGGTCATCTGGGGAAAGCGTTGGCGCAGCGCGTCCACCGCGGCGACGGACAACGTGCCGGCCGGGTCGAACGCCACGGGCGGCAGCGCGCGCGTCTCGGCATCCAGCGCGTCGCCCGCGAAGCTGAACTCGCCGAACGCGATCGGCGGGCGCAGCGCCACGGTGGACTGACGCTCGCGGTGCACGGGCGTGCCGGTGGTCGCGTCGTCGGTGATGTCGGTGATGTCGGTGCGCTCGCCGCTGAGCAGGTCGACGCTGGCCGAGAAGCCGTGCGAGGCCGGATCCTCCGGACGCGCCGGCACGTAGGCCGTCACGTTGACGAGGCGCCACGGCTCGACGCCGACGCCGGGCGCGAACTGGTACGTGAAGTTCTCGAAGTCGGCCCCCTCCGAGCGGATCACGCGCACGTACAGGCCGTGCGGGGCGAGGTCGGCGCTCACGCTGCACTGGGCGCAGCCGGGCACGATGGGTCGCGACGCGTCGGCCACGCGCCAGCCGCCCGGGCCGTCCGGTGTGACCAGGGCGATCGTGAACTCGCCGGTGCCGTCGGCCTTGCCGAGCACCACGGCGATCTGGTCGGCGCCGGGCGCGGGCAGCAGGCCGCTGCTGTCGGACACCACGCGCAGCTGGGGGAAGCGCTGCGCCAGCGCCAGCTTCACGCCCTCCGGCAGACTGTGTTCGGGCGTCGGCTTCGTGGCGACCTTGGCGGGGGGCGGCGTGGCGCAGGCGGCAAGAATTGCCGTCAGGGCCAGCGGAAGAATCGCGCGCGTGGGCCGGCGCAGGGAAAGCAGTGTCAGCATGCGTGCTGTCGGGCAGCCACCGTGCCTACCGGGTGGGGTAGGTGTATCAAGGCGTGAAGTCGCGCCGCGTCTCCGCGTCGAGCTTGCCCGGATCGAAGCCGAAGCCGGCCAGCAGGATGGGCGGCCGCACCGCGATCTTGCTCGCGCGCTCGACGCGATTGCGCCTGCCCCGGGCCACGTCCTCCACCACGTCGAGCTTGTCGCCGGTGAGCAGGTTGGCCGTGTTGACGTAGCGGTGGCTGTCGGCGCCGGCGTGCGTGGCCTGCACGGTGCGCACGCCCACCAGGCGCAGCCCGCCGGTCTTGTCCTTGGGCGTGGCCATGAACTGGTAGCCCACGATGCGCGTGCCCGACGAGTCGCTGGCCACCGTCTGCACCACCAGCGCGCGGTGGGCGATCTGCACCTGCACGTCGCAGCCGCGGCAGGCGCGCGTCACCGGGCCACTGGTGGCACCCAGGCGCAGGCTGCCGTCGGGCTGGGCAAGCAGCAGCGCCAGCGTGGCGTCGGTGTCGGCGCCCGTGGCCGGCGGCGGCGCCAGCACCACGGCCAGGTCGCGCACGCCCTCCGCGCGCAACGCACCCGCGCTGCGCGACTGCACGGTGGCGCCGGGAAAGTGGCTGCGCAGCAGCGTGGCGGCCGCCGGCGGGAGCGCGTCCTGCGGCTCGAAGGCCGACACCGGCAGGCGGCGCAGTTCGGGGCCAAGCGCCTGCGGGGTGAACGCGAACGCGTCGAACGCGATGGCCGGCCGCAGCGACACGCGCGACTTCAGCTCGCGCCGGCGCGACGCGTCGCCGGCGGTCGCGTCGAGCGTGTCCAGCTTGGCGCCGTCGAGCAGGCTGGTGCTGATCGCGTAGCTGTGGGCGATCGGGTCGTCGCCCGCCGGCTGGGCCGCGGTCACGCCCATCAGCCGCAGCGCGTCGTCGCTGGCGCGATAGCCGAACTGGTACGTGACGCGCTCGAACTCCGGATCGGACGGCCGCATCACGTGCACCGACAGCGTCTTGCGGGCGATGTCCACGGTGGTGGTGCACGGCTCGCAGTCCGGCGCCACCGGCCGGCTCACCGTGGCCACGCGGTACTCGCCGCCCGCGCCCGTCACCAGCACGGCGACGATGGCGTCGGACGACTGGCCCAGCGGCGCGAGCACCACGGCCAGGTCGTCGGCGTCGTCCACCTGCAGGCGGCCGGCGCTGTGGCCGATCGGATGCAGGTAGGGAAAGCGCTGGCCGAGGGCCCGCGCGGCGGCGGCGGGCAGCGTGGCGTCGGTGGGCAGCTCGGCGCGATGCGGCGCAGGCGCGGCGGGCGGCGTGGGGCGCGGCGTGCCGCAGCCCGACAGCAGCGCGGCGGCGGCGGCGACGACGACCGGCGTGCAGACAATCCATGCTCTGAATTTCATGCCCGCGATCATGCCTTCTCGCGGGCGGTGCAGCGCGTAACGACGCGTATCGAGTACCCCGAGGCGAATCAGGGTTGGACCCAACGCGAGCCGGTGGTGTCCATCACCGCGCGGCGATGGCCGTCGGGATGCAGCTCCAGCCAGTCCACCGTCTCGGCCATGGCCTCGATCATGGCGAAATGGCCGCGCACGCCGAGCTCGGACAGCGGCGCGTCGAGCGGACTGCCGGGGGCGGCGACGGACAGGTAGTCGCGCGCGCCGGCCGACGTCTGCAGGCGGGCCCAGCGCGAGGACACGGCCAGGCCGGAGGTCTCCACGTTGAGGCGCACCTGCATGCGCAGTTGCTGCCCCAGCTTGCGGCTGTAGAAGATGAGCGTGCCCTGCGGCGACTGCTGGATCTGGCGCACCTTGGACGAGCGCGCGTCGGTGTAGAAGACGAGGCGGCGCTCGGCCGAGTCGACCTCTCGCAACACGAGGCTGCGCGCATCGGCCTGGCCGTCGTCGACGGTGGCCAGCACGGCCACGCGCCACTCGTGCGGATGGTGGGCATCCGTCTCGCCGGGTTCGGGCCGCGGGCGCACGGCCACGCTTTGCTCGAGCTCGCTCCAGATGCTCGCCTCGATCTCGTCGAGTTCCTGCAATCGTGCATTCACGGCAGACCTCCGGGCGGGAAGGGGAGAGTCCACCTTAGTCCTGCTGGTGGCGGCGGTCAATTGCCCGCGCGTAAATTTTTGGATCATCACCGGATTGCGGATTGCGGATTGCGGTTTGCGTCGGTTTGCGGTTTTGCGGTTTTGAGGGGTGCGGGGTGCGGGGTGCGGGGCGCGCGGAGTCAGTCACGACTCACCGGGCAAGTCTCTTTTGTTCGTGTCCCCCGCCGGCCTGCGGCGCGGCTCCTCCTTGACCTCACAAAAGAGACTCGCCCGGTTCGTCGTTCCACGCCCGGCCAGTCCGCTGACAACATTCGCTGGGGATGACGTCCGCGAATTTTTGAGGTGGTCTTGGCTTCGTCGGGCCGTCGAGGCCGCGACGAAGCCCGCGGCCGGCTCGTTCACGCGCCGTCGGGCCTGACGCGAACTTCGCATCGCGACGCCGACGCTCCTGCTCGTGACCAACGAATGGGGAGATCACCTTGGCAATAGCGTCATCGCCGCGCCAACTGCGTTATCGCCGCGGCAACTGGGTCATCGCCGCGCCAACCTTGTCATCCTGCGCGCAGTCGCAGGATCCATGCTGGCGAACGACGATGTCTCTGGGGTGGATCCTGCGACTGCGCGCAGGATGACGGGACGGTGCAGGTCGTCCGTCACGAAAAGTAGCGCCGGCATTCCGATCCGCGATTCGCGTCAGGCCCGACAGCGCTTGATCAAGCCGGCCGCGGGTATCGTCGCGGCCTCGATGGCCCGACGATGCCAATACCACCTCAAAAATTGGCGGACGTCTTCCCCAGCGAATGTCGTCTGCTGGCACACCGGGCGGGGAACGGCGAACCGGGCGAGTCTCTTTTGTGAGGTCAAGGAGGAGCCGCGCCGCAGGCCGGCGGGGGACACGAACAAAGGAGACTTGCCCGGTGAGTCGTGACTGACTCCGCGACATCCCATGACCCAGCGACATCCCATGACCCAGCAACGTCCCATGACCCAGCAACGTCCCATCAGCCAGCAACGAACGTCCCACGACCCAGCAACGCCCCATGATCCACCCACGCTCCACGACCCGACAACCCCCCCCCGGTATCAGGACTCGTGTCGCAGCGCCGGAAACAGGATCACGTCGCGGATGCTGGAGCTGTCGGTGATGAGCATCATCAGCCGATCGATGCCGATGCCGCAGCCGCCGGTGGGGGGCATGCCGTATTCGAGGGCGCGGATGAAGTCGGCGTCGTAGAACATGGCCTCATCGTCGCCGGCGTCCTTGTTGGCCACCTGTGACTGGAAGCGCGCGGCCTGGTCCTCGGCGTCGTTCAGCTCCGAGAAGCCGTTGGCGACCTCGCGGCCGGTGATGAACAGCTCGAAGCGCTCGGTGACGGCCGGGTTGGCGTCGGACGCGCGCGCCAGCGGGCTCACCTCGACCGGGTAGTCGATGATGAAGGTGGGCTGCCACAGCTGGGCCTCCACCTCGGCCTCGAACAGGCCGAACTGCAGCTCGGCCAGCGTCCAATGCGCGGGGGCCTTCTCGCCGGCGGCGACGATGCGAGCGCGAAGCAGATCCTTGTCCCCGGTCTGTTCGACGCTCAGGCCGCAATGCGCCACCAGCGAATCGCGCACCGTGAGGCGTGTGAACGGCTGGTCCAGGTGCACTTCCTTGCCGGCGTAGGTGAGCGCGGCCGAGCCGGTGGCGGCGATGGCGGCGTGGCGCAGCACCTGCTCGGTGAAGTCCATCAGGTCGTGGTGGTTCCAGTACGCCGCGTAGAACTCCATCATCGTGAATTCGGGGTTGTGCCGAACCGAGATGCCTTCGTTGCGGAAGCTGCGGTTGATCTCGAAC
>JBBQYL010000104.1:0-17431 GCA_038208735.1 Burkholderiales bacterium
CAGCGCGAAATACTCGTCGCTGGCACGCCAGCCGGGGGCGTCGAAGTGGACGGCCCGCGCGGCGGCACGCGAGCGCAGCGTCACGCGCACGCGGCCGTCCGCGAGCGCGCGGGCACGCGCCTCGAGGCCCAGGTCGGCGCGCGTCAAGGCCCCGATGAAATGCACGCACTCGGCCCGCGTGGCGCCGTTGGCGTCGCGCAGCGTGGCCACGATCACGTCGGCCGCGGCCGGGCCGAAGCGGTAGCTGCCATTGAAGTCGAGGAAGCCGGCCGCGTGCGCCAGCGTCGACTCGCGCCAGTGGCCGTGCGCGGCGAGTTCGACGGGACGCTCGACGCGGCTCATCGGCACCGCGCCGCCCTGCAGGAACTGGAGCACCAGCGTGCCGCTCAAGGGCTGGTCGCCCTCGTTGACCAGGTACGCGAAGACGCCGTTCTGGCCCTCGTCGACGAGGCCCGCGTGCACCGGTTGCCACGCACGGGCCAGCGCGTGGAACGCGGCCTTCGGATGATCGAGCTCGTCGAACACGCCCCAGCCGGCGCCCGCGCGCAGGTCGCGCAGGAACCACGTGAGCGCGCCCTGGCAGGCGCTGGCCGGGTCGCGCCATTGCGCGTACGCGGTCGACATCGCCTCGGCCGCGGCGGCGCGCGACAGCGTCCAGTACGCCTGGGCATCGCCGCGGCGCGTCTCGGCCGCGGGCTGACCCGTGAGCCGTTCGAGGTAGTGGTCGCGCACGTCGTCGAAGTCCCAGCCGGCGCCGAGGTCGCGCGGCACGCGTTCCTTCCACCCCGGCTGGTGCGTGCGCGGCGCGAGGCCGTCCTGCAGCGCGGCCAGGCGCGCCAGCGCGGCGTCGTCGGGCACCTGCGCGAACGCGAGGCACTCGGTGGCGAAGCGCAGGCCGCTGTGGCGCGCGTCGTCCGGCGGCCTCTGGTACGCGCCCAAGCCGTAGTACGACGTGGTGCCGGCCGAGGGCTGGAACGGGAAGGCGCCGCCGCTGGCGCTCGACGGCCAGTACGGCACGTCGGGCAGCGCGCCGGCCACGTGCGCGGCCAGCGCCTCGTGGAACAGCGCGGGCGCCCAGGCCTCGCGGTCGGCGCCCCACATGGCGGCCTGCTGCGACACCTCGGAGTTGCCGCACACCACGGCCACGCTGGCGTGCCGCTGCCACAGCGCGAGCTGCTGCGCGACCTCGGCGGCCACCTCCTCCACGAAGGCGGCGTCGTCCGACGGGTAGTCCATGTTGGCGAACATGAAGTCCTGCCACACCATCACGCCGGCCTCGTCGCAGGCCTCGAAGAACGCGGCGTCCTCGTAGACCATCGTGCCGCCGACGCGGATCATGTTGGCGCCGCCCGCCTTCAACGTGGCGATCATCGACCGGGTGCGCGCGGGCGTGGCGTGCAGGCTCAGGCTGTCCAGCGGCACCCAGCACACGCCGCGGCAGAACACCGGCAGGCCGTTCACGCGCAGCGCGAAGCCCGCGCCGTCGGCGCCGCGGTCGATGGCGAGCGCGCGGAAGCCCACGTGGCCCAGTGGCGTCTCGAAGGCCTGGCCCACGTCGACGGCGCGCTGCAGCGGCAGCACGCGCAGCGCCAGCGCGTAGCGCGCGGGCGTGCCGTGCGTGTGCGGCCACCAGCGGCGCACGCCGGGCACCTGGCCGGTGCCGCGGTGCAGCCCGTCGGCGCCGCGCTCGAGCGGCCACGCGATGTCGCGCTCACCGGGCTCGGTGGAACGCAGCACGGCCGACACCAGCGCGGGGCCGCCGTCGATGCGCACGGCCAGGCTCACGCGGCCGGCGTCGCCGTCGAGCCATGCGCGCTGCTGGATCACCTCGGGCGCGGCGGCGCCTGGCGTCTCCAGCCAGATGCCTTGCCACGGGCCGACCACCGCCGCGGCGGGCGACCAGCCCGGCGTGCGTCCCAGCAGCGTGGTGCGGAAGAAGCGCAGCTGCTGGTGCGCCACCATCGGCGCGCGCCAACGCGGTCGCGGACGGCGCGCGGCCAGGTGGGCGTCGAGCGATTCGAAACGCAGCGTCAGTTCATTGCCGGCGGGCTTCCACGCCGCCGCCGGCAACTCCACCGCGTGGCGGCGGAACATGTTGCGCGTGCCGAGCAGGTGCTGGCCGTTGAACGAGATCTCGCAGCAGGTGGCCAGGCCGTCGAAGACGATGCGGCCACCGGCGGCGGCAGCGTCCAGCAGCAGGCGGTACGTCCAGGTCTCGGCGTCGAAGCGCCGCGCCGCGCAGTCGATCGACCACTCGCCCGCCTGGGCCAGCAGCGCGGCCACCGGCAGCGGCGCGTCGACCGCGCGCCAGCCGGCCTCGCCCTCGCCCTCGCGTGCGATCTCCCATCCGGAGACCAGCGCGACGCGCGACGAGCGAGCGCCGTCCGTCATGCGGACTCTCGGGACGAGCGACGGGCGACGGCCGCGACCACGGCGTTCAGGCCGGAATCAGCTGCGACAGCGCGCCGCGGATCGCGGCCACGCTGGAGAACACGCTGCGCGTGAGCATCTGGTCGGGAAACTCGATGTCGAACGCCGATTCGAGGCCCAGCATCACGTTGACGCTGGCGTGCGACGTGAGGCCGGCCTGGTACAGGTCGGCAAAATCGGGCAGCGTGCCGGCGTCCTGCGCCAGGCGGCCGTGCTGCGCGAGCACCGCGCGGATGCGGGTGTCGAGGGAGGCGTTGTCGGTCATCGGTCGTCGCTCTTTTCGTTCCTGGCTGCGTCCGCGAGCTCGTGGCCCGCGACCCCACCGCAGTATTCTTCGTTCACTTCACGCGCGGCCGCATGGCAATGCCACGACGATCGCGCAGGCCATGCCGTCTTCCTGCGACGACGTCACGGCAATCTCGTACGTTCCGAAGCGTTCCGCCGATTCGGCGGCCCGCCCATGCAACCGGATACGGCCTGACGTACCCACGCAATCCGTCATCTCGATCTGCGACCACCCGATCCCCGCCTCCGACAGGTCGAAGGCCTTGATCGTGGCCTCCTTGGCGGCGAAGCGCCGCGCGAGCAGCGCCGGGTCGAGCCGGCCGGCCACCGTGCAGTCGCGCAACTCGGCGGCGGCGAACAGGCGTTGCGAGAAGCGGGGGCCGAACGATTCGATCGACGCCGCGATGCGGTCGACATGGACGAGATCGATCCCGATGCGTGCGCCGCCCGCGCTCGCCGGGGCGAGTTTCAGGGCGGTCACGGCGCTTGTTTCGGGCATGGTTACAAAACGTATCCAGCGATTCTAGCGGCGAGTCGGCCGCCTCGCCGCAGGGAACGTTCGACATGTGAACCCAGGCGCGGGCAAAACTTCACGGGATGCCACTTATGTCACGCCCGTGTGGGCAAGGCGCCCCGCCAAGGTCGCGATGCCCCTTACTTCGTGGGGGCCAGTTGGCGCACCAGGCGGCGCAGCCCGGTCCATGCCTGCAGGGGTATCTCGTGACCGCCGTCGAACGGCGACCAGCGCACGTCGACGTCCTCGGCCACCAGCGCGTCGCGCAGCGATTGCCCGGCGAAGAGGCCCAGGTTGGCGTCCTCGCGTCCGTGCAGCAGCTCCACGCGCACGCCGCGCAACCGGTGCATCGCCGGCGCCCACTCGCTGAAGGCCAGGCGCGAGGCCGACCACAGCGCGAGCGCGTCCACGGCCAGCGGCGGCGCCTGAAGCGCGCAGTCGAGCGCCAGCATGGCGCCCTGCGAGAAGCCGGCCAGGAGAAGCGGCAGCCCTGGCGCTCGCTCGCGCAGCGCGCGGGCGGCCGCGTGCACCACGTCACGTGCGGGCTCGCGACCGGGCGGGTGGGTATCGTGCAGGTCGGCCGGGCCGGCCTGCAGCCGCGCCGCCCGCGCGCCGTCGTCCACGGGCCACCAGGCGCGCATGCCGTCCGCGCGTTGCACCGGCCCGGCGGGCAGCGCCACCAACGCGGGCAACTTCAGCGAGCGCACGAGCGGCGCGAGCTGCGCCGGGCTCATGTCCAGGCCATGCAGCAGCAGCAGCAACACGCGGGGCGTGCCCACGGGCTCGACCCATGCCGATGCGGGGGATGCGGGGGATGCGGAAGCGTCGTTCTCGTTCACGGTGTGCATTCTGTGCGCAATGTCGGCGCCAGATCTCGCGCGAGGTTCGCTACAGTGTCGGCATGCCCAGTCCCGAGTTCACGCGCCTTCTGCAGGAGGCGCGCCGCATCTCCCGCGAGATCGCCGCCCCGGCCGCGTCCGCCGTCGACCAGCAGGCCCGCTTCCCCCACGAGACCGTCGCGGCGCTGCGCGAGGCCAGGCTGCTGTCGGTCGGCGTGCCGGCGGCCTTCGGCGGCGCGGCGCTCACGCTCACCCAACAGGCCCGTCTCTGCCACGTGCTTGCGCAGGGCTGCGCGTCCAGTGCGATGGTGCTGGCCATGCACCTGATCCAGGTGGCGTGCGTGGCGCGCCACGCCGCGGGCAATGCGTTCTTCGAGGGCGTGCTGCGCGAACTCGTCACCGACCAGATCCTGCTCGCGTCGATGACGTCCGAGGCCGGCACCTTCGGCGACACGCGCCGCAGCGTCTGCGCCATCGAGCCCGACGCCGCCGACGCCACCCGCTTCCGCCTGGGCAAGGACGCCACCACGGGCTCCTACAACGCGCAGGCCGACGCCATCCTCGTGACCGCGCGGCGCAACCCCGACGCCGCGCCCGGCGACCAGGTGCTGGCCTGCGTGCGCCGCGGCGACGCCACGCTGGCGCAGGTGGGCAGCTGGGATACGCTGGGCATGCGCGGCACCTGCAGCCCCGGCTTCCGGCTCGACGCCGCCGCGCCGCGCGAACAGATCCTGCCGGTGCCCTATGCCGACATCTCCGCGCAGACGATGGTGCCGTGGTCGCACGTGCTGTGGTCGGCGCTGTGGGCCGGCATCGCCGCCGACGCGCATGCGCGCGCTGCCGGCTTCGTGCGCGGCCAGGCCCGCAAGAGCCCCGGCACCACGCCGCCCACCGCCCTGCGCCTGGCCGAGCTCAGCGTCACGCTGCAGGCGTTGCGCACGCACTGGATGCAGGTGGCCGCCGAGGTGGACGCGTTGCCCGCGGACGGAATGAGTCAACTGAGCCGCATCGGCTGGTCGCTGAAGTTCAACGCGCTCAAGACCGACGCCGCCGAGCGCACGCCGCGGATCGTGCACGGCGCGCTGCAGATCGTGGGCATCCTCGGCTACAAGAACGACACCCCGTTCAGCCTCGGCCGCCACTACCGCGACGCGCTGTCGGCCGCGCTGATGATCTCCAACGACCGCATCGCCGCGCAGAGCGCGAACCTGCTGCTCGTGTTCAAGGACGACCAGGAATGAACGCTTTCTCAACCGACGCCTACGATCCCGCGGCCTTCCGCGCCGGCCTCGTCGAGCACGGCTTCATCATCCCCACCGGCGTGAAGGGCGGCGACGGCCGCACCGCCAGGTTCGAGGACATCCTCGACCGCTTCGACGCCCTCGTGATGCGCACCGCCGAAGGCGACGGCGCCGAGGCGCTGCACTTCCCGCCCATCGTGGCGCGCACGCTCATCGAACGCCTGGGCTACCTCGGCAATTTCCCGCAGCTGGTGGGCAGCATCCACAGCTTCTTCGGTGACGACGCCGCCGCGCGCGAGCTTGCCGCGCTGGCCGACGCCGGCGAGCGCTGGGAGCACCTGCTGGAACCGGCCGAGACGATGCTGCTGCCGGCCGCCTGCTATCCCGTCTACCCGATCTTCAGCGGCCTGCTGCCCGAGGGCGGCCGGCTGGTGACGGTGCGCAACTGGTGCTTCCGCCACGAGCCTTCCGACGAGCCCACCCGGCTGCAGTCGTTCCGCATGCGCGAGTTCATCCGCGTGGGCGCGCCCGAGGCCGTGCGCGAGTGGCGCGACACCTGGCTGCAGCGCGGGCTGGCACTGCTGCAGGGCCTGGGCCTGCCCGCCGAGTCGGACGTGGCCAACGACCCGTTCTTCGGCCGCAGCGGCCGCATGATGACCGCCAGCCAGCGCGACCAGCGGCTGAAGTTCGAGATCGTCGTTCCCGTGATCTCGGCCGAGAAGCCCACCGCCATCTGCTCGTTCAACTGGCACCAGGAACACTTCACGTCCACCTTCGGCATCCACGGCCGCGACGGCGCCACGGCACACACCGCCTGCCTGGGCTTCGGCCTGGAGCGGGTCACCCTCGCGCTCATCAAGACGCACGGCTTCGACCCCGCCCGCTGGCCGGCCGAGGCTCGCGCCCAGCTGTGGTCATGAGCATGGACCTGTCGGGCCGCGGCGTCCGCCGCGCCGCCGCCCTGCCCGGCCTGGCGGTCGACGGCTACCTGCCGCACGCGCTGCACGGCGGCGACGCGCACTGGCTCGAGAAGAACTGCTACGTCGACCTGTGGATCGAGCTGCTGCACGCGCAAGGCCTCGACCCGCACGCGCTGTGGCCGGCCGCGGTGGCGCTCGACTTCGAGGGCGACCAGTGGACCTTCCTCAAGCCCTCCCACGCCGAGCTGCGCGCGCTGTACGGCATCGACGTGCAGGAGCTCACCGTGTGGCGCCCGCTGTCCGGGCACGCGATCGAGCACCTGGGCGCCGGCCGCCCGCTGAGCATCGAGGCCGACGCATTCTGGCTGCCCGACACCGCCGGCACCGACTACCACCAGAACCACACGAAGACCACGATCGTGCTCAACGAGGTCGACCTCGACGCGCGCCGCATCGCCTATTTCCACAACGCCGGCTACTTCGAGGCCCGCGGCGACGACGTCACCCAACTGCTGGCCGGAGGCCCGCTGCCGCTGTACGCCGAGTTCATCCGCACCGATCGTCGCGTGGCGCGTTCCACCGAGGAGCTGCAGATGCTGGCGCTGCACCACCTGGTCGACCACCTCGCATTCCGGCCGGCGACGAACCCGGTGCGCCGCTTCGCGGCGCGGCTGGCAGATGACCTGCCGCTGCTGCGCGAGTACGGGCTGGGGTACTACCACCCGTGGGCGTTCGGCACCGTGCGGCAACTGGGCGCGGCGTTCGAGCTCGCGGCGCGCGGGCTGGCGTGGCAGGACGCACCAGCCGGCTCGCGGCTACATGATGCGGCGCGCGCGTTCGACCGCATCGCGCGCGACTCGAAGACGTTGATCCTGAAGCTGGCGCGGGCGGTGGCGTCGCCGAGGCCGGCAGATCTTTCGCCGTTGCTCGATGGGATGGCGCAGGCGTGGGATGAGGGCATCGCGGCGTTGGACGCGGTCTAGCATTCCCGGCCTCGCCGTCCCGCGCGAAGTCGCAGGATCGACCGCCGTGACAGGGCGTACTAGCCGGCGCCTCGCAGGGATCCCTGCGCCTCAGACACTCGGCCGCAGCGGCACGCGCACCTGCATGGGCGAGGCCGGCTGGTCGGGGCTGAAATCGGCACCGTAGCGCTCGAGCACCGGCCGGGTGTCCTGCTGACGGCCGGAGCCGGGCAGCCACGTGCCGAAGATGAACGGGTAGGCCCGGCCGATGTCGCCGAACGGAAACTCGAAGACGGCATGCACGCCCGCGGGCAGCGCCCACGCCGTCATGCCGGCGGGAACCAGCGCATTGGCGGCCACGGGCACGCCGGCGAGGTAGACGAGCGCCTGGTCGGGCTCGTTGCGCATCGCGCCCAAGGCCACGCCGGGCTCGGTCGCGCCGGCGATCTCGGACAGGCGCGCTGCGAAGCGCCGCCACAACGCCGGGATCTCGGGCGACATGGGCTGGGTGCGGATTTCGAGCCCGACCAGGCGGAGGACGGGCTGCGGGACGATCTTTGGCTGCATGGCGGACTCCCGGCAACGGGACTTGTCCGGGACGACGATCCAGCCCGACCCGATTCGACATGGATCGGGCCACGGCCATCGGTCACCTCATGGCAACGGCCGTCAGCCCTGCCGATTGCGCATGTGGTCGGCCGTGTTCGCGAACGAGATCATCAGCCGCTCCTGCATGTCGGCGGTGAAGCCGCCGGCCTCGCCGATCTCGGCCATCGCCAGGCCCATGCAGGTGAGCCACTGGTCGCGCACCTGCATGCCGATGGGGAACGGCAGGTGGCGGGCGCGCAGGCGCGGGTGGCCGAAGCGCTCGATGTAGAGGTCGGGGCCACCCAGCCAGCCGGTGAGGAACCAGGAGAACTTGTCGCGCGAGCCGTCGAGGGTGGACGGGTGCAGTGCGCGCAGTTCGGCGAAGTCGGCCTCCAGGTCCATCAGGTCGTAGAAGCGGTCGACGAGCGCGCGCACGCCGTCGACGCCGCCGAGTTGTTCGAAGGGCGCCGGCGGTTTCGGGTCGGGATCGGTCATGACCCACATTGTCTCGCGTGTCATCTTCGGCCGCATCGTCCAGCCCCAGCCGATCCGCTAGAATCAGTCTTAATTCAGACCGAATTAAGTTTCAACCGGAAGCCGCCATGAATCTCTCGACCCGAGTTCGCTCCCTCAGTGATTTCAAGGCCAACGCAGCCGAGATCCTGCTTGACCTCGAGGCACGAGGCGAGCCGCTCGTGATTACCCAGAATGGTCAAGCCAAGGCGATCCTGCAGGACCTGGGCGCCTACGAAAGGACACAGGAAAGCCTGGCCCTGCTCAAGATCCTGGCTCTTGGCAGCCGTCAAGTCGAGGCGGGCGAAACGCTGCCATTGGCTGGAGTGGCAGCGCGCCTCAAGGCCAGGCGCGCCACTGCATGAAGGCGGCGCCCACCTGCACGGTGGAGATCACCCTCGACGCCCAGGCCGATCTTGAAGAAATTCATGCCTGGATTGCGGAGCACGATTCGGAGCGTGCGGCAGATCACGTCATCGACGAGATCGAAGCGGCCGGGCTGAAACTGTCGGTCTTCCCGGAGAAAGGCAAGATCCAGGCAGAACTGCTTGACCTCGGCATCCGGGACTACCGCCAGACGTCCTGGAAGGCCTACCGGCTCATCTACAGGATCGTGGGAACGACGGTCTACGTCTACGTCATCGGCGACGGCCGGCAGGATTTCCGGACGCTCTTGATGCGCCGCTTGTTGAGCGCCTGAGCGAGCGCCCGACGCTGCTCCGACTTCCCGTCAGGCTCGCAGCCGCGTCGCCGCCGCGATCACTGCCTGGGCCGCGGCGGAGCCGGGCAGGCAATCGAGCAGCAGCTGGCGGCGCTTGACGGCGTCGCGCACCGACGGGTCGATGGGGATCTCGCCGACGAACTCGAGCTTCACGGGCACTTCCAGGCCCGGGCTGACGAAGCGGTCGACCACCTGCTGCAGCTGGCCGCGGATGATGCGGCCCTCGCCCGGCTTGCTGACCTGGTTGACGATGACGCGGATGTCGCGCCGACCCTGCGTGGTGGCCAGCACCTTGATGGTGGCGTAGGCGTCGGTGAGCGAGGTGGGTTCGGGGGTGGCCACGATCAGCACCTCGTCGGCCAGCGACACGGTGTAGAGCACCACGTCGGAGATACCGGCACCCGTATCCAGCAGGATGCGGTCGAAGCGCGGCACCACCTGCTGCACCACCGACACGAGCTGCTCGCGCACCTCGGGCGTGAGGCGCGAGTACTCGACCATGCCGGAGCCGGCGAGCACCACCGAGAAGCCGTACGGGGTCTCCAGGATGGCCTGGTCGAGCGTGTTCTTGCCCGTGAACACGTCGTGCAACGTGATCTTGGGGAACAGGTTCAGCACCACGTCGAGGTTGGCGAGGCCGAGGTCGGCGTCGAGCACAAGCACCTTCTCGCCCTGGCGCGCCAGGGCCGTGGCCAGGTTGGCCGACAGGAAGGTCTTGCCCACCCCACCCTTGCCGCTGGTGATGGCCGTGATGCGCGCGCGGCGTCCGCTGGATGCCGATGTCATGAAAGATCTTCTCCAAAGATGGACGACGCGAACAACAGGCCCTTCTCCTCGGCGGACACGACGGAGACGGGCGTGGGCTCGATGCAGGTGCGATTGCGGCCTTCGGACTTGGCGCGGTAGAGCTGGAGGTCGGAGCGTTCCATCCACACGGCGGGCGTGGAGCGTACCCACTGCGGGGCGTAGGCGCCGCCGATGCTGATGGTGCACCCGAGCTGCTGGCCGCTCACCAGCGGGATGGCCTGGCCTTCGACGCGGGCGCGGACGCGCTCGGCCACGGCGGCGCCGAACGCGGGGGGGCAGTTGGGCAGGATGATGGCGAATTCCTCGCCCCCGATGCGCGCCACCAGGTCCATGGGCCGCACGGTGGCGTTGAGCGCGTCGGCCACGGCCTTGATGACCAGGTCGCCTGCCACGTGGCCGTGCTGGTCGTTGATGCGCTTGAAGTGGTCGATGTCGACCATGAGCAGCAGCGCGGGCTCGCCGGAGCGCGCCACGCGGTCGGACTCGCGGCCGATGGCGTTCTCGAAATTGCGGCGGTTGGCCAGTCCGGTGAGGCCGTCGCGGCTGGACAGGTCGCACAGGGCATCGATGAGCGACTGCAGCCATGGCGTGCTGCCTTCGACGCCCGCCGGCTGCACTTGTCCCGACTGCGCCAGCAGCGACAGGGCCTGCTCCAGGCGCAAGGCGTCCGGGGCAGCGGATGGCAGGAAAGAGGGCTTCGAGTTCACGGATGTAGGGAGTTCTTGGGAGGCGACCGCGGTGTGGGCAGACGCTATTTCACCTTGCAACCGAGTCTAACGCCGCACCCTTGCACGACGGAACCGGGAAAAGAGCCGCATTTCGGCCCCAACTTGGGTCGCCGGGCAAGGCCAAGTCTCTTGAGACTGGCTGCCACTGACCGATAACCCCATACCGAACCCCTCGGACCATGGGCCAGAAAACACGATGAGCACCGACCTCGCATTCGACAGCACCGCCGCCGCCAGCCAGGAATTCGCGTTCTCCAACGCGGATTTCCAGCGCGTGCAGAAGCTGATCTATCAGCGCGCGGGCATCAGCCTGCACGATGGCAAGCGGGCGATGGTGTACAGCCGCCTGTCGCGCCGCCTGCGCGAGACGGGCGACCGCAGCTTCGCCGACTACCTGAACGACCTGGAACGCGCCACGGGCGCCGCCGCCGAGCAGGAATGGCAGGAGTTCATCAACTGCCTGACCACCAACCTCACCTCGTTCTTCCGCGAGGAACACCATTTCCACGCGCTGGCCGACGCGCTCAAGCCGATGGCGGGCAAGCCCATCCGCATGTGGTGCAACGCCGCGTCCACCGGCGAGGAGCCGTACTCGATCGCGATGACGCTGCAGGAGGGCGGCTGCGGCAACGCCAAGCTGCTGGCCACCGACATCGACACCAAGGTGCTGGCCACCGCCCAGCGCGGCGTGTATGCCGCCGACGCGCGCGGCCTGTCGCCGCAACGGCTGCAGAAGCACATGATGCGCGGCACCGTCGCCAACGCCGGCTTCATGCGCGTGAAGCCCGAGCTGCAGAAGATGATCGAGTTCCGCACGTTCAACCTGATGGCCACGCAATGGTCGATGGGCGAGGCGTTCGACATGGTCTTCTGCCGCAACGTGATGATCTATTTCGACCACGAGACGCAGCGCAAGGTGCTCGAGCACATCCACGCCGTGATGAAGCCCGGCAGCCTGCTGTTCGTCGGCCACTCCGAGAACTTCACCGACTCGCGGGACCTGTTCCTCCTGCAAGGCAAGACCATCTACAAGCGCGTCTGACGCGAGCGCCCGCGCCCGTCCTTCGTCCGCTCCTTCCCTCTTTCACTCTTCAGGCTCCGCAACATGGCTTCCCTCCAGCCCACGCCTTCCGTCCTCGGCACGCGCCCGCCGCTGATGCGCGCCACGTCGGGCCCCGGCTCGCGCCTCGAGAAGCTGAAGTCGGCCCCGCGCAAGCCCGGCGAGGCGTCGTTCTTCTACTACGACGCGCACTTCCAGAACGAGGCCGTCAAGGTGCTCCCCGGCGAGTACTACGTCGACAACGAGGAACTGCTGGTCATGACCACGCTGGGCTCGTGCATCGCCGCGTGCCTGTACGACCGCCACGCGAAGATCGGCGGCATGAACCACTTCATGCTGCCCGAGGGTACCGGCGATTCGGGCCGCTACGGCTCTTACGCCATGGAACTGCTGATCAACGAGATGATGAAGCGCGGCGCCACGCGCCTCACGATGGAAGCCAAGGTGTTCGGCGGCGGCGCCGTCATCGCCGGCATGAACAGCATCAACGTCGGCGAGCGCAATACAAAGTTCGTGATGGAGTTCCTCGCGATGGAACGCATCCCGGTCGTCTCGAAAGACGTGATGCAGATCTATCCGCGCAAGGTGTGCTTCCTGCCGAACACCGGCAAGGCCATGGTCAAGCGCCTCGCGCCGACCAACGCCGAGGCCATGGTGCAGCAGGACCGCATCGCCGCGCAGAAGGCCGCTCCGGCCTCCACCGGCGGCGGCTCCGTCGACCTTTTCTGACCCAAGAAGAAACCAGGGAGAACCAACCCATGGCAAAGACCCGAGTGGTCGTCGTCGACGACTCCGCGCTGGTGCGCAGCCTGCTCACCGAGATCATCAACCGCCAGCCCGACATGGAATGCGTGGGCTCGGCCAGCGACCCGTTCGCGGCGCGCGAGATGATCCGCAACCTGAACCCCGACGTCATCACCCTGGACGTGGAGATGCCGCGCATGGACGGCATCGACTTCCTGTCCAAGCTGATGCGGCTGCGGCCGATGCCGGTGGTGATGGTGTCCACGCTGACCGAGCGCGGCGCCGAGGTCACCTTGCGCGCGCTGGAGCTCGGCGCGATCGACTTCGTCGCCAAGCCCAAGATCGGGGTGGCCGACGGCCTGAAGCAGCTGGCCGACGAGATCACCGAGAAGGTGCGCACCGCCTCCAAGGCGCGCGTCTCCAAGCTGCACGCGCCCGCCACCACCATGGTGGCCGGCGCCGCCGTGCCCGCCCGGCCGCCCGCACAGTCCATCGGCCGGCTGTCGACCGAGAAGATCATCTTCATCGGCGCGTCCACCGGCGGCACGGAGGCCACCAAGGAAGTGCTGATGAACCTGCCGCCCGATTCGCCGGCGGTGGTCATCACGCAGCACATGCCCCCGGGCTTCACGAAGTCGTACGCCAACCGGCTGGACGGCCTGTGCAAGATCCGCGTGAAGGAGGCGAGCGACGGCGAGCGCGTGCTGCCGGGCCACGCCTACATCGCGCCGGGCGGCTTCCACCTGAGCGTGGAGCGCTCGGGCGCCAACTACATCGCGCGCGTCACCGACGGCGAGCCGGTGAACCGCCACAAGCCATCCGTGGAAGTGCTGTTCGAATCCGCCGCGCGCGTGGTGGGCCCCAACGCGCTGGGCATCATGCTGACCGGCATGGGCGCCGACGGCGCCAAGGCCATGCGCACGATGAAGGACGCCGGCAGCTACAACGTGTGCCAGGACGAGGCTACCTGCGTGGTGTTCGGCATGCCGCGCGAGGCCATCGCCCACGGCGCGGCGAACGAGGTGCTTCCGCTGGGCAAGATCGCGCAGCATGTGATCGACCGGCTGCGGAGCACGTCCGGGTTGTCGATGAATCGGGTGTAGCAAGTCGATTGCACTTGGCTTGGTGCGCTGGATGGGCGTTGTGCGCTGCATGGGCGTTGTGCGCTGGGGGAGGTGTGCGCTGGGGGAGGTGTGCGCTTCGCGCGGGCCGGCTGCCCGCGCTGCGGAGCGACTGGCATGCACTTGGCTCGACTCCGCACGTGCGCCTTGAATCCGGCCTGAACGGCCGGATTCCGAGGGCGGCCGCTCAAGGTTCGTCCTCGCTTGCTGGCGGGCCGCGCTCGGAACCTTCGTAGTCGCGCCGGCAATGCCCTCGATGGCCCGGTGCTGCGTCTCCCCAAGTACACGCCCGCCGCACCGCTGGTTCCGCCCGGCGGTTGGGACAAGTTCGGTTCCCCATCTTAGTTGTCTGGTTTGGGCAGCGTCGGGCCATCGAGGCCGCGACGCTGCCCGCGGCCAGCGCTGCCACGCGCGCGCGGGCTTGACGCGAGCGTCGGGCCGCGCTGCCGGCGCTCCTTTTCGTGAATGACGACGGCGACGCTGCCTCGCCAACATTGGCGTCATCCTGCGCGCCGCATCATCCTGCGCGCCGCGTCATCCTGCGCGAAGTCGCAGGATCCACGCACGCAGACAACGTTGCCCCAGGCGTGGATTTCGCGACTGCGCGGGGAATGCAGGACAGTGGAACGACGCCGGTCGTCCATCACGACAAGTAGCGCCTGCGCGCCGACACGTGATTCGCGTCAGGCCCGGTGGCCCGCATGGGTGATGGCCGCGGGCAGCGTCGCGGCCTCGAAGGCCAGACGTTGCCCAGACCAAACAAAAAGACGGAGGAGGTATGTTGTCCCAACCGCCTGGGTGACCCGGCGGTGCGGCGGGCGTGTACTTGGCGAGACGCAGCACCGGGCCATCGAGGGCATTGCCGGCGCGCATACGAAGCTGCCGAGCGCGGCCCCCAAACGCCGCGCGGACGAACCTTGACCGGAAGCCCTCGGAATCCGGCCGTCCAGGCCGGATTCAAGGCGCACGTGCGGAGTCGAGCCAAGTGCATGCCAGTCGCACCGCAGCGCGGGCACCCGGCCCGCGCGAAGCGTTCCACCGTCTTTTCAAAGCCATGCATTCCGGACCATCCCGCTGGTGCAGGCGGTGAGCGTGTTCCGCCTGGACGACGCGGCGGCCACGGGTATCGCGCCTTGACGTGACCCAGGAATCGCGCGCATCCTGATACGGCCGACCTGGCCGCAGCAGGAAGCCTGCACACGATGCCCACCGATCAGGATGATGCCGACGCATTGTTCGGCGGCGCTGCAGCGCCGCCGGCCGCGTCGTCGCCGTTCGGCGCCAAGCCCACGGGGGATGGCCGCAAGGAAGCGCGCGTGCGGGCCAACTGGCAGGCGCGGGTGCTGCTGCCCAACGACCGCATCGTCGAGCTCAATGTCTTCGACATCTCGGAGAGCGGCATCGGCCTCGTCTCCGAGCAGGGCATCCCGGCCAACAGCGTGCTGCAGCTCGCGCTGGCGGTGCCGGGGCTCAACGAGCCCACGCGTATCACGCCGATCACCGGCAGCATCAAGACCACGCACATGACCGTGCGCGGGCCGCTCATCCACTGCGGTGGCACCTGGGTGACGCTGCCGGGCGAGTCGCGCGATCTCATCAACCAGTGGCTGCGCCGCCTGCGCAAGTGAAGGCGCGCGGGATGTCATGATTCGGGCATGAACGAACCACAACCCTGGATCACCTGGGAAGAATCCGGCGTGCCGCGCCGCGCGCGCTGGCGCTCCGAGTCGCAGCAGATGCCGGCCACGCTGCGGCCCGTCGACGACACCCTGCCCGCCAACGCCGCCTTCAAGGCGATCAGCGAAGGCACCGGCCTGCTGTGGCGCGGCGACTTCCACAACGGGCGCCAGCTGCTGCAGGCACTGGGCCGGCGCGTCGACCGCCCGCCGCGCGAGGACACTCCGCGCGCGGGCGCCAGCGCGTCGACGCCCGCCCCGGCGGATGCGGCCACGCGCGCGCGGGACGCCTTCGGGCGCCACCGCGCCGCGCAGGCGCGCCGGGCCGCGCTGCTCGGCCGCGTGCTGGTGCAGTTCGAGACCGACCACACCATCGCGCTGCGCCGCGCGCCCGACGTGCGCGCCGCGCTCGCCGAGGCCTGGGGCCCGCCCGACGACACCGCGTCCGTCGCCTCGCTGCGCGAGCTGCAGGGCCTGATCGGCGCGCACGAATGGCGCAAGAAAGGCGTGGAGGTGCCGGCGCTCGGCGCGCGCATCCACCCCTGGTTCGGCGTGTTCTCGCCCCTGCGCGGCGAATACCTGGGGCTGATCGCGCAGGCGCCGCTGCCGCCCGGCGCGCAGGCGCTGGCGTTCGACATCGGCACCGGCACCGGCGTCATCGCCGCCCTGCTCGCGCGCCGCGGCGTGCAGCAGGTGGTGGCCACCGATCTCGATCCACGCGCCATCGCCTGCGCCACCGAGAACCTCGAGCGCCTCGGCTTCGCGAAGCAGGTGCGCGTGGTGGCCGCCGACATGTTTCCCGACGGCCGCGCGCCCCTGGTCGTGTGCAACCCGCCCTGGGTGCCGACGCCGGCCAACGCGGCCATCGAACGCGCCGTCTACGACCCCGACAGCGCGATGCTGCGGGCGTTCCTCGCCGGCCTGGCCGCGCACCTGAGCCCCGGCGGCGAGGGCTGGCTGGTGATGTCCGACCTGGCCGAGCACCTGGGCCTGCGAACGCGCGCCGAGATGCTGCAGTGGATCGCCGACGCCGGCCTGCGCGTGGTGGCGCGCTACGATACCCGCCCCACGCATGCGAAGGCCGGCGATCCCACCGACCCGCTGTACGCGGCGCGCAGCAAGGAAGTGACGTCGCTGTGGCGGCTGGGGGCGGCATGACGACCGAAGGCGCGTTTCCCTCGCTGTCGACCAAGCGCCTGCAACTGCGCGAGGTCGTCGCCAGCGACGCGCCCGCCCTGCTCGCGGTGCACTCCGACCGCGAGGCGATGAAGTGGTTCGGCAGCGACCCGCTGGTCGACCTCGAGGCCGCCGAACGCGTGATCGCCGGCTTCGCCAACATGCGCGGCGTGCCCTGCACGGGCGTGCGCTGGGGCATCGTCCACGCCGACCCGGGCAAGGGCGGCGCGCTGCTGGGCACCTGCGGGGTGTTCCGCTGGAACCGTGGCTGGCGAACATGCCTCACGGGGTATGAGCTGGCGCGGCACGCGCAGGGCCAGGGCTACATGGCAGAGGCGCTGCGCGCCGTCTTCGCGTGGGCGTTCGAGATCATGGAGGTCGATCGCATCGAGGCGCAGGTGCATCCGCTCAACGTGCGCTCGCTGACGCTGCTGAAGCGCATGGGCTTCGTGGAAGAGGGGCTGCTGCGGGAGGCCGGCCTGTGGATGGGCGAGCGGCGCGACCTGGTGCAGCTCGGGCTGTTGCGGCGAGAGTTCGTTTCGGGGCCTTGACGATTTCTGTACTGCGCGGTCGCAGCGTTGCGGGAGAACAAAGCGAGATGTCTTCCGTCCCGGGTTTTGCGTTTTGCGTTTTGCGCGAGCACCTCGGTTGGCGAGGCCGACCCCCACCGCCGCCGCCAAGCGAGGTCGTCGCACGCAACCGTCGACCGGCGAAGACGCCGCCAGCGAAGCTCAACGACAACTCAAGCTGTCGCTTCGTACAACTCCAGCGGCAAGTCGTCCGGGTCCGCAAAGAACGTGAACCGCCCGCCGGTGTATTCGTCGACGCGGATCGCCTCCACGACGACCCCTTGCGCCTCCAGAGCCGCCTTCGCGAGCGCCACGTCCGCCACCACGAACGCCAGGTGGCGCAACCCCCGCGCCTCGGGATACGACGGCCTGGCCGGCCGGTCCTTGAACGAGAACAGCTCGATCTGCGAGCCGTCGGGCAACGCCAGGTCGAGCTTCCAGGAACTGCGCTCGGCGCGCCAGTGCTCGGCAAGCACGGGCAGCCCCAGCACCTGCGTGTAGAAGCGCTTCGAGACCTCGTAGTCCGAGCAGATGATG
>JBBQYL010000105.1:0-17336 GCA_038208735.1 Burkholderiales bacterium
ACAGGACGCTGCTGCCATCGGCCGCGAGCGACGGGTAGGAGTAGGAGGTGTAGGGGAGCCCGAGCGACTCCGGGATGCCGTCTGGGTCGATCCTGCAGAGCGTCTCCTCGGCCTTCTCGACCTGGATCACCGCGATCCCCGCCTCGGTGAAGGCGTAGGTGGAGCCGCCGAAGACCCACTGCGGGTAGCCGAGCTCTGCCTGCTCCCTGGTCACGGCTTCGTCTCCAGCCCCGCCATCGCGCTCGCGGTGCAGGTTCCAGAAGCCGCTGCGGTCGGACACCACGTGCAGCTTGCCGTCCGGCGCCCACACGGGCTGGCACAGCGACTCGTCGCGCCCGCCGGCCACGCATCGCGCATGGGCCAGCGTGCCGTCGTCGGCGATCGCCGCCAGCCACAGCTCGGTGCCCTGCCAGGGCATGTCGGGATGGTTCCACTGCAGCCACGCAAGTCGCCGGCCCTCGGGCGACACGCGCGCGGACGCGTAGAAGTCGGCGCCCTCCGCCAGCATGGTGGAACCGCTGCCGTCGAGCGCGAGCCCCACGAGCGTGTTGCGCGGCTCGCCCGCGTCGCCGTGTGCCTCGCGCACGGCCACCAGCCGGCCGTGGCGCGCGTCGAGTTCGAGGTCAGCGTGGCGCTGCCGGCCGTCGGCGGTCAACGCCACCGGCGCCGCGTCGCCCGACTGCGCGTAGACGAGGTTGTCGGCGAAGTTCGAGAACCAGATCGTGTCGCCATCGGCCGCGAATGCGCCGCCGCCGTACTCGTGCACCCGCGTGCGCACGTTGAACGGCGCCGGCGTGACGATGCGGGCGCGCCCATCGGCGTCCGCCATGGCCACCGCGATGCGCCCGCCCTCCTCCGGCAGACTCTGCAGCCACAGCACGCGGTCGGCCACGAGGCGCGGCGAGGACACGGGACGCACGCCCGCGGCTACGCGGGCCGCGGTGATGGGCGAGGCCCAGGTGCCGAAGGCAGCGACGATGGGAGAGGTCATGTGTTCATTCTCGGTTCTGTTCCAGCACCACCTGCACCAGCCCGGCCAGCCGCTCCAGCGTGTACTCCTTCTGCAGCAGCGCGCCCACCTGAAGCTCGCCGGCCTGCTGGCGCATCTCGTCGGAGATGAAGCCCGAGGTGATGATGATGGGCAGGTGCGGCGCCACATGCACGACGGCGGTGGCGAACTCCATGCCGTTCATCTCGGGCATGTTGTAGTCGGTGACCACGATGTCGAACGCGTGCGGATCGGCGCACACGCGCGCCAGCGCGGCGGCCGGCTGCTCGAACGTGGTCACCCGGTAGCCGGCGCGGAGCAGCAGGCCGTCCACCATCAGCACCATCGCCGGATCGTCGTCCACGCACAGCACGTGCTCGCCGCGGCCGCGCGGCGCGTCGAGCTCGCCGTGCTGCGACTCCATGGATTCGACCGGCGCCGCCTCCAGCGGAAACCACAGGTCGAAGCGGCTGCCCACGCCCGGCGCGCTGTCCACGTGAATGGCGCCGCCATGCACGCTGACGATGCCGTGCACCACGGCCAGGCCCAGGCCGGTGCCCTGGCCCACTTGCTTGGTGGTGAAGAAGGGCTCGAACACGCGGGCCCGCGTGGTTTCGTCCATGCCCGAGCCGTTGTCGGCGATCCACAGGTGCGCGCGCGGGCCGTTCGACAGCGCCGCCGGCCACGCGCTGGCGCTGTCGGACTGGGGCGCGACGTCGGGCGTCTCCACGTCGAGGCCCACCTCGATGCGGCCGCGGCCGGCCGGCAGCGCATGCCAGGCGTTGGTGCACAGGTTCATCACGATCTGCTGCACCTGCGTGGCGTCGGCGCGCACGTGCACCGGTTCGGCCGGCAGGTTGACGCGCAGCTCCACCTGGGCCGGCATGGCGGCGCGCAGCATGTCGAGCGTCTCGTCGATGACGGGCTGCAGCGCCTGGGTGTGGAGCTCCTGGGCCTGCATGCGGCTGAACGTGAGGATCTGCTGAACGAGGCTGCGCGCGCGCACCGCGGCGCGCTCGATCTGCGCCAGGCTCACATCGCTCGACAGCCCGATGGCCGCGTCCTGGCGCGCCGCCGCGACGTTGCCGATGATGGCCGCCAGGATGTTGTTGAAGTCGTGCGCGATGCCGCCCGCCAGCGTGCCGATGGCCTCCATCTTCTGCGCGTCGCGCAGCTGGGTCTCGAGCGCGGCGCGGCGCTCCTCCGCCAGGCGGCGTTCGTTGATGTCGGTGAGCATGCCGAGCGCGCCCGACGGCCGCCCGGCGTCGTCGAGGATGGGCCGGGTCGACAGAGACACCCACATCGGCGAGCCGTCGACGCGGCGCAGCCGCAGCTCGATGCTGGCCGTATCGCCATCGCCCGTGCCCTGCGCGGCCAGCGCGGCGCGGCAGCGCTCGGCCTCCTCCGGATCCATGAAGTCGTCCACCAGGCGGCCACGCATCGCGTCCTCGGGCAGGCCCAGCCACTGCGCGATGCGCGGATTGACGAAGGAAAGATGGCGCGACGCGTCGAGCATCCAGATGCCTTCGCTGGCCGTCTCCACGATGCGGCGATGGCGCTCCTCGCTCTCGCGCAGCTCGCGCGTCATGGCCTTCGCCGCCGCGTAGGCGCGCGAGCGGCCGGTGACCAGCTGGTGCGTGATCACGCCCAGGAGCAGGCTCAGCAGCACGCCGGCCACCAGGATGACGGTGGACGCGTTGCGCTCGTGCACGCGCTCGAACTCGGGCTGCGAGCTGAGCTGCACCGTCCACGTGTGGCCGGCCAGGGTCACGTACTCCTGGGCCTGGAAACGGGCCTTGCGGATGGCGTCGTCGCTCTCGGGGGTGCCGTCGCCGGGGGTATCCGAACGGTACATCAGCGAGGCCTCGCTGGCGTCGGCGCCATCGTGCAGCCGCACCACCAGCCCGGGGCTCTGCTCGCCGTAGAGCGTGGACATCAGGTCGCCCACGCGGAATGCGGCGCGCACCCACCCGATGCCGTGTGCGCGCCGGTCGGCGACGCTGTTGATGGCCGTGCCGTAGGCGTAGACCGGCAGGTAGATGAGGCAGCCGGCCCGCAGCTCGGCACCCGAATCGACGCGCAGCTGCACCTGCGCCGTGAGCGTGGCATTGCCCGAATCGCGCGCCTGCACCATGGTCGCATGCCGCGTGGCCTCGCCATACGAGTCGTAGCCCAGCACCATGCGGTTGACCACGCTGTCGGGCGCCACCAGCGAGATCGGCGCGTAGGCGTCGCGCACGCCGTCGGGGCGCAGGCGGTAGTCGGGATGGCCGGTGGCTCGCATGCGTTCGACGTGCGCGGGCAGATCCTCCGGCGTCAGCAGCGGCGAGAACGCCACGCTCTGCAGCCCCGCGGCATCGGGCCCGGCCATCACCGTGTCGACGTAGGTCTCGAAGGCCCGTGGGTCGACGCCGTTGTTGGCCGACAGCAGGCCCTGCACGCCGCGCAGCATCTGCTCGTAGTTGGCGATGCGCTGCTCGATGCGGCCGGCGGTCTGGCGCGCGTTGGCGTCGAACACGGCCCGCAGCCGGGCCTGCTCGTTGTCGCGCTCGTGCACGCACAGCCCGATCGTGAACGCGAACGTGATCGCGCCGACGAACAGCGCGACCAGGGGTGGCAGGGCGCGTTTCAAAACTGGGTCATCTGCTTGGCGAGATCGGCGGGGAAGTACTTCTCGAAGATGTGCCGGATGGTGCCGTCGGCGCGCATCGCGTTGACGACCTCGCGCCACGCGGCCTGCTGCGCCACGGACAACGACTTCCTCGACATGACCAGCCCGTGAGGCACCGACGGATCGCCGAAATCGAGGATGGCGGTCTGCGCCTTCAGCTGCGCGCCGGCGATGACGGGGAAGTCGAACGGCTCGATGACCATCGCCTGGATGCCGTCGTCGAGCAGGATCGTGTAGAGCGGATCCAGGCTGCCCGCGTAGGTGATGCGATCCTCGGCCTCCAGCTCGTCGACGAACCCGTTGGCCTGGTCACCGTAGCGGAAGCTGCGGATCAGTCCGATGCGCAACGCGTGCTTGCGGCGAAAGTCGGCCACGTTGTGCACGTCGGCGTCGCGCCGCACGAGCAGGTAGTACTTGTTGGACACGTACCAGACGAACGCCGCGAACTTGTCGCGCTGCGGGTTGGTGATGCCCGACAACGTGAAATCGAGCGCACCCGACTCGACAAGCTGCCAGATGCGCGACCGCGGCAGCACGGTGAGCGTGATGTGGCAGCCGCTGCGGCGCGCCATCTCGTCGGCGATGTCCTTGTCGATGCCCTCGCCCGTCTGCGCCGTGTAGAGCAGGCCATGCTCGTGCAGGCCCAGCGAGAGCGGGCGCGAGCAATCCGGAGGGCCGGCCGTCACGGCGACGCCGGGTGCCGACGCGGGCGTCACCACCGGCGCCGCCGATTCCTGCGGCGGCGGCGCCTCGACCACCGCGGCGCGCGCGCCGCCGCACGCGGCCAGCGCGAGCAGCCATCCGGCCACCTGCTGCCTGGTGCTGCGGCGGGGCAACGGCTTCGGAAAACGGCTCAGGCTGGGCATGGACCGCCCATATTAACGACGCCGCCGACGGAACGGCGACGATTTGAGCTCAGGCCGTCATGTCTTCCATGATGGCCGACGGCGAAAAGTCGACGCTGCCATCCGGCTTGTTGCCCATGAACCAGTCCAGCAGCAGGTTGGCGGCCATCGGGCGAGCGAAGTAGAAGCCCTGCATCTCGTCGCACCCCATGTCGATGAGGATGTCGCGCTGGCCCGCCGTCTCCACGCCCTCGGCCACCACCTTCAGGCCCAGCGAATGCGCCAGGTTCACCACCGCGCCGACGATCGCGAACGCGTCCTTGTTCGCCTCGATGTCGTTGATGAACCTGCGGTCGATCTTGAGCTGCGCGGCGGGCAGCTGGCGCAGGTTGATCAGGCTGGAGTAGCCGGTGCCGAAGTCGTCGATGGAGATGAACACGCCGATGCGGGCCATGCCGTCGAACACGCGCTGCAGCGTCTCGGGGTCGCCCATGGCCACCGACTCGGTCACCTCGCACAGCAGCTGCGAGGGGTCCAGTCCGTGGCGCTTCAACGCGCGCTCCGTGCGGTCGACCAGGTCGTCCTGGCGCAGCTGGTGCACCGACAGGTTGATGGCCACGCGCACGCGCATGCCGTCGTCGGCCCACTCCTCCATCTGGCGGCAGGCCTCGTCGATGACCCAGTTGCCGATCGCGTTGATCAGGCCGAAGCGCTCGGCGATGGGAATGAACACCACCGGGCTGACGCTACCGCGCTCGGGGTGGGTCCAGCGCAGCAGCGCCTCCACGCCGCGGATCTGACCGGTGTGGGAGTCGATCTTGGGCTGGTAGTGGAGCGTGAGCTGCTTGCGCTCCATCGCCATCCGCAGCTCGCCCTGCAGGTTCAGGCGCTCCTCGCCGGCCTCGTCCATGCGCGGTTCGAACACGGCGCGCGTGTTGCCGCCCGCGCGCTTGGCCGCGTACATCGCCGCGTCCGCACGCGTCACCATCTGCTCCAGGTGGCCGTGGTCGCGGTAGACCACCACGCCGATGGACGCCGACACGTGCACGCGTCGCCCCTCCACCTCGAACGGACGCGCCAGCAGCCTGACCAGCCGGTCGGCCAGCGCCACGGCGTCGGCCACGGTGGCCACGCCTTCGGTCAGCAGCAGGAACTCGTCGCCGCCGATGCGCGCCAAGGTGTCGTTGTCGCCCGCCGAGATGCGTGAGCCGCCGAGGTGACGGAATTCACGCGCGGCCGCCGATCCTGGGACATCCGGGCCTGGCCTACGACGAGTTCACTCGCGACGAGCGCGGGACCGTGGTGAAGGCGTCGGGCGGTGGCCGGCCGTTCGGATGACCAACGCGCTGTCTGGCGCCGTCCGAAAGTCGATACGGGGGGGTGCATCGGATGCGCCGCGATCGCGCACGTTTCGATGCAGGGGACGGCAGGCCGCATCACCCCTATGTTGACGCCGTGGACGCCCGTGCCGCGCCTTGTCAAGGCGATCGGGCGCACAGTACATTTCCACCGACGGGGATTCGCAGCCGCCACTTGGCACGATTCGAATCCCCGGGCCGGCGCCGCCGAGGCGGCCGGCGGGACGCAAGCAGAGGCCTGCTGCATCTCCGTGCCGCCGTGCGCCGCCACGCGCGCAGGGCGACCCGGTCTACGACGCTCCAGTTTTCCTGCCCGAGTTCGAGGGTCGGCACGTCCGACCGACATGCGCTGCGCGGGGATGCATCTGACCGTCCAGGCAGGCGCGATCGCGTCAACGCCGATCCGCCAGACGCCGGATGCCTTGCTGCTCACAGGACGCGCGCATGAAACTTCATTCCTTCGCGGCGGCGACCGATCCGCACGACACGATCGCGCCTGGCTCGAGCACGCGCACGCGCACGCGCATCATCGGCCGCGGCGAATCGCACCGCAAGGCGCTGCGCGACCTCGCCGCCGCGGCCGCGACGGACGTCGAGGTGCTGATCCTCGGACCGAGCGGCGTCGGCAAGGAGGTCTACGCACACTGGATCCACGAGAACGGCGCCCGCTCGGGGGGCGCTTTCGTGCCCGTCAACTGCGGCGCCGTGCCCGTCGCCCTGTTCGAGAACGAGCTGTTCGGCCACGTGGGCGGCGCGTTCACGGGCGCGCGCGCCTCGAGCGACGGCCTCGTCGCGGCGGCCGAAGGCGGCACGCTGTTTCTCGACGAGATCGACGCGCTCGACCCTTCCGCGCAGGTCAAGCTGTTGCGCTTCCTGCAGGAGCGCGAATACCGCCGGCTCGGCGAGAGCCGCATCCGCAAGGCCAACGTGCGCATCCTCGCGGCCAGCAACGCCGACCTGGTGCAACTGGTGCGCGACGCGCGCTTCCGCGAGGACCTGATGTTTCGGGTGCGCGTGTTCCCGCTGCGGATCCCGCCGCTGTGCGACCGCAGCGAGGACATCGAGCCGCTGCTCGAGTCCTTCATCCGGCGCTGTGCCGACGACCTGGGCGCCACGCGCATCGAGCTGTCGGCCAACGCGATGCGCCATCTCGAGGCCTACTCCTGGCCCGGCAACGTGCGCGAGCTGGAGAACTGCGTGCGCTTCCTGACAGCGCTGCGCCTGGGCCGTGTGGTGGAGCCGGGCGACTTCATGCTGTTGGGCAACGCGCACGCCCCGCAGGCGCGATCCGCCGCGGCCGATGCGGCGACGACTGCGCCGTCTCAGTCCTTCGGCGACGCCAAGCGCGAGCTGGTGAGCCGCTTCGAACGCGGCTTCGTGATCGATGCCCTGCGTGCGAGTCGCGGCAACATCGCGCACGCCGCGCGCGCGAGCGGCAAATCGCGTCGCGTGTTCTTCGAGCTGATGCGCAAGTACAGCGTCTGCGCCGGCGACTACTGCTGACCTGCTCCCGTACAACCGGGCGCGTCTTGCCACTGCACGGCACGAGGCGCGCGCGAGCGGGTGCCGACGGCAGCGAGCCGACATGAAAATGTCCATGTGCAGGCTGGACCTTTTTGTCCAGTCACGCAACGCAAGTCCTTGATTCAACGCGTCTTTCGGCTGGCACGGGACGTGCAATCCCTTCCCGTGACAAAAGGGGAACACGTGTCGGACTACGCAGTCATCGGTGATGTGTCGGAGACCTTGAGGACGGCCCTCGCCGCCGGCCTGGCGTCGCTGTTGCCTCCGCCGACCGTCCAGGTGCACGACCTGCAAGGCGCGATCGGCACGGCGCCGGCGCACGTCACCGTGTGCCTCTACGACGTGGTGGAGGACGCCAGCGCGAAGAACCGGCCGCGCCAGCGCCGCCCCGGGCCTGGCGGCACCCTGCTGGTGGAGAAGGCGCCGATGGCGCTGCTGCTGCGCTACCTGATCACGCCCTGGTCTGGCGACCGCGCGACCGACCACCAGTTGCTCGGCCGCGTGATGCAGATCCTCTACGACGGCGCGATCCTGCACGGGCCGGCGCTGCAGGGCGGCCTCGCCAACAGCTCCGAGGCGCTCAAGATTGCGCTGTCGCCGATCCCGCTGCAGGAGCGCTTCTGGCTCTGGCAGGCGGTGCAGAAGGCGTACCGCATCTCGGTGACCTACGAGGTGCGCGTGGTCAACCTCGAGTCGGTCGACGTTCAGGTGAACAAGCCGGTGAGCGTGCGCGACCTGGCCTATCACGAGCCGGCGGTGGTGTCATGACGGTCACCGGCTGGCAGGAACTGCGCTGCGAGCACGGGCGGCTGTTCAGCCCGATCGGGCTGCGCATGGTCGACGATCTCACGGGCAAGTCGCCGCAGGGCCGCATGCGCGCCTGGCTCGATCGCCAGGTGAGCCCCGGCGTCTGGGCACCCACCGACCTGGTCGCGGTGTACACGCCCTCGGGCACCATCGCCTGGCCCGGCCTCGGCCGCTTGCGCGAGCCCGCGTCGGCCTCGCCGCGCCGCTACCGGGCGCGCCTGGTCGCGCAGCGATACCGCCCCGCCTATCTGGAGACGGCCGACGGCGTCGAGTTCGACGCTCCACCGTGGGATGACGACAACGATCCCAACCCCGTCACCCGTGGCTCGACCGACCTGTACCTGTTGCCCGCGCCCACCTACGACTTCGCGACGTGGGTGCGGGTGCTGCGCGGCTTCGTGCAGGACGCGCAGGGCGCGCCGGTGGCCAACGTCAAGGTGCACCTGTCCAACACGGAACGCGTGCTCAGCGACGAACGGGGCGTGTTCGCCCTTCCCCTGCGCTGGGCCACGAACGGCCAGCTCATCGACGCGGTCGACTCGCGCGGAGGCCGCAGCGGCCAACGCGCGCTGGGCCTGCCGGCCGATCTGCAGGCCAGCGTGACGATCACCATCGCGTAACTCGAACCATGGAGAGCAACTGATGGCCGAATACCTGCACCCAGGCGTCTATGTCGAGGAGATCGACGCCGGCCCCAGCCCGATCGCGGGCGTCAGCACCAGCACCGCCGGCGCGGTCGGCGTCACCGAGCGCGGACCGACGTCCGACAAGCCGGTCCTCTGCACGAGCTTCGCGGATTTCGAGCGCACTTTCGGCAGCTTCCTGCCGGTGCCGCCGGCGCCCATCGACAACCGCTGGAACTTCGACACGGCCGAGGGCGGCCGCTGGTGGCTGTTCCCCCTGTCGGTCAAGGGCTTCTTCGACAACGGCGGGCAGCGGCTCTACGTGAAGCGCGTGTTCGCCGCGCCGGACACCGCGGCAGGCACCGGCGCGGTCGCCTCATCGAAGGCGCTGGGCCAGGGCCTGGTGGCGGGCATCGACGCCGACGCCGGCGCCGGCGCCGCCTCGAAGCAGGTGCGGCTGGCGCACACGATCGGCGTGGCTGTCGGCACGAAGTTGAATTTCTACACGTCGGGCACCGCGTCCGTCGCCGGCAACCCCTATACGGTCGCCAGCTACGACGCCACTGGCACGGTGACGCTCACGACGGCGCTGCTGGCCGACCTGCGCGCCGGCCGTGACCTGGCCGTCATCAGCACGCGCAGCGGCTCCCCCGTGCCCGCGGCCAAGGCCACCGTGCGCTACACCGCGAAGTCGCTGGGCAAGTGGGGCGACGCCGTCAGCGTGCGCATGCGCCCGATGGTGGGCGCCACGCTCGCGGTGCTGGCCGATCCGGCGAGCGGCGGCCCGGCCGCGAGCGCCCACCTGACGACGGCGGCCTCCGGCACCGCCACGCTGACGGTCGATTCGACGACCGACTTCACCACCGGCGACCACGTCCGCATCCTCGGTCGCGACTTCAAGGTGACGGTCGACACCGCCACCCAGTTCACGGTGGCGCCGGCCATCGTCGCCACCGTGACCTGGCCCGTCGGGACGACGATCGCCCGCCTGCGTCCGGCCGGCAACGGCCCGTCGATGCAATTGGCCAACACATCGGCCCTGTACGACAACGCGGTGCTGGAGTTCGACAACGGCGCCGACAAGGAAGTGGTGGTGGTGGAAAAGGGGGGCGTCTCGGGCAACACCGTGACCTTCACGCCGGCCCTGGCGAATGCCTACAACGACGGCCACAAGGCGCGGCTCATCGAGGCCGAGGTGGCAACGCAGTACCGCCAGGCGGACGGAACGATCACCGCGCAGGAACTGATTCCGAACCTCCGCCTGCACGACGATACGAGCACCAGCTTCATCGAACGCGCGATCAGCCTGCGTTCGTCCCTGGTCAACGCGACCACGCTGCCGGGAGTAGGCTACTCGGAATCGAAGCTGTCGCTTTTCCCGACATCGCCCGACACGGAATGGGTCAGCCTCGCCGGCGGCAACGACGCCCTCGGCGACCTGAGCATCGACGACTTCGTCGGCGTGGACGGGGGCAGCGGCAACCGCACCGGCATCCAGGCGCTGGAGGACATCCCCGAGATCAGTCTCGTCGCGGTGCCCGGCATCTGGTCGACGACGGTCAACTCGGCCCTCATCCAGCACTGCGAGCAGCTTCGTTACCGATTTGCGGTCATCGACTCCAACGACGGCCTGTCGATACAAGGCATCGGCGACTTCCGCGACGCGATCGACACCAAGTACGCCGCGCTGTACTACCCGTGGATCGAGGTGCGCGACCCGTCGGTGCGCCGCAACGTGGTGGTGGCGCCCTCGCTGCACATGATCGGCCTGTATGCCCGGGTGGACGTCAACCGCGGCGTGCACAAGGCGCCGGCCAACGAGGTCATCAGCGCGATCACGCGCATCGCGCAGGACGTGAACCAGCGCGAGCAGGACATGCTCAACCCGAGCGGCATCAACGCGTTGCGCTTCTTCCCGGGCCGCGGCAACCGCGTCTGGGGCGCTCGCACCCTGTCGTCGGACAGTGCGTGGAAATACATCAACGTGCGGCGCATCTTCATCTACGTCGAGGCATCGATCGACCAGGGCACGCAGTGGGTGGTGTTCGAGCCCAACGACGAGCCGCTGTGGGCCCGCGTGCGCGCGACCATCACCAACTTCCTGACGAGCACCTGGCGCGCGGGGATGCTGCAAGGCACGACGCCCGCCGAGGCGTTTTTCGTGAGCATCGACCACTCGACGATGACGCAGGACGATATCGACAACGGCCGGCTGATCTGCCTGATCGGCATCGCGCCGGTCAAGCCTGCCGAGTTCGTGATCTTCCGCATCCAGCAGAAGACCCAGAACGTCAACCCCGCCTGAGCACAGGAGAAAAGCGATGCCCGCAAAGTACCGTGACGACCCGTACGGCGCCTACAACTTCGAGATCCTGATCAACGGGATCAGCGACGACGGCACCGCCGTCAAGGGAAGCTTCGCCGAGGCCTCCGGGCTGGAGGTGGAGATCTCGCCGATCGAATACCGCAACGGCGCGGAAGACATCACCGTGCGCAAGATCCCCGGCCTGAAGAAATACTCCAACGTCACGCTCAAGCGCGGCGTCCTGGGCGACGTCGCGCTGTGGCACTGGATCCAGGAAGCGATGAACGGCAAGGTGCACCGCACCGAAGGCAGCGTCGTGCTGCTCGACGAGAACAAGCAGGAGGTCATGCGCTGGAACTTCACGCGCGGCTGGCCTTGCAAGTGGACCGGCCCGGGCCTCAATGCCAAGAACAACGAGATCGGCATGGAGACGCTCGAGATCTGCCACGAAGGCCTCACCCTCGACACCTGAGCCCCGCCATGCACGCAAGCGCAAACGAACCCGGCATCTACTTCGACATCGCACGTCCGCGGCCGCAGCCGTCGCCCGTGCGATCGGACGTGGCCGGCATCCTGGCGCACACGCGCCGCGGGCCGCTGGGCCGCCTCGCGCGCGTCGAGGGCTGGCGCCAGTACCTGCGCCTGTACGGCGGGCTCGTGCCCGACGCGATGGGCCCCTACGCCCTGCGCGGCTATTTCGAGAACGGCGGCGAGGTGGCGCACGTCTGGCGCGTGGCCGGCGCCAATTCGAGCACCGCCCGCGCGAGCTGGACGATCGACCCGGTGGTGGCCCGGAACGGCGGCTTCGCGTCCACTCGCTACACCCTCAGCGCGTCCAGCCCCGGCGCGTGGGGCAACGGCGTGTCGGTGTCCGTGCGCTACCGTCGCCGCGGGCGGCTGGGCAAGCCGGAGATCGATCTCACCGTCCGCGCGCCTGGCGAGCCGACGGAGTCGTACCGCGCGATCGCGCCGTCGGCGCTGGCCCAGGCGCTCAATCCGGGCTCGGAGCAACCCGCGGGCGGCTCCGCGCTGATCCGCATCGAGGCCGTCGACGCGGCGCCGCCCGCCACCGCGGCGCTCGGGCCGGCGGTCATGGACTGGGACGAGGCGGCCCTCTCCTTCGGCTCGGGCGCGGACGAGCCGCCGAACGCGACGGACTACGACACCGGCGCACAGGCGCTGCTCGACGAACCCGAGGTGGCGATCCTCGCGGCGCCCGACCTGCTGGGCCAGCTGCCCGCGGCCGACGCGAACGCGCTCGTGACGCGCATGATCTCGGCCATCGACGGCCTGCACGACCGCCTGCTGCTGCTGGACGTGCCGCCGGGCGCGGAGCAGGACGTGGCCGACACCGACACGGCGCTCGCTTGGCTGGACGCGCTGCGCGTCCGCAACGCCGGCACCGGCCTGCGCAACGTCACAGTCTGGCATCCGCCGCTGGGCGTGCCCGATCCGCTGGGCGGGGGCGCCGCGCCGATCAGGCTGGTGCCCGCCTCGGGCCACGTGGCCGGCGTGGTGAGCCGCCTCGACCGAACGCGCGGCGCCCACTGGACGCCCGCCAACGCCGAGTGCGTGGACGCCGTCGACGTCGGACGCGAATGGGCGCTGGACGAGCGCGAGGCGTTCTATCGCGCCGGCATCAATCTCGTGCGCTGCATGCCCGGCAAGGGACTCCAGCTGTGGGGCGCGTGGACGGCCGTCGACCCGGGCACCGTGGACGACATCTCGCATCTCTACCTCGCGCACCGGCGGCTGATCCATCGCCTGGTGCGCGCGATCCGCATGATCGTCGACCCGCTGGTCTTCGACCCGAACACGCCCGCCTTCAAGTTCGCCGTGCAGCGCGCCATCGGCAACGTGCTGCTGGCGTTCTGGCGCGCGGGCGCGTTCCGCGGGTCGCGTCCCGACGAGGCCTTCCGCGTCGTCTGCGACGGCACCAACAACTCCGCGCAGGACGAGGATGACGGCCTCGTCAAATGCGACATCCAGATCGCGCCCGCGGTGCCGATGGAGTTCATCACGCTGCGCATCATGCTGGGCGAGGCCGGACGGTTGGAGGTGTTCGCATGAACCCGCTGCAGATCGAGGATCCCCTGCAGTCGTACCGGTTCATGGTGCTGCTGGATCCGCCTTTCCACTACCTGCCGCTGGCCCAGGCCACGGCGGTCTCCGTCGTGTGGGGCGGCGGCTTCCAGGAGGCCTCGGGCATCGGCGCCGAGCTCGAGGTGATGCCCTATGCCGAGGGCGGCATGAACGATTTCGTGCACCAGCTCCCGGTGCGCCATTCGTACCCGCGCATCACGCTCAAGCGCGGGCTCATCCGCGACCCGGGGCTGTGGTGGTGGTACATGGCCGGCCTGGCGGGCTCGCTGGGCGCGCGGCGCGACGGCAGCGTGGTGCTGATGACGCCGTCGGGCACGCCGGCGTTCGGCTTCACCTTCCTCGCCGGCCTGGCCGCGAAGTGGACGGGGCCCACGATGAACAGCCAGCAGAACGGACTCGCGATCGAGTCGCTCGAGATCGCCCACGAGGGGCTGGTGCCGCTGCCCCTGACGCCACCGGGATCGAGCTGATGGCCGTCACGATCCAGCACCTGGAGATCCGCTTCGACGTGGACGGCGGCGAGGAGGAGGCCGCGTTCCTGAAACTGTTCCTGCGCTACCAGGAAACGTACGCACGTCTGCAGCGCGAGCGCTGCGACGCCGAGGAGTCGTCCGAACGCGACCGCGCGCTGGGCGACCAGTTCGACGCATGACCTGAAACCCTAGCGGAGATCGACGCATGGCTCTCGACGGATCCCTGGCAAGTGCACTCCTGGGCATGGAGAAGGCGCACCTCGAGGTGGTCAAGCCCAAGGGGCTGCCGATCATCCCGTTCCGCTTCAACCCGACGGAGTACCAGCTCGCCAAGACCAACACCTTCGCGGAGCTGCCGATCCCCGGGCTGCAGTCGCCCCCGCTGCAGTACGTGCGCGGCGGCGCCGAGAAGCTGACGCTGGACCTGATCGTCGACACCTCCGACAGCTTGAAGGACGTGCGCACCGAATACACCGACGCGCTGCGCAACCTGATGGCGATCGAGAACGAGCTGCATGCGCCGCCCATCATCAAGCTGGTCTGGACGCAGGACGTGTTCACCGGCGTGATGGAGTCGCTGACCATCACCTACACGCTGTTCAGCCCCAAGGGCGTGCCGCTGCGCGCCAAGTGCTCGGTCACGCTCAAGGAGTTCGCGCCGGTGGCGCAGCAACTCCTCGAGAGCAAGACGGCGTCGCCCGACTTCGACAAGAGCTGGACGGTGCGCCGC
Organism: Burkholderiales bacterium; assembly: GCA_038208735.1. Lineage (GTDB taxonomy): Bacteria > Pseudomonadota > Gammaproteobacteria > Burkholderiales > Burkholderiaceae_C > Scleromatobacter. Next base: position 14,428 of record JBBQYL010000105.1, read on the forward strand.
GGCGACACGCTCAGTGCCATCGCCGGCGCCCTGTTCGAGGATCCCGCCCGCTGGCGCGACATCGCGCGCGCCAACGCCATCGACGACCCGCGCACGTTGCAGCCGGGTCGCGAGCTCGCCATCCCGCGGCTGCGCTGAGGAGGACGCCATGGCCAACGCCAGCACGAACACGAAGAGCGGCCTGCCGCAGACGGACTACTACGCACCCGTCTTCCAGATCACGGTGCAGGGCCGCGACCTGCAGGCCGAGACGCTCAAGGAGGTGCTCGAGGTGAAGGTGGTGATGGACATGGACAACATGACCAGCTTCGACTTCGTGATCGCCAACCCGTGGCACTACAAGTCGCCCGAGACCGAGTTCAAGTACAGCGACTCGAAGCTGTTCGACCTCGGCAACAAGGTGACCGTGCAGATGGGCTACGTCGACCGCATGCTGACGATGTTCACCGGCGTGATCACCAGGCTCACGCCCAAGTTCCCCGAGTCGGGGCCGCCCACCATCGGCGTCTCCGGCCAGGACAACCTGGTCAAGCTGCGCGACCGCAAGCCCGGCAAGGGGGACGTCAAGTACTGGACGGACAAGCGCGACTGGCAGATCGCCCAGGCGGTGGCGGCGCGCAACTCGCTGCAGATCAAGGCGCCCGACACCGACGGGCCGCAGCATCCGGTCGTCGTGCAGCGCAACCAGGACGACGCCACGTTCCTGATGGAACGCGCCAAGCGCATCGACTACGACTGCTACATCGACGTCGACCCCAACACCGGCAAGGACACCCTGTACTTCCTCAAGCCCACCGACGGCCGTGCCACCAGCCAGCGCCTCACCTACAACTTCGAGTGGGGCAAGAACATGGTGAGCTTCACGCCCGAGCTGACGGCCGCGCGCCAGGTCAGCAGCGTCACGGTCAAGGGCTGGGATCCCAGGAAGAAGGCCGTGATCACCGCCACCGCCACCAAGGACGACCTGGCAGGCAAGTCCTCCGCGGGCATCTCCGGACCCGAGGTCGCGCAGACCCGGTTGGCCGGCAAGGCGGAGATCGTCGTCGATTGGCCCGTGCAGACCACCGAGGAGGCCAAGGCGCTCGCCGTCAGCCTGCTGCGCGAACGCGCCTACGAGTTCCTCAAGGCGACGGGCCAGGCGATCGGACTGCCCGACATGCGCCCCGGCGACAACGTCAACGTGGCCGGCGTGGGGCAGCGCTTCAGCGGCCAGTACTACGTCACTCGCGTGGAGCACACGATCGGAAGCAACGGCTACACCACGGGCTTCACCGTGCGCCGCTCGTGGGACGGCGGCACCAAGGCAGGAGGCGCGACATGAGCGCCCCCCGCCGCTCCATCGTGCCGCGCGCGCAGAGCACCGACCGGCGTTTCTTCGGGGTCGTCGAGGCGATCGTCGTCGAATCCATCGATCCCGAGCAGGAAGGCCGCGTCAGGATCCAGTTTCCCTGGTTCGACGAGGAGATGGTCACCGAGTGGTGCCGCGTCTGCCAGCTCTACGCGGGCAACGGCTACGGCGCGCTGTTCGTGCCCGAGGTGGGCGACGAGGTGCTCGTCAGCTTCATCCACGGCGACATGCGTCTGCCCGTGATCCTGGGCGGCCTCTACAACGGCAAGGACAAGCCCGCCAGCCATCGTGACAAGACGCAGGACCAGAAGCTGATCCGCACCAAGGCCGGCCACGAGCTCGTGTTCGACGATCACGCCAGGCGCGTCACGCTGACCACCGCCGGCGGACTCAAGCTCGTGATGGAGGACGACGCGAAGAAGGTCACGCTCGAGACGGCCAGCGGCGAGAGCGTGGTGCTGGATGGCTCGTCGTCGCAGGTGACCATCGAGGCGACGAACGTTGTGGTCAAGGCCACCAGCGTGGCGCTGCAGTCGGGCCAGGTCGAGATCGGCAACGGGGCCGTTCAGCCGGTGATCCTGGGCACGACGTTCGCGACCTACTTCGCGGCGCATGTGCACACCAGCACCGCACCGGGCGCGCCCACGTCGCCGCCGAGGGTGCCCATGCCGCCCAACGCGTTGTCCACCCAGGTGATGGTGGGCTGAGCATGGCCAACGAATTCCTCGGGCGCGGTTGGCGCTTTCCCCTGCTGCCGGACGATACCGGCTCGCTGGCCTGGTGCGAGGGCCAGGCGAACGTCGAGCAGTCGCTCAGGATCCTGCTGCTCACCGCGGTGGGCGAGAGGGTGATGCGGCCCACGTTCGGCACCGAGGCGCCGCAGGTGGTCTTCGCGCCGGGCGGCGACCAGTACCTTCGGCGGCTCGAGCAAAGCATCCGGGACGCCCTGCGCGACTTCGAGCCTCGCGTCGACGTGGATGAGGTGCTCGCCGAGACCGAGGTCGCCGAGCCGGGCACGATGCGCCAGGCCAGCGCCTCCGGTCGGGCGGAGGCGCGCGTCACGGTGTCGCTCTCGTACAAGGTGCGGCGCACCAACAGCCGCTTCAACCTCGTGTTCCCGTTCTACCTCGCCAGCGCGGAGATCGTCTGATGCCGCTGCCGCCGCTCGTCCTCGACGACCTCGACTGGCGCCAGCTCACCGACGCCGCCCGCGTGCGCATCCCCGCGCTGTCGGCCGGGCAGTGGATGCTGCATTCGCCCGTCGATCCCGGCATCACGCTCATCGAGCTCTACGCGTGGCTGCTGGACCAGCGCGTCTACTGGATGGACCACGTGCCCGAGCCGCTGTTCAGGGCCGCCGTGGCGATCCTGGGCGAGCGCATGCAACCCACCTCCGCGGCACGCACGGTGCTCGCGATGGCGCGCGACGGGGCGTCGACCGAGATCGCGGCCGGCACGCCGCTTCAGATCGCCCGCGCCGACACCGGCCCGGTCTTCGCGACGACCGACGGCGTGCAACTGCTGGCCGTGGCCGGCGTCGGCGTGGCCGCCACGCCCGCCG
>JBBQYL010000106.1:0-17210 GCA_038208735.1 Burkholderiales bacterium
GTAGGTCTTGTCCCAGTCGGGATCGACCCAGGTGTCGTTGACGATGTCGATGTCGGCCGAATCGGGCAGCAGCGCGGCGATGAGCGGCCCCACCTGCGGCTGCAGCACGCCGCGGTGGTGCGCGCCACGGCGGTGGTAGTCGACGAAGACGGAGATGATCGCGACGCGCATGCCGAAGCGATCGCGTCAGCGGGTCTTGTATTCAGCCGGCCGCAGGCCTACCCAAGCTCTCGGGAAGCGAGGATCGCATCCGAGCCGAACCGAGCTTCCCCTCGGGGGGCAGCGCCGGAGGAGCGTGGGGGCCGACATCTACCGGGGGATGGCGCGGCGCTCGAGGCGCTGCTGCGTCATCTGGCTCACGGCCAGCACGGCCTGCGTGCGCGAGCTGACGCCCAGCGCGCGCAGCACGGCCTGCACGTGATCCTTGACCGTCTCCACCGACAGCCCGAGGCGGCGCGCGATCTCCTTGTTCGGCTTGCCCTGCAGCAGTTGCGTGAGCACGTCGGCCTGGCGCGGCGTGAGCCCCAGCTCCTCGAACGACGGCGTGACCTGGTAGGTGGCGCTTTCAGCCACCGGAATGGCCACCGGGGCGCGGCTGCCCGGGCCCTGCGAGCCGCCCAGGTGCATGGCCGGCACGTAGATGCCGCCCGCCATGACCAGGCGCAGCGCGTCGACGAGCGTGTCGTTGGACGCGCGCTTGGGCACGAAGCCCATCGCGCCCAGGTCGATGGCCTGGATGACGTCGCTGGCGCGATCGGAGGCCGAGATGACCACCACCGGCAGCGCGGGATGCGCCTTGCGCATCTCCACCAGCACGTCGAAGCCGCTGGCGTCGCCCAGTTGCAGGTCGAGCAGCACGAGATCGAAATCCGCGTCCGCCGCCAGCGCCGCACGCGCCGCCGCGGCGCTGCCCACGGCCGTGACGCGCACGTCCGGATCCAGCTCCTGGATCATGGCCTGCAGCGCCGACAGGATCAACGGGTGGTCATCGACCAGCAACACCTTCATGGAACTCGCTCCGACTCTTGTTATCAGGTGACCCAGCGGTGCCCGTCTTCGCGGACAACGCACTCCTCGTCGCGATCGTATCGGGTTGCACCGGGCTTGCCGCCCCCCGGATGGGGGACAGGGAAAACTATTGTCGAGGTGGTTTGTTTCGGGACGGATACAAGAGGCCGAGTGGCTTGCTGGCCTGCCTGTCTCAAAGCGCAGGCAGGCGAATCGCGAATAATCTCTGGAGGCAGCTCAAGCATCTGGGGACTGAGGGACTGGAAATGCAATTCGACACTGACGGCTTCACTCTGGTCCGCGCTCTGTTGAGCGACGCGGAATGCGACGATGTCTCCCGGTCTCTCGGGGTCACAGACACGCGTGGCGCGGGCTCGCGACGGCTGCTGCATGAGGCCTGGTGCGCCGACCTGGCTTGCAAGGTGATGGCTCATGCCGGCGTGCGACAGGTCTTGCCCCCACTCGCCCGCGCCGTCCAGTGCACTTTCTTCGAGAAGTCCGCAGCCAGGAATTGGCTCGTACCGATCCATCAAGATCTGAGCATTCCCGTTTCAGGCCGCGTCGATCACCCGGCGCTCTCGGGTTGGAGCGAGAAGGAAGGCGTCGTCTTCGTCCAGCCACCTGACAGTGTTCTCAAGCAGCTCGTGGCGGTGCGAGTCCACGTGGATCACTGCACTCCACGGGACGGCCCGCTCCGGCTCGTGGCCGGGTCCCATGAATTCGGACGTGTCGAGCCGGCACAGGCAGCGCTTGCGGGTCGGAGCGCAGGAGTCGCAGTACCCGCCAAGCGCGGAGATGCGCTGCTCATGCGACCCTTGATCCTTCATGCCTCGTCGAAGTCCTCCGGCTCCAGCTTGCGCCGGGTCCTGCACTTCGTCTTCGGTCCCGAAGCGCTGCCTTACGGACTGGCTTGGTAGATGGTTCAGTGCCAACCCGGGCCGCCGCGGCCATTCAAGCCGCCAGGAATGTGTCCATGCTGAAGAAGTAGCGAAGAGAAAACGCCGTGCGACCGTCTTGTTCAAGCTCGAACCTGCGGAAGAGACCGCGCTTCACTCGCAGTTCAACATCGTTGGACAGGCGCCACCACGCAGGGCCCGCCTGGAAGATGAGCGACTCGGCGTCGTTGCGAATCGCAAACCAGCGGTCGCGCTGTTGCCAAAGGAAGCCCCACTCTGCTTTCTCTCGGGACACGTCGACGACCGAACCCACCGCGCCGGTCGACGGATCAAACGCCCGGACTCCGCCATATCCACGACATTCACTCGCGACGTGCGGCTTGCGCCGTGATTGCGAATTACCTTCCTGCTGCGAATGGTAGCCTCGGTGCGCCAGGGAACGCGAGAGGCATCCGATGGCGATCGTTCACGCTCGGGATGCCGCGTGGGCCTACGATGACTCCGTCATCCCCGGAACGCCTTGACCGTGCAACCACAAGCGAAGCTCATTCGACCGCAAACTATCTCAGCCAGATGGCTTGTTTCTTTCATGCTGCGTGTTCCGCTGCTGCAGCGATGGCGGCTTGCGCACCCTTGTCTGGCGATCTGGCCGAGGCGCTGGATTCGCGCGCCGGAAAGCCGACGCCGCAGACCGCGACGGGCCACGCTGCCTCGCACGAAATCCGGGCGGTGGATGATGAGACCTTCCAACTGGCCTGGCGCAGGCCCGACCACTGCTCCTACGCGATGACCACTCGCAAGTCGGACAGAATCGTGCTTGGCTGGCATTTCCTGGAGCAGCCGCCGCCCACTGGTTGCACCTACTTCAATACAGGTGCGTAGCCGACGGGCCAGAGTCGAACCTTCATGCGGCCCCACCCTTCACCAAGAGAACTCCAGAGCGATGTCCAACGCCAACAACTCCGAACCCGAACGTCCCGCTCAAGGGCAACTCGGTGCGTTCCCCTACGTGCTGGGCGGCCTTTCATTCATTCCAGCAATCGGCGTGGTGTTCGGAATCAGCGCGGTGACCTGGGGGCTCGTGACCAGGAAGAGTGGCGGACGGCGCGTTGCATGCATCGGCTTTGCAGGCATCGCATTCACGGTCATCCTGTACACGGCACTGTTCTATTTCGGCTTCGTGCAGCGCGGCGGCGTCTACGATGACCTGCGGTCGAAGATGAGTCAATCGACGCTCAGTTCTGTCGTCCCAGTCATCGAGATGTACAAGCTGCAATCCGGTCACTACCCCGAATCCATGGCGGCGCTGAAAGACTCGATCCCAAAGGATTCACCGGTGTTCTTGTTCGATCCGGCGACGATGCGCCTGGGACAGGCGCCCAGCTACTTCTTCTACCAGCGCGTCGGCGAAGATCACTACTACCTGCGAGGGGTCGGGCCCGATGGCCTGCCGTTCACGGCCGACGATATCGTTCCTCAAGTCCAGGTTACCGCCGGCAGCAAGATCGGATTGCTTGTCGATCGCGTGCCCGGTTCTTGAGCCCCGATCAGGGAGAGGTTCAAGCGGACAAGCACATGCGCAGACTTGTTTCGGCCACCGCCCGGCCCGGGCTGGCAAGGTGGCGCAAACGAAGTCGAAATGCAACCGACTCGGCGCGCGTGGATCCTGCGACTTCGCGCAGGATGACAAACCTGCGGATCCCGCGGTTTCGCGCAGGATGACGAGAAGCGCGAAGCCTCGACGACGGCGCGACACTAGACGAAGTGGCGCGTGATCCACTCCGCCACGCACACCGGCTTCACAGCGCCCTCGCGCTCGATCATCACGGTCATCGTGAGCTGCGCCCCGCCCTCGATCGCCTCGAACTTGCGCAACACGCACGCCGCGCGCAGCCGGCTGTCGACAGGCACCGGCGACGGAAAGCGCACGCGGTCGAGACCGTAGTTCAGGCCCATTCGCACGTCGTCGATCACGAACGCGGCCGCCGCCAGTTCGGGCAGCAAGGACAACGTCAGGAACCCGTGCGCCACGGTCGTCCCGAAAGGTCCCGCCGCCGCCCGCACCGGATCGACGTGAATCCATTGCGCATCGCCGGTGGCCCGCGCAAACTCGTCGATGCGCGACTGCCCCACCGAGACCCAGTCGCTGGCGCCAATCTCCTGGCCCTCGAGCGCCGCCAGGTCGCGCAGAGAAGCGAATGTCTTCATTCCCGCGCCACCGCGACGGAAGGCTGCGCCAGCCAGCGCCCCAGCGGCGCGAACTGCGCGAGGTCGCGTTCGACCTTGCCCGGCGCCACGTCGAACAGCGTCAGCCCATGCGCCGCCAGGTGCACGTAGTTCTGGGTGTCGCGCAACACGGTGATCAGCGGGATCCCCAGCGTCGCCACGAACTCCATGAACCGTTCCTGCGCGATGGTGTGCTCCTTCACGCGCATGCCCACCATCCCGATGCGCACCTTGCCGGCGCGCTTGTGCTCGCGCAGCTCGCGGGCGAAGGCGTGCGTGGCCTGCATGTCGAACAGGCTGGGCTGCAGCGGCACGACGATGAGGTCGGCCACCTTCATGGCGGCGTCGAGGCGGGCGCCATGCAGGCCCGCGGGGGTGTCGATGACGGCGTCGGTGGCGCCCTTGGCGGGGCGGGCGATCGCGTCGCGCGAGATGTCCCACGGCAGGATGCGCGGCAGGTTCGCGGGCCGGATCTCCAGCCACTGGCGCGACGACTGCTGGCGGTCGAGATCGCCGAGGGTGACCACCTTGCCCTGCGAGGCGAGCCAGCCCGAGATCTGGGTGGCGAGGGTGCTCTTGCCGACTCCGCCCTTGGGGTTTGCAACGACGATGACCGACATGAGTCTTCTCTCCGATGTTGTTCTTGCGCTAACTCGACGGGACGCCCCGATGTTACCGAACCCGCCACAATGCGGCTCATGGCAGACGTTCTGGTGCTGGTCGCCCACCCCGACATCGCGCGCTCGCGCGTCAACCGCGCCCTCGCCGCGCAGGCCCGGCTGTTGCCGTCCGGCGACGTGGAGGTGCGCGATCTCTACGCGCTCTATCCCGACTACGTGATCGACGTCGAGGCCGAGCAGGCCGCCCTGGCCGCGGCGCGCACGGTGGTGTGGGTGCATCCGGTGCAGTGGTACTCGATGCCCGCGCTGCTCAAGCTGTGGATGGACGAGGTGCTGGCCTTCCGCTGGGCCTACGGCCCCGGCGGCCGCGCGCTGGTGGGCAAGTGCGCGTGGCTGGTGGTGTCCACCGGCGGCGTGGAGGCCTCGTACCGGCAGATGGCCGGCGCGGCCGATGCGTTCGATCGCTTCCTGGCCCCGTATCGCCAGACCGCCGATACCGTGGGCATGCGCTTTCTCGACCCGCTGGTGTTCCACGGCGCCCACCGCGCCGAGGCGCACGAGGTACACGCCCACGCGCACGGATTCGCGCAGCGCCTGATCGCGCTGGCGGGCGAGGCGCGCGCCAGCGTCGCGCCCACGCTGCCCGACGTCGCCCCCGACGAGCGGCGCGTCACCACGGACGATTGACCGGCCACTCGCCCATGGAACATAGCCACTGGCTCACCCTCGCCCTCACCTACCTGGCCGCGGCCGTCATCGCGGTGCCGCTCGCGCGCCGCCTGGGCCTGGGCGCCATCATCGGCTACCTGGCCGCGGGCTTCGCCATCGGGCCGTCGGGCCTGCGCCTGGTGACCGACCCGTCGCAGATCGTCGACCTGGCCGAGTTCGGCGTCGTGCTGATGCTGTTCCTCATCGGGCTCGAACTGGAGCCCAAGCGGTTGTGGTCCATGCGCCGGCCCATCTTCGGCTGGGGCAGCGCGCAGCTGCTGGGCAGCCTGGCGCTGATCGCGCTGATCGGCTGGGCCTGCCTGGGCTTCGCGGCCGACGCGTGGCCGCTGGCCGTGGTGGCCGGCGCGGCGCTGGCGATGTCGTCCACGGCCATCGGGCTGGCCACGCTCAACGAGCGCAACATCCTGCAGACGACGGTGGGCCAGTCGGTGCTGAGCGTGTCGCTGTTCCAGGACATCGCCGCGATCCCGCTGCTCGCGCTGATACCGCTGATGGCGCCCGACCGCGTGGCCGGCGAGGACGCGGGCCATCCGTTCATCGCCGCGGCCAAGGCGTTCGGCATGATCGCCGCCATCGTGCTGGGCGGCCGCCTGGCCATCCGGCCGGCGCTGCGCTTCATCGCGCGCAGCCAGACGCCCGAGATCTTCACGGCCGCCGCGCTGGGCCTCGTGGTGGGCACCGCGGCGCTGATGCAGGCCGTGGGGCTGTCGATGGCGCTGGGCGCCTTCCTCGCCGGCGTGCTGCTGGCCGAAAGCGAGTACCGGCGCGAGCTGGAGACCGACATCGAGCCGTTCAAGGGCCTGCTGCTGGGCCTGTTCTTCATCGCGGTGGGCATGGGCATCGACATCGGCGTGGTCATGCGCCATCCGTGGGCCGTGGCCGGCATCGTCGCCGGCTTCCTGCTGGTGAAGACGACGGTGCTGTGGGGCATCGAGATCGGCATCCCGATCCCGCGCCTCGAGCGGCCCATCTTCACGCTGCTGCTGGCCCAGGGCGGCGAGTTCGGCTTCGTGGTGCTGCAGGCGGCGCAGGGCAAGCAGGTGATCGATGCCGACGAGTCGGGCGTGCTCACGGCGGCCATCACGCTGTCGATGCTGCTCACGCCGCTGCTGATGCTGGTGGCCGACCGCTGGTGGATCCCGCTGCTGGCCAGGCTGTCGCCGCGCGCGAAGCTGTCGGAACTGTCCGAGCCGCAGGACGCGCCGGTGATCATCGCGGGCTTCGGCCGCTACGGCCAGATCATCGGCCGCCTGCTGAAGGCCAACGGCCTGCAGGCGACGGTGCTCGACCACGACGCCGAGGCCATCGAGGCGCTGCGCAAGTTCGGCTTTCGCGTGCACTACGGCGACGCCACGCGGCTCGACCTGCTGCGGGTGGCCGGCGCGGCGCGCGCCCACGTGCTCGTCGTGGCGGTGGACGGCATCGACGCCAGCCTGAAGCTGGTGGACATCGCCCGCGAGAACTTCCCCAACCTGACCATCGTGGCGCGCGCCCGCAACGTGCAGCACTGGTACCAGCTCAACGAGCGCGGCGTGCGCTTCATCGAGCGCGAAACGCTCGACGCGGCGCTGATGAGCGGCCGCAGCGTGCTCGAGGCCATGGGCTACGAGCCGCACCGCGCCCGCACGCTGGCGATGCGCTTCCGGCGCCATTCGGTGCAGCAGCTGCACGAGCTGGCGCCGCATTTCCGCGACGAGTCCAAGCTCATCTCGCTGGCGCGCGCCGGCCGCCAGCAACTGGAGCAGCTGTTCGCGCAGGAGCGGCTCGACAACCCGCCGGTGCCCAAGACCTGGGACGGCTCGCTGGCCGGGGACGAGGCGTTCGACGAGGCCGCGGATGCGCAGGCCAACGTCGCGGGCGTGCCGGCCGGCCCGCCTGAACCCTGATGAACGCTCGCATGGCGTGACAGGTTGCACTCAGGTATCGTTAAGCGACGCCTGAGGCTGCCCTTCGATGATCAACAAATCCTCTCCTCTCATCGCGCCCATCGGCGTGCCGCCCGTGCGAATCCTCCTCGTTGAAGACGATCCCCTGCTGTCCGATTCCACCGCGCGCGCGTTGCGCTCCCAGGGCTGGGTGGTCGACTGCACCGAGCGCGGCGAGCCGGTGGCCGTGTCGGTGCGCCAGGATCCCTACGACCTGCTGATCCTCGACGTCGGCCTGGCCGGCATCGATGGCTTCGAGACCCTGCGCCGCGTGCGCGCCCAGGGCTCCGACCTGCCCGTGCTGATGCTCACGGCGCGCGACGCGATAGAGGATCGCGTGCGCGGCCTCGAGAGCGGTGCCGACGACTACCTCGTCAAGCCGTTCGCGCTGAGCGAGCTGGTGGCCCGTTCGCGCGCGCTGGTGCGCCGCAACCAGGCGCGTGGCGGCAGCGTGCTGAGCCTGGGCAACCTGCGCATGGATCTAGAGGCGCGCCGCGCCTTCATCGGCGAGACCGAGCTGGCGCTGGCCGGCCGCGAGTGGTCGATCCTGCAGTTCATGCTCAGCCGCACCGGCAAGATCGTGGCCAAGGAACAGATCATCGCCGCCATCTCCAACTGGGACGGCACCACCTCCGACAACGCGATCGAGGTGCACGTGTCGCGGCTGCGCTCCAAGCTGGAGCCGGCGGGCCTGAAGATCCGCACCATCCGCGGCTTCGGCTACCTGCTCGAAGAGGCCTGAGGAGGCTCGAAGCCCCGCTGGGCGATACTGCCGCATGACTCCTCGCGTGCCCCACGCGACCTGCTCGTGACAGTCCCAGCCGCTTCCGACACGCGCCCCACCCGCCGATTCATGGTCGATACCCGACCCAGCATCCGCCGCACGCTGCTGCTGTGGCTGGTGGTGCCGCTGGCGCTGCTGGTGCCGTGCACGGCGTTAGTGTTCTACCGGCTGGCGCTGGCCCCGGCGCTCGATTCGCTCGATCACGCCCTCGACGGCACCGCGCTGGCGCTCGAACGCCTGGTGCAGCAGGACGCCAACGGCGCGCTGACGCTGGTGGTCTCGAGCCAGCTCGAGAGCGCGCTGCGCGCCGACCGCTTCGACGAGGTGCACTGGGTGGCGCTCGACCCCGCGGGCCAGGTGCTGGCGGGCGACGGCGAACTGTCCACCCTCGGCGGGCCGCCGTCGGCCATCGACTGGCGCTTCTTCGACGCCGTCTACGAAGACAAGCCCGTCCGCGTCGCGCTCCATAGCTGGACCTGCGTGCCCGCCACGCCGGGCCACGCGGCCGGGCTGTGCGAGGCGCGGGTCTCGGAGACGCTCAACAAGCGCCACGGCGTCGCCCGGCAGGTGCTGGCCGCGGCCGCGTCGGCCATGGTGGTGGAGGCGCTGGTGATGGCCGTGCTGGGCTGGTTCGCCATCGCACGCAGCCTGCGGCCCGTGGAAAGCCTCAGCAAGGACATCGAGCAGCGCTCCCCCGAACACCTGGGCGCGGTCGACCGGCCCGACATCCCGCGCGAGGTGGCGCCGCTGGTGAGCGCGCTCAACGGGCTGTTCGCCCGCGTGGTCAAGGCCTCGGCCGCGGAGAAGGCGTTCATCGCCGACGCGGCCCACCAGCTGCGCACGCCGCTCACGGTGCTGCGCACCGAGACCGAGCTGGCGCTGCTGGAGGCCCATCCGCCGCAGCTCGAGGGGTTGCTGCGCCGGCTTCACCACGCCACCACGCGCGCGGCGCGCCTGGCCAACCAGTTGCTGTCTCAGGCGCGCGCCGAGCACGACCGCCACAACTCGGCGATGGAGCGCTTCGACCTGAAGCAGATCGCCACCGAGGCCGCCGAGGAATGGGTGGCGCGCTCCGTCGACGCCGGCGTCGACCTGGGCTTCGAGCTGGAGACCGCACGCGTCGACGGCCACGGCTTCCTGCTGCGCGAGATGCTGGCCAACCTGCTGGACAACGCCATCAACTACGCCGGCCACGGCGCCCGCGTCACCATCCGCACCGGCGCCGCGCCCGACGCCGTGGCCTGCGCGATGCTGGAGGTGGAGGACAACGGCCCCGGCATCGCGCCCGAGGAGCGCGAGCGCGCCTTCGAGCGCTTCCAGCGCGGCAACACCGGCGGCACCGGCAGCGGCCTGGGCCTGTCCATCGTGCGCGACATCGCCTTCCACCACGGCGCCCGGGCCGAGCTCCTCGACGGGCCCGGCGGCATCGGGCTCAAGGTGCGCATCACGTTCGCGCCGCTGGATGCGGTGGTGCGCCCATCCCGCGTTTCTCGCGCGTAGCGCAACCGCCAACCGGCGCCGCCGCTCGCCGCGCGGCAGGAGTTTGAAGGGAGCGGCGGATCCGGCTCTGCCGGGCCGCTCGCGGGCGGCCCCTCGGGGGCAGGGAGCGACAGCGACCGTGGGGCTTCATGATTTGCGACAATTGGTGCATGTTCCAGCCGTCCCAGCACGACGTCCGTCGTTTCTTCTGCGAGACCCACGCGCTCGCGTCCGGTGGCGCGCCCATGTCGCCCATCCAGATCCTCGCGTCGCAGTGGATCGCGGAACACCCCGAGTACCACGCCGACCTGGCCGACGTCGACGCCGCGCTGGCCGCTGTGTTCGAGGTGGATGACGGCCGCACGAACCCGTTCCTGCACCTGGCGATGCACCTGACGATCAGCGAGCAGTGCAGCATCGACCAGCCCAGCGGCATCCGCCAGGCGGTGGAACTGCTGGCGGCGCGCCGGCAGTCGCTGCACGACGCCCACCACGCCGCGATGGACTGCCTGGGCGAGATGATCTGGCAATCCCAGCGCAGCGACCTGCCGCCCGACGGCCACCAGTACCTCGACTGCGTGCGGCGCAAGGCCACGAGCGACTGACACCGCCCCCCCTGCGGAAAGTGCGCGGTAAGGCGAGTCAGGCAATGCTTAGCCCCGCCCCGCTGCCCGGTAAATTAAGCCGGTGTTAACGTCATCGATTGATGACATGAACGCCGTCGGGCAACGAGTGTCCACAGAAACAAAACCCGCGCCAGCAATGATTGCTTAGGCAGTAATTTCATGGGGGAATAGCGCCCGCGCGGGAAAACCCGACTACGATGCGCCGCTGAACGTCGAACCGTGAGGTATCGACGCGCCTGAATTTCGAGGAGCAGGAATGATCTACGCAATCGTCCGACGTCCGCCCTGGCGCGCCACCGCGCTGTGCATCGCCGTCGGCCTGGCCCTGTCGGCATGTGCCGTGGGACCCGACTTCCACACGCCCGACGCGCCCCGCGTGGCCGACGCGAGCCACCCGTACACGCCGGCCCCGCTGCCGGCCATGCCTGCCAGCGGCGCCAGCCCGGCCTACGTGCCGCAGCGCATCGTCGACGGCCAGGACATCTCCGCCACCTGGTGGGAGGCGTTCCAGTCGCCCGCGCTCAACGCTCTGGTGCAGTCGGCGTTGCAGCACAGCCCCACCGTGGTGGCGGCCCAGGCGACGCTGCGCCAGGCCGAGGAGAACTACCGGGCCGACTACGGCTCGAAGGTGTTCCCGTCGGTCGGTGCCAATCTGAGTGCCGCGCGCCAGCGCTATGCACTGCCCCAGTCGGAGCAGGTTCCTGCCGGGTACACGGCCAACCTGTTCCAGGGCGGCCTCGACCTGTCGTACACGCTGGACCTGTTCGGCGGCAACCGCCGCGAGCTCGAAGGCGTGCGCGCGGCCATCGACTACCAGCGCTTCCAGGTGGAGGCCACGTGGCTCAGCCTGACGTCCAGCGTGGTGGCCACCGCGATCCAGGAGGCCTCGCTGCGCGCGCAGCTGAAGGTCACGCAGGACGTCGTCGCGAATGCGAACCAGTCGCTCAAGGTGATCAACGCGCAGGTGCAGCTGGGCGCCCTCGCCCGCGGCGCCCTGCTGCAGCAGCAGACGCTGATCGCCCAGCAGCAGGCGCAGATCCCGCCGCTGGAGAAGGCTCTGGCACAGACGCGCCACCAGCTGGCCGTGTTGGCCGGCCGGCTGCCCGGCGACGCCGGCCTGCCCGATTTCGACATCGATGCACTGGTGCTGCCGCGAGAACTGCCCCTGAGCGTGCCGGCCACCCTCGTGCGCCAGCGCCCGGACGTGCGCGCGAGCGAGGCCCAGCTGCACGAGGCCAGCGCGCAGATCGGCGTGGCCACCGCGGCGCTGTACCCGCAGATCACCCTCAGCGGTGGCGTCAACCGCCAGAGCTTCAAGATCGACAAGCTGTTCGACACCGGCACCACCGGCTGGAGCCTGGCCGCCGGCCTGGTGCAGCCGATCTTCAACGGCGGCGCGCTGCACGCGAAGAAGCGCGCCTCGGTGGCGGCCTACGACGCGGCGCAGGCGCAGTACCAGTCCACGGTGCTCAACGCGTTCCTGAGCGTGGCCAACGCGCTGCGCGCCATCGACACCGACGCCGACGCGGTGACCGCCGACGCCGATGCCGACCGCCTGGCCAACGAGGCGCTGGACCTGGTGACGCGCCAGTACCAGTTGGGCGCCGTGAGCTACCTGGCGTCGCTGGACGCGCAACGCACCGTGCTGTCCACGCGCCTGGCGCTGGTGCAGGCCCGGGCCGCGCGCTTCACCGACACCGCGGCGCTGTTCCAGGCGCTCGGCGGCGGCTGGTGGAACGCGCCGGACGCGGTGGCCTCGGCCGCGAGCGCGTCGGCGGCCACGCACTGATAGAAATCCTGCAGTCGCAAGCGCGAAGGCGCGGGCGGACGCGACGAACATCGAACACGAAATCTGGAGTGACAACATGACGAAGCGGATGCTCATCATGATCGGCGGCATTGTGGTGCTGGTACTGATCCTTATCGGTGGCTTTGCCCTGCACATCAAGAAGCTGATCGCCTCGGCGCCCAAGCCCTACCCGCAGACGGTGACAGCCACCAAGGTGGCGACGTCGGACTGGCAGCCCGCGCTGGCGGCTGTCGGCAGCGTCGTGCCGGTGCGCGGCGTCGACGTCACGTCCGAGATCGCGGGCCTCGTGCGCGAGATCCATTTCAAGTCGGGCCAGGATGTCAAGAAGGGCGACGTGCTGGTCGAGCTGAACGCCGACTCCGACAAGGCACAGCTTGATGCACTGAACGCCGCCGCCGAGCTGTCGGCCTCGGTGCTCAAGCGCGACAAGGCGCAGTTCGACGCGCAAGCCATTGCGCAGGCACAGGTCGACGCCGACTCGGCCGACCTCAAGAGCAAGCGCGCCCTCGCCGCGCAGCAGCAGGCCATCATCGACAAGAAGACGATCCGCGCGCCGTTCGCCGGCAAGCTGGGCATCACCACCGTCAACCCCGGCCAGTACCTGAACCCGGGCGACAAGATCGTCACGCTGCAGACCATCGATCCGATCTACGTCGACTTCAACCTGCCGCAGAAGCAGATCGGAGCGCTTCAGGTGGGGCAGGTGGTCAACGTGACCAGCGACGGCTTCGCGGGTGTGACCTTCCCGGGCAAGATCACGGCGATCAGCCCGAAGGTGGACACCGCAACGCGCAACGTCGTCGTCGAGGCCACGCTCTCAAATCCCAAGCGCCAGCTGCTGCCGGGCATGTTCGCCAACGCCAGCGTCGAGGTCGGCGACAAGAAGCACTACCTGACGCTGCCGCAAACGGCCATCACGTACAACCCGTACGGCTCCACCGTGTTTGTGATCATGACGGCCGACGAAGCCGCGGCCGCGGCCAAGACCTCTGCCAGCGGCGCCTCGGCGCCCGCGCAGGCAGCGTCCGGCAACGGACTCGTGGTGCAGCAGGCCTTCGTCACCACCGGCGAGACTCGCGGCGACCAGGTGGCCATCCTCAAGGGCCTGAAGGAAGGCCAGCAGGTGGTCACCTCGGGCCAGCTCAAGCTGAAGAACGGCACGTCCATCAAGATCGACAACTCGGTCGTGCCGGCCAACTCGCCGAATCCCACCCCGCAGGAACATTGAGGCGCACGCCATGAAGTTCACTGACCTCTTCATCCGCCGGCCCGTGCTGGCCGGCGTGATCAGCCTGCTGATCGTGGTACTGGGTCTGCGCTCGCTGTTCAGCCTGCCGGTCAACCAGTACCCCAAGACCCAGAACTCCGTCGTCACCATCTCCACCACCTACTACGGCGCCGACGCCGCCACGGTGGCCGGCTTCATCACGCAGCCGCTGGAGGGCGCCATCGCCCAGGCGCAGGGCATCGATTACCTGTCGTCATCCAGCGCCGCCGGCGTGTCCACGATCACCGCCACGCTGCGGCTGAACTACGACGCCAACCGCGCGCTGACGGAAATCAACACGCAGGTGAACTCGGTCAAGAACCAGTTGCCGGCGCAGGCGCAGGCACCGGTGCTGACGGTGGCCACTGGCCAGACCACCGACGCGATGTACATGGGCTTCTATAGCAAGGACCTGCCCACCAACAACGTTACCGACTTCCTGCTCCGCTCCGTCAAGCCCAAGCTGGATTCCATCACGGGCGTGCAGACAGCCGAGTTGCTGGGCGCACGACAGTTCGCACTGCGCGCCTGGCTGGACGCCGACAAGATGGCAGCCCATGGCCTGACCGCCGCTGACGTCTCACAGGCCCTGACCACCAACAACTACCTTGCGGCTCTGGGTGCGTCCAAGGGGCAGATGGTCACCGTGCCGCTGACCGCCGGCACCGATCTGCACTCGCTCGACGAGTTCAAGCAACTGATCGTCAAGCAGCAGGGCGATTCGATCGTGCACCTGGAGGATGTGGCCAACGTCACGCTCGGCTCGGAGAACTACGACTTCAACGTCGCCTTCAGCGGCGTGCGCTCGGTGTTCATCGGTATCATGGTGGCGCCCGAGGCCAACCTCCTCGACGTGGCCAAGCGCGTGCGCTCGGCCTTTCCCGAGCTGCAGAACCAGTTGCCCACGGGCGTGACCGGCCAGATCGTCTACGACTCCACCGACTTCATCAACACGTCCATATCGGAAGTGGTGAAGACGCTGCTCGAAGCGCTGGTGATCGTAGCCGTGGTGATCTACCTGTTCCTGGGCACCTTCCGCGCGGTGCTGGTGCCGCTGGTGGCAATGCCGCTGTCGCTGATCGGCGCGTTCTTCATCATGCTGATGCTGGGCTACTCAATCAACCTGCTTACGCTGCTGGCGCTGGTGCTGGCAATCGGGCTGGTCGTGGACGACGCCATCATCGTGGTGGAGAACGTCGACCGCCACATGAAGGAGGAAGGCAAGTCGCCGCTGCAGGCCTCGTTGATCGCCGCGCGCGAACTGGCCAGCCCCATCATCGCGATGGTGGTCGTGCTGATCGCCGTGTACGTGCCCATCGGCTTCCAGGGCGGCCTCACGGGCGCGCTGTTCACCGAGTTCGCGTTCACGCTGGCCGCCTCGGTATTCGTCTCGGGCGTCGTTGCGCTGACCCTGTCGCCAATGATGTGCGCGAAGATCTTCAGCTCGGACCAGGACAACGGCAAGTTCGCCAAGGCCATCGACAACGTCTTCGCGAAGGTGCACTCCACCTACACGCGCTGGCTGCGCAGCCTCCTGGGCACCTACCCTGTGCTCATATGGATGGGCGTGCTCCTTTTCGCGATGCTGGTGGCGATGTTCATGATGTCGCAGTCCGAGCTGGCGCCCGCCGAAGACCAGGGCATCGTGCTGGCCAAGCTCGACGGCGCGCCGAACGCGACGTCCGACCAGATGCAGACATACGCGCAGCAGGTGTTCGATGTTGCACACTCGCTCCCTGAGTACAAGCAGATGTTCCAGATCACCGGGGTTCCGACGGTCAACTCCGGTATCGGCGGCGTGCTGCTGAAGGACTGGGGCGATCGCAGCCGGAGCGCGGCGCAGGTCATGGGCGAGTTGCAGAACCGTTGGAACAAGATCGCGGGAGTGCACGTCGCCGCTTTCCAGTTCCCAGCGCTTCCAGGCTCGTCAGGCTTCCCGGTGCAGTTCGTCATCACCACCACGGAGCCGTTCGAGAACCTCAACACGGTCGCGCAACAAGTGATGGCCAAGGCCCAGGCTTCGCACAAGTTCTACTACATCGACCAGGATCTGAAGCTCGACGCACCCCAGGCCACCGTGGAAGTGGACCGCGAGAAGGTGGCGGCGCTGGGCATGACTCAGCAGGACGTCGGCCAGTCTCTGGGTGCGGCGCTGAGCGGCGGCTACGTCAACTACTTCTCCATCGCGGGTCGTTCGTACAAGGTGATCCCGCAGGTGCAGCAGGTGGACCGACTGAACCCGTCTAACGTGCTGGACTTCTACATCAAGACGCCCAGCGCCGGCCTGATCCCGGCCAGCACGATCGCGTCGCTGAAATACACCGTGCAGCCCGAAGCCATCAACCGTTTCCAACAGCTGAATTCGGTGACGATCGGCGGCATCGGCGCGGGATCGCAGGGCGAGTCCCTGAAGTTCCTGTCAGACACTCTCAAGGAGGTCGCGCCCGCCGGCTACAACATCGACTACGCCGGCGAGTCGCGCATCTTCGCCAAGGAGTCGGGTGGCTTCGTGGTGACGCTGGCCTTCGCCGTCATCATCGTTTTCCTGGCGCTCGCCGCGCAGTTCGAGAGCTTCCGCGACCCGATCGTGATTCTTGTATCGGTGCCGCTGGCGCTTTTCGGAGCGGTCATCTTCATCTTCCTGGGCTTCACCACCATCAACATCTACACCCAAGTGGGACTGGTGACGCTCATGGGGCTGATCTCGAAGCACGGGATCCTGATCGTCGAGGTGGCCAACAACGAGCAGAAGAAAGGCCTCTCCAAGCTCGAAGCCATCATCACGGCCACGGGCGTGCGGCTGCGCCCCATCCTGATGACCACGGCCGCGATGGTATTCGGCGTGGTGCCGCTGGTGATCGCCTCCGGCGCCGGCGCCGCGGGCCGCCAGGCCATGGGCCTGGTGATCTTCACCGGCATGTCCATCGGCACCCTCTTCACGCTGTTCGTGGTGCCCGCTTTCTACCTGCTGATCGGCTCGAACCACGAGAAGACCGCGGACGAGGACGCGGCGCTGGACGACGAGGCGCGCAAGATCGACGACGAGATGGCGCCGAAGCCGGCGCACTGAGCGCGTCGACGCTGGAACGAAGAAGGGACTGCCTCGGCGGTCCCTTTTTTTTGGCCCGTCGCCGATCTGCGGGAACAGCGGCTTGCGCGGTGCGGCGAGCGGTGAGCGGCGACTCTCTTGAAGCGTGGGGAAGGAATTCGGAGCTGGCGCCTACCTCGCTGGCGAGCGGCGGCTTGGCAGTCCAGCAGACAACATTCGCGGTGGCGGGAAGTCACGTCATTTTTAGGTGGTTGGCATCGGGGCAGGCCATCGAGGCCCGCCGATGCCCGCGACCAACCGCCCACACGCCGTCGAGCCTGACGCGAACTGCGGGCCACGCGCCTATGCGATGAAGGACGACGGGTGGCGGCCTCCCGTTGTCGAACACAACAAAGAACGCTGGCCTCGCGATTCGATGTTCGCGTCCGCCCCGCTGGCCGGCATGGATGGTGGCCGCGGGCATTGGCGCGGCCTCGATGGCCCGCCGATGCCGACAACCTCAAAATGAGGTCACGAACTTCGCCAGCGAATGTTGTCTGCCGAACTGCCAAGCCGGTGCCAGCGAGCGGCGGCTGTGTCCCGTCGGGGCTGGCATTGAGGGGCGGCGCGCACCGGAGGGGTGGGGGCGGCGCGCGCAGCGCGCTTCGTGAACTGACTCGCGACAGTTGTTAGAGCGTAGCGCCGCAGGCGCGCAGCGAGTTCTGGCGCGCGCCCCCAGCCCGAGGAGCACAGCGAAGTCGAGCCGCAGGCGAGACCGCCCCGAAGCCAGCCCCGGCGGGACGCAGCCGCCG
>JBBQYL010000107.1:0-17186 GCA_038208735.1 Burkholderiales bacterium
GCCATACGCTTGTAGCCTCCGGGCGAGGCCCCAGCTGGGCCCGCGGTTTCGTCCTTTGAGGCTTGTCCGACGCCTGCCCCTCAGACCTGTGCCATTTCGAGGTAATCTCGGCGCGAGGCAGGCATCCGACAACCCTAAACAGTAACAGTTGGCGCCGCGACGCCGGACGGCGCTCATGGGGTCGCGTCGGCCGCTACTGCTGCAGCGACAGCCCCGTCACCTCGATTTCATCGCCCCTGAACCGGAACTTTGACGGGATCGCGGCATAGCCGCTCGCCGTCCAGCGAAGCGAGACGGGGCCCGACCCCGGAGCCTCGGAAAAAGCCGCCAGCAGCTTGTCGAAACCCTTCTTCGAGTACTTGGACTCCTGGAAGAACGGATTTCTGAACTGGAGCACGCCGCCGGATGCGGGGACCGCGGTGAATCCGTCCTCGTCGTCCGGCCCATGGTGGAAGCGGTAGAACTTGATCGCCCCGAAGATGTCGGCCATGGGAATCTCCTGCACGCCTTCCTCGGGAAACGAGTCCTTGCCGCCAAGAAGTTCCGCCTGGATGCGGTTGGTCTCCACCACCAGGCCGGTCAGCAGGAACATGTACAGCCAGGTCTCGGTCACCGGCAGCTTGATGCTCCTGCTGATCCCGCCCACCTTGCACATGGCGTACTTCTCCGAGTACTTCGAAGACAGCGGAGCGCGACTCGACGCGCTGAAGAGTTCGGCCGCCAGCGTCCTCTCGACCTTCGGGAAGGGCAGGTAGCTCTTCCAGTCGCTGCTCTTGCCGATGCTCACCACCGTATAGAGGCAGTTGTCGGTCTGGCCCCTGCGGAACCAGAGGTACTTGCGGATCGCCGGGTCGCTGAACGGATGGTACGGATCACGCATGCCGTTGGCCTTGGCGTAGCCTTCGCTGTCGGCCTTGGTGTGGAAGCCCTGGGACGACTTGACCGCCTCGAAATCCCGGCTATCGGCGCGCCAGCGATAGTCGACTTCCTGGTAGACCTGCCCGCTCCGGCGGAACTGGAGGAGCGCTGCATCCGAGCAGTCGCTCGCGCCGTGACCTTCGCCGAATCCGCACATCGCACTGAAGCCGATCTTGAGCAGCTCGGTCATGTCGGCGCGCAGGACGA
The DNA here is from genome assembly GCA_038208735.1 of Burkholderiales bacterium. Taxonomy (GTDB): domain Bacteria; phylum Pseudomonadota; class Gammaproteobacteria; order Burkholderiales; family Burkholderiaceae_C; genus Scleromatobacter. The sequence goes on from JBBQYL010000107.1 coordinate 1,126, forward strand.
GCGGATCGACGCTGCCCACCGGCGCCTTGAATTCGAGGCCCGGACCGGGCTGCTTCTTCTGCAGGTACTTCTGGATGACGCGCAGCAGCGACTGCCGCTGTTGCTCGGTCTTGTCGCCGCGCAGCTTCGCTTCCTTGAGGAAGTAGAGGAACCAGCCCAGGCGCGAGGTCTCGCTGACCAGCCCTTGCGCCAGCGCCGAGGTGTCCAGGTCGGCCTCGGTCGCACGGCGAAGCTCCTCCGGCGTGGCGGTCTGCGTGACCTTGGTCCCCAGGCTGGCCCCTGCGCGCGCAGCGGCCGCCTGCTTCTTCTGGGCGAAGCTGCAGTCGTCCAGCTTCTCGATGTAGTCGCTCTGCGACAGCGTCGCCGCGACCTTCAGGAACTCGGCAAAGACTTTTTCTTCCATGCGTCGACTCCAGGGCGTATCGTCAAGTGGAAACCGGAGAGAAGGCGGACACCAGTCGCGACCGATACCCGCAGGGGCATGTCACGACGCGACCCGATCGTGGGCCCGCGACGGCAGGTCCGAAGCGCGCACCCTGCAGGGCGCCCCGCCGGGCATCACAACAGATAGTTCCGGCGCAGTCAATCGCGGATAGGTGACGACGATCGGGGAATTCAACCTCCGTACGTCCTCGTCGGCCACTCGCTTGGCGGTTTCAACATGAAGCTGTACGCGGCGTACTTGTCGTTCGCAGGTCGTCGGTATGCTGCTGGTCGATCCGGCAGAGAAGCGCGACGAGGCACGTGTGGATTCGGGAGTGCGCGTCCGGTTCGGCGACGCTGCAGTCGACAAGGCCATTGCGCGGATCCCGTGCGTTCGCCGTTGGGAGTGGAGATCGCCACAGAGCGCCAGGCGCTCCAGGTTCGAAGCGCCTATCAGGCAGCGCAAGCATCCGAGATGGCGAACAGCGTCTACCAGTCGCCCGCCAACGTGACGCTCGACGCGGACTATATCCAGACGTTCGGCGCGCCTGAAGTGTTCGGGGACGTGCCGCTCGTCGTGTTGAGCCACAGCATCGACTCGCCCGCCCGGGCATACGCCCCATTGCACAATTTCGCGGATCGTCGCCTGCATGAGCAGACGGCGGCGCTGTCGCCGCATGGGGTGCATCGCGTCGTTCCCGAGACCAACCACAACAGCGGAGTCGAGCCGCCTCAGGCGATCGATCGACGCGATCGAGGACGTCCTGCACGCGGCTGGAAACTAGGCGTCCACCATCAAACATGCGTCGCGCGTCGAATCCTTGCAGGGGGTTCCTGCCGCTCCGAAGCCGACCTCTGTAAACAGTCCGGCAATGGCCGATCATTGACTTCCACTTTGGCCGTACCGGCGTGCACGAGCGATGGACCCACTCTCGAACGGACTTCTGCCCTCGAGCCGGCGACGCCAGCACCAGGCCACCGCTGCAGGAAGGCGGCCAGTTGGCAGACTGGCCACCGCAGGCAGCCTTGGCGAATCCGTGAATGGACGGCCCGCTGGAGTCCTGTTCCGGCGCCCTCGGGCGCACCAAAAGCTGGGCCATCTGACAGGTGCCCGGCGTGTAAGGCTGACTAGTTCACGCTGAATTTCCAGCGTTGATTTAGGTTCCCATTGGGCGGGTACTGGTTCAATTTGGCCCCAGTCACCGTGGATGCGCCGGTCACGTCCAGCAACTGTCCGCTCGACACGCTGGTCAACGTATAGGTTCCCGCTCCAACCTGCGTCACGCGCCACTCCTGATTCACGCCGCCGTTCTGCGGGTATTGAATGACAGGTGCGCTGTTGGCCGTAGATGCTCCCTTGACGTCTACGACGTCGTGACTCAAGTTGTTTGTCAGGCGAATCACATTGCCGCCGAGGTTGGTGACGTGCCACGATTGCTGGGCTTGGCCGGTAGAAGCGCCTTGGTCGAGCACGACATCAGGTTGAGTCGATGCGCCGGGTACTTCCAGCAGAAGCCCGCTGTTTACATTGGTGAGGGTGTAGTTGCCGTCAGCAATCAGTGTCAGGAGACCGTACGCAACGAGCTGCCCCGACCCGTCCGGAGAGCCACTGGCACCGAATGTAGAAACAAAGACTTTGCCGTTCACTACAGTCGGTGGGACGGTCTTTGCGAAATTCCCGATGTCGTCGCGAGCGTCATTTTCCTTGTCGCTCCAGATCTCTCGAAGGTTTGTCGCATCGAAGGCATGCAGCACGCCTTGCACAGTGGCCTGCTGCGCGTTGGCGTTGTAGGGCGTCGAAGCCCAAACGATTCCGTTCGTGTTTCCGTTCGCGGAGATGGAGAGAAAGCCACCTGGCATGGCGCCGTTGGCATTCGTCATCGGGGCCTTCATCGAGCTGACATAGCTGGGGTTCGTTTGAAAGCGCCCGGTGCTTCGAGAGAATTGAAATGCCCGCAGGAAGTCGTTTTCTCCCCAGAGATAGACGGTCGGGCCATTTGTCGCGCTGTCGAAAAATATTGGCGTGCCGTGGATGTGGCTGCTGCCGGTGCCGAACACGGCCTGGAACTCTTGAGGTATTGAGTCGGTGGAGGTGCTGTAGTGACCCATGTTGGTCGTGTCCACGAGATAGAGCAAACCTTGCTTGCCGCCACCGGTCGCGTAGTTCGTACCAGGAATCGGCAGCAATCCGGACGAGCCGAGATCCTGGTCGCCAGAGTTCAACGACACGCTGTTGGACGGCGTGAACCAATCCAGCAATTGCAGCGTTGGCGACAGCTTGAGGAAACTGTTGCCGGTCTGGACCACGCCGTGCGGCGACACACCGACGCTCCCGTTTCCACTCGAAAGCAGCAGATTTCCGCTGGCATCCACGGCCAGGCCCTGACCGGCCTGCCAGATGCCGCCTTTGGACCCACTCGTCGTGTCCACGTAGACGTCTTGCTGAGCAAGGGTCGTCGGGCTGAATGAGATGACCCAGCCGTGATAGTCGCCTATGTCGTCGTGCGAAGCCCACGCGACGTAGATCTTGCCATTTGCCAGCGTCAGCGCAGGACGCTGGTTCTGAATCTTTGGATTGAAAGTGAGCGTGTTGTCGGCGTTCGGGTAAGTTGCCTGGATAAGATGCGGGCTGCCGAACTTCGGCGCTCCGGTGGTGATGTCAAGTGCATTCAAAAATTGACTGAACGTCGCCGACGTGCCTGTTCCGCTCTCGTTGCGGGAGACGAAATACATCGTGTTCGTCGCGGGGTCGATCACCGGCGTACTGAGGATCCCAACCGTCGAGCCGCGTGTGATGTTCGACGCGTACTCGATGTCGGGAGGATACACAGGCGTTCCGAAACTGACTTTCCAGAATTGGGCACCCAAGTTGTCCGCGTCCAGTGCGTAAACGGAGTTGTGCATCGTGGCCACGTAGACGACATTGCGTCGCCCCTTGCCAGCGATTGATACGCCCGAAACGTACAACGGCTGAGCATAGACTTGTCCGTCGACATTGACTGTGTAGAGCTTGCCAAACGAGGTGGAGCTGACATTGCCGGGCGTCAAGAACGTCTCGGAAAGATTGGCGCCCGTTCGTCCAGTGTCGTTGTGCTGCGTGTACATGCTCTGCTGAGCAGAGACCAACGGCGAGATGGAACCCGCCAGTACGCAACATGCGAGCCGGAGCGATTGAACGGATTGCTTCCGAGGCGGCACCACTCGCCTCGGAACCTCGGGCGGGTTCCCCTCACCAACGTTCTGAGCATGCGACGGATGATGTGAGCTATTCACGGGGCGGACTCCTGGCGAGGGACAGATTCCTATATGTTCACCGCGCATCGAAACGCAAATCTTGACGCCATGTCGAAACAGCGAAACAGCGAAACAGCGAAACAGCGAAACAGCAACGAAGGATGGCCGCGATTGTGCGCTGAGCGCCTTCGCATGCAACGCGACATTGGACGGGGTTTTGTGACCGTGAGTATCAAGATTCCAGGTCCCAGAACCGCTGCGAGGACGTGAGCGTCTAGAGCGCCGTCGCACGTATCCACGACAAGCGTACGACACAGCAGAGCGGCCGCGCCGCTTCGGGCAGACTGTTGGCTCCTGCGATGTACAGCTCGAATATCGCCGCGTCGCCTTCCCAGCGCGTACCAAGCGTCAACTCGTCCCACACGCTCTGACGCATTGGTGCACGCGAAGAGGGGGCGATTGGTGGCCACGCGTACCGACTCTCGAAGCTCAGCGAGCGGCACCGCAAAGCCGTCGCTCAGGCCGGGTGCCAGCGTCGTACGTCAGTTGCTGCCGCGAGTGTCCATTCGATTTGCAGCATTCGCCATGGGCCGCGTCAAGGCTGCGCGGCGTTCCCTCGGCTGCGACGCGCCAAGAGCATGCCGATGAAGTCTAGCTGGCCGACCCAGCCGGGCAGGCCGGCAGCGCCACCCGGTGCGCGCTCACGCCGTCGGTGGTGGCCACGATGGGCTTCTCGGCCCGCGTCGCCCAGGGCGTTTCGGGCCACCACCGCGTGGAGTCGCCCGGCCGCGGCGCGCCGGGCTCGATGCTCTGCCCCGGACGCGGCGTCAGCACCTGCAGGTCGGTGCAGCGCGCGGCCGCCAGCACGCGCTCGGCCGGCTCGGTCCAGCCGTGGTGGGCCAGCCGGAACAGCCCCCAGTGCACGGGAATCAGCGCCTTCGCGTTCACGCGCTGCGCGGCCAGCACCGTCTGCTCGGGGCCCAGGTGCCAGTCGGGCCAGTCGGCGTCGTACTGCCCGGCCTCGATGAGCGCGAGGTCGAACGGCCCGAAGCGCTGGCCGATGTCGGTCATCGCGCCGAACAGACCGGTGTCGCCCGAGTAGTACACGCGATGGTGATCGCCCACCAGCGCGAAGCCGCCCCACAGCGTGTGGTCGGCCTGCGCGTTGAGGCGCCCGGACGCGTGACGCGCGGGCACCAGCGTCACCGTGAGCGCGCCCACGTGCGTGGACTGCCACCAGTCCAGCTCCACGATGCGCTCGGCCGGGATGCCCCAGCGCGCGAGGTGCGCGCCGAAGCCCAGCGGCACGATGAACACGTTCTTCCACGACCGCAACGCCACGATGGTGGCCATGTCGAGATGGTCGTAGTGGTCGTGCGAGATCAGCACGGCGTCGACGGGCGGTAGCTGCGCCAGCGCGATGGTGGGCGGGTACCAGCGGTGCGGCCCGGCCCACTCCACCGGCGACGCGCGATCGCTCCAGATCGGGTCGGTGAGCAGGCGCGCGCCGTCCACCTCCAGCAGCGTGGACGAGTGGCCGAACCAGGTGACGCGCAGGCCGCTGGCCGGCGTCACGGCGAGCACCGCGGGATCGGTGCGCGCCACCGGCACCGGCCCGTCGGGCTCGACGGCCGGGCTGCCCGACAGCGCGTGCAACAGGGCATCGCGCAGGTCGCTCCACATCGGCTGCGGGTTGGCGAAGTGATCGTCGTGCCACTCGGGCGACAGCCGCATGCGCGCCAGGCGCTCGCCGTCCGCGCTCGCGCCGAAGGACTGGCAGCCCGTAAGCGTCAACGCGATCGCGGCGCCGAGCGCCGCCAGCACGCCCAGCGCGATGGCCGCCTCGCGTGGACCACGCATCAGCTCTTGTCGCTCTTGTCGCTCTTGTCGCTCTTGTCGTTCTTGTCGTTCTTGTCGCCCTTGGCGCGCTCGGCCAGCCAGCTGTCCAGCGCCTTCACCGTGTCGCCGTAGAAGATGCGATAGAGGTCGTCGGCCACGTAGCCGATGTGCGGCGTGCCCAGCACGTTCTCCAGCGAGCGCAGCGGGTGGTCGGCGGGCAGCGGCTCGGTGTCGAAGACGTCGAGCGCCGCCAGCGCGATGCGGCGCGACGTGAGCGCCGACAGCAGCGCCGCCTCGTCCACCAGCGGTCCGCGCGAGGTGTTCACCAGCAGGCTGCTGGGTTTCATCAGCGCGAGCTCGCTGGCGCCCAGCAGGCCGCGCGTCTTCGGGCTGAGCACCATGTGCAGCGTGAGCACGTCGGACCGGCGCAGCAGTTCCTCCTTGCTCACCGCCGTGGCCCCGCGCTCGGCGGCGCGCTCGGGCGTCATGTGGGGGCTCCACGTGATCACCTTCATGCCGAACAGCCCGCCCACCTCGGCCACCGCGCCGCCCACGCGGCCCAGGCCCAGCACGCCCAGCGTCTTGCCCGCCAGGCCGATGCCGATGCCCTGCTGCCAGGCACCGCGCCGGAACGCCAGGTTCTCGTGCACGATGTGACGGCTGGCCGCGAGGATCAGCGCCCATGTCATCTCGATGGTGGGGGCGGACGTGTAGCCGGTGAAGGCCAGCGAGATGCCGCGCTCGGTGGCCGCCTCCGTGTCGATGGCCGCGTTGCGCGCGCCGGTGGACACGATCAGCTTCAGGCGCGGCAGCCGCTCCCGGGTGGAGCGCGGCAGCGGCGTGCGCTCGCGCATCGCGCAGAGCACGTCGAAGCCCTTCAGCCGCTCGACGACCGCGTCGACGTCGGCCAGGTGGTCGTTGAAGACGGTGACCGTGGCGCGGCCGTCCAGCACCGACCAGTCGGCCAGGCGCAACGCGGCGTTCTGGTAGTCGTCCAGCACCGCCACGGTGACGGCCTTGTTGTTCGAAGCCATGGAGTCCTCCTGGGTTGCGGCCGACTGTAGTCGCAACCGCGCGACCGTGGGCGCTCACGGTCTTGCCGCAAGCTCTTCGCTGGATGCCGTGCCGATGCCCGGGTTGGCGAAGGCATCCCGATTGCCATGGCGGATCAGATCAACCCCCTCACTCAAGAAGGCCAGCCATGTCCGACCAAGCCAGCGCCCAACGCGCCCCTCTCAAGCTCGACCAGGGCGCCCTCGACGCCGCGAAGAACAACCTGGAGCAGGGCGCGATCACGCCCGCCTACGGTCCCTGGCGCGAAGACATCGTCAAGCTGCTCAACGACTCGCTCGCCACCGAGCTCGTGTGCATCCTGCGCTACAAGCGCCACCACTACACCGCCAAGGGCCTGGCCTCGCCGGCCATCGCCGAGGAGTTCCTCGTGCATGCGCAGGAAGAGACCGAGCACGCCGACATGATCGCCGAGCGCATCGTGCAACTGGGCGGCGAGCCCGACTTCTCGCCGGCCACCCTGCTCCAGCGCAGCCATGCCGACTACGACGAATCGTCCGACCTGAAGGCGATGATCCGCGCCAATCTCGTGGCCGAACGCGTGGCCATCGAGGCCTACACTCAGATGGTCAAGCTGATCGGCGACAAGGACTCCACGACGCGCCGCATCGTCGAGCATATCCTGTCGCAGGAGCAGGAACACGCCGAGGAACTGAGCGACTGGCTCGACAAGTAAGACACTTCAGACAGGAAAGCCCCGCGGGTCGACGACCCGCGGGGCTTTTTTCGCAGCGGCGCGAACGCCGCATTGAGTCGCTTACTTGGTGACGGCGTTGATGTCCTGCGTTTCCTGCTTGTGGATCAGCTTGGCATCGGCCTTGTCCTTGGCTTCCTGGGCGCGGGCGTCGGCCTTGCAGGCACGTTCGACGGCGCCATCCGAGTTCACCTTGCAGTCGGCCTTGTTCAGGTCATGGTTGGCTTCGGCGATGTTCTTGCGAGCCTTGTAGTCGGCCTTGGACTCGATCTTCAGGTCCTTCGCTTCCGCCTTCGTGACGCCGGGCGCCGGCACCATCTTCGTCTCGATGGTGTCGGTGGTCACGGTCGTGGTGGTCGTGGTGGTGCCGGGCGTGCCGGGGGCCGTTTGCGCGTCCTGGGCAATGGCGCCCATGCTGAAGCCGGCGGCGGCGGCGGTGACGAGAAGGGTGCTGAGGGTCTTGTTCATTGTGTATTCTCCAGATCATTGAAACGACGCAGGGAACAGGGCAATCGGGGGTCCCGGTCGAGCAGCGGGACGCACCCGGTCACACCTTGGTCGCCAGCGACGCCACCGCATCGTCGACGCTGCCGGCCTCCAGCCACGTGGCCGACTGGCCGGCCAAGGCGCCTTGCAGTAGCGCCAGCACCGGATCTTTCAGGCGCGCGAGCACCGTCGTGCGCCCCGCCGCGGCCTGTTCCGCAGTGAAGGCGGTCAGCGCCTCGATGGTGGTGCCGTCGAGGTCGGGCGTCTCCTCCAGGCTCAGCACGAACGCGCGCGGCGCATGTTCGGCGAGGCGCTTGCGCATCTCTTCCAACATGCGCTCCACGTTGGCGAAGAACAGCGGCGCCTCGGGCCGCAGGATCAGCACGCCGGCCATCGGCACCACGCCGTCGTGCCGCAGGCCCAGGTAGTCGTGGCCGTCGCGTTGGCGGCCCAGCTCGCTCATGCGCGGCTCCGACAGCCCGCGCAAGGTCATCGCCAGGCTGATGGCGATGCCCGCCAGCAACCCGTTCAACACGCCCAGCGCCACCACCGCCACGGCCGCGGCCACCACCACGAAGCGGTCGCGCCGCCACGCGAAGTACGGGCGGAACGCGGACAGCGACAAGGTGTGCGACACCGCGTGGATGACCACCGCGGCCAGCACCGGCTCGGGCGTCAGCTCGATCCACGGCAGGCAAAGCAGCACCAGCGCCAGCACCACGCCGCCGGCGATCCACGCCGACTTCGCGCTGGCGGCGCCCGCCGCCTCGTTGGCCGCGGTGGCCGAGAAGCCCGCGCCCACCGGCATGCCGTGGATCAGGCCGGACAACACGTTGGCCGCGCCCAGCGCGAACAGGTCGCGGTTCGGGTCGACCGCGTCGCCGTGCTTCATCGCCATCGAGCGGATGGCGCCGTAGCTCTCGGCGAACACCAGCAGCACCAGCGCGAGCGACAGCTCGGCCAGGCTCGTCCACTGCGGCGGCGCCAGCACGGGCAGTGACGGCCAGGCCGCGGCGAGGTCGATGCGCCCGACCACGGCCACGCCGCGGTCGCCCAGGCGAAGCACCTGCGCCGCGACGATGCCCGAGGCGATGACGATCAGCGCGCCGGGCAGCCGCGGCAATCGCGACAGCAGCGCCAGCGCGACGAGCGCCGCGAGCCCCAGCGCCATCGCGCTCGCGTTCCACTGCGGCAGCTGCGCCGCCCAGTGCCACGCCACCAGCGGCGCCGCGTCGGCGCCCGCCGGCGTGCCTGAGAGCTTGGGCAGTTGCCTGGCGATGATCACCAGCGCCAGCCCGAACGAGAATCCGCGCAGCACCGGCTTGGAGATGAAACTGCAGATGCCGCCCAGGCGCATCGACCCGGCGGCCAGGAACGCCAGGCCCGTGGCCAGCACGAGGCCCGCGGCGAGCGCGGCCCGCAACGCGGCGTCGTGGCCCGCGAGCGACAGCGTGGTCGCGCCCAGCACCGCGGCCGACGACGACGTGGCCGACACGATCGCGAAGCGCGAGCGCCCGATGAGCCCGTACACCAGCAGCCCGGCGAACAACGCCAGCAGCCCGGCCTGCGGCGGCATGCCCGCGATGCCGGAATACGCCACCGCCTCCGGCAGCAGCAGGCCCGCCATCGAGACGCCCGCGACGAGGTCGACGGCCAGCGATGCGCCGGAGCGCGCCGTCATTTGCGCAGGTCGGCCATCGGCACCGTCACGCCCGACCATCCCGGCAGGTAGCGCGCGAGCGGGCTTCTTGACAGCCCCTGCGCCTCGCGCAGCGCCTGGCCGATGTCCTTGCGGATCTGCGCGCGCGACACGTGCGGGCGCAGGTAGTCCGCCCACAGGAACTCGGCGAACGGCGACGTGTCCTTGGCGAAGCCGCCGGCCGTGCGCAGCATGCCGGCCAGGCTGCGATGCGGGTCGTCGTCCAGCTCGGTGATGGACGTGGGGATGTCGGTGTACGGCCGGCGCTTGCCGGTCTGGTCGAACGGGTGCACCCAGTTGCGCTGCTCCATCACGCGCCAGAACACGGTGGGCACGAGGTACGACAGGTCGTCCAGCACCGCCAGCTTGACGCTGCGCACACCCTCCTCGTGCAGGGCCAGGCCCAGGTGGTGGTGGTCGACGATGTAGTGGCGCCCGCGCGGCCCGAGCACCGCCGGGAACCAGTGCGACTGCAGCAGCAGCTTGCGATCCTTCTTCGACAGCGTCGCCCATTCGCGGCGCTTGAGCGCCACCTCGGCGAACCCCGCCGTCATCTGCGTGGGACGCAGCTCGAGGATCTCGGCCTCGACGAAGTGATGGTGCGCGGCTGGCGACATGGCGGATTGGGGGCCGTGTCGCAAGGCGAAAGGCCGCGGCGCCAGCCCCGTGATGAGGGGGCTTCGATTGTGCGGCCGTTCGGGGCGTGGGCGTCGCACGGCTTGCGCGCGCCCGACGCACCGTTGCTAACCTTTGTCTTCAGCCGAAGAAGATCTGGAAGATGTCCGGCTCGCGCACTTCTCGCATCGACAGGCCGGGCAACACTTCCTCGAACGGGCCCGAGGGCTCCAGCATGTCCAGCTCCGACGGCACCGTCTCCATCCAGGCCGGCTGCGCACGGGGGCGGCGTCCCAGCATGTTCAGCAGCGACGGCAGCAGTTCCCATTCGACGCGGGCGGTGGCGGCAGGAGCGGTGTGCAGGTTCATGATCTTGGGCGATGCGGTGAGGTGGGCTGGCCACCGATGAGCCGTTATCGTCGAGTCCCGGTCGAGCTGTAACCATTTGCTGCCTCGGATGTGACATCTGCCCACCTGCCGTGCAGGTTCAACGAGGCTTCAGGTTCGCGCGACGGAGAGCGTTCAAGGTCGATGCCCCAGCGTCCGATCACTGACCATTGCCTCTCCAGGAGCTTTCAGATGATGATCTCATCGCCTTCCGCGGGCGACCGTTACGCGGCGGCCGCGGCGCTCGATCGCACGCTGCGTTCAGGCACCAACCCGTCAGACGACGCCAGCGGCCCGCCGGACGACGCCGCCCCCACCACCGACTCCGGGCCCGACGTCGTCGTCACCCTGAGCCGGGGGGACTCGTCGCCTTCGACCTACGACGCTTCGGGCCGCATGGGCGGGCGGCCGACGCTGGACGACCTCGGCGCCAACGGTCCAAATTCGATGGCGCACGCCAGCGAAGCGGATGCGGGAGACGCCGACGCGCCGCAGGCGTCGACCGCGAACGCCGACCAGGATGCTGCCGTCGCCGCCTGACCCGCATCGCCCCTGGGCGGTGTGACAGTCACGGCAGTGCAAGCGTGGGCCTCTCGGGGCCCACGCGTCCACGAATCTAGCGCGGCAACATCAGCCCCTCTTCGATCGCCACCCGCTCGAGCGCCGATTCGAACAGCGCGCGCGCCTGGCCGGCGATGCGCCGCAGATAGTCGTGCAGCGACGCGTCCGCCGGGCTCTGGCTCTGGCAGTCGGCGCTGTAGGCCTCGAAGTGCGACAGCTGGATCAGCAGCTCCGCCACATGCTTCGGGCATTCGCAGGCGATGGTCGAAGACAGGCCGGCGAAGTCCGTCAGCGCCGCATCGTCGTAGCGGCGCGGCGCGATCTCGTCGAGTTCCACGGGCAATCCTGTCGAAGCCAGGGCAGCACCGGGTTCGCTCGTTCCAGCGAGGCTCCGCAGCCAGACGGCCAGGGCCCTGTCGTCCTGCGCCTCGCGAAGCAGCACGATGCCGGCGTCCGCGATCGCATCGCAGACAGCCGCCGCGCCGTATCCGTAGAGCAACGCGCCGATGCGCGCATCGCAGGCCACCATGGCGGCGCGAACCTGAGCGAGTGTTCCGGGCCCGAGCTGCGGCGCCTGCATCAGCAGCGCATCCACGGCGTCGACGCCGCCGGCAGCGGCGGCCTGGGCCAGATCGTCGTGAACGCCGACGACACGGACGACGCGGCCCACCCGTTGCAGCAGCGCCGGCCGCCGAAGACGCAGCGCGAGCGCCTGGCCCACCACCACCACGCGCCACGGCCCGGGCCGGCTGCGTACGCCGCCGCCACGCGACGGCAAGGAGGTGGCGTGGGTGGCGGCGACCTGACGCAGTTCGTCCTCGTCCAGCGCGGCGATGGAGCCGATGGCGTGACCGGTCTCGGTGAGCTGCTTGAGCTGCACGAGGCGGCGAACGTCTCCGGCGGAATAGAGCCGGTGCCCGGACGCCGACGTAGCCGGCCGGACAACCCCGTAGCGGCGTTCCCAGATGCGCAGTGTCGCCACGGGCATCTGGACCATCCTGGCAACGGCGCCGCTCCGGTAACGCGGCGTCGCTTCGTCGGAAGCCTCGGCGTTCGTGGCGTGCTTGATCGGTGGCTGCGAGGGCATAATCTTGCGATGAACCGGTTTTGAGTCGGATTACTATGCGTCACAACGCTGAAATGGCCGTCGTAAACACGTCTTGACGCTAGTTTTGCATATATTTGACGCCATGTCCTGCAAAGCCTGTCCCACCAGCGTCACCCTTCTCGACGATGACTCGTCCCGCCCAACGTGCCCGAGGACGCCGACGTGAGCGCCGGCCTCCCGCGCGTGGCCGTCGTCGGCGCCGGCATGGCCGGCGCCGCGTGCGCCAGGCGGCTGGCGGACTCGGGCGTCGAGGCCCACCTGTTCGACAAGTCGCGTGGCGTGGGTGGCCGCCTGGCCACGCGGCGCGTGCGCTGGACGGACGACGCGGGCGTCGCGCACGACACCGCCTTCGACCACGGCGCCCCGGGCTTCTCGGCGCAGGGTGCGGCGTTTTCCCGATTCGTGCATGACCGGTGCCTGCGCGGCGAGTTGCACCGCTGGCGTCCGCGGATGGCGTCGGGCAGCTCCGCGGCCCCCGAAGGCTTCGAGCAATGGGTCGCGGGCGCGGGGATGCCGGCGCTGTGCAGGCGCCTCGTCGACGGGCTGCCAAGCACCCTCGGCAAACCGGTGGACGCACTTCATCGGGAGCGGCAAGGCTGGCGTTTGGCGGCCAAGGGAGCGTCGCCGGGACCCGTGTTTTCGCAGGTCGTCCTGGCCATGCCGCCACGCCAGGCCGCCGAACTCCTGGCCCCCCACCACCCGGGTTGGGCGAACCAGGCCCGGCAGCGTCGCATGGCGGCGTGCTGGACGCTGATGGCGATCGCGGACGACCCAGCCGGAGGCACGGACTGGGACGTGGCGCGGCCCCGCGAAGGCCCTCTGGCGTGCATCATCCGCAACGACCGCAAGCCCGGGCGACCGTTCGAGCGGGGCCGGGCACATTACGTGGCGCACGCGAACGCAGCCTGGAGCGAGACTCATCTGGAGCTGCCGCAGGCCGAAGTCCAGGCCGCCTTGCTGCGCGCGCTGGCCGACGTGCTTCCCGAGACCCCGCGCTGGCGCTTCTCGCAGGTGCACCTGTGGCGCTACGCCTCCGTGGCCCGAGCCGGCACGCGAACCCTGCAACCGTTCTGGTTCGACGCCGACCTGGGCCTGGGCGTCTGCGGTGACTACCTTGGCGGGGCCGGCGTCGAAGGCGCCTGGGTGTCGGGCGACGCCCTGGCCGCACGCATCGCAAGCGTCCGCGAGGCCGTGCATGCGCCGGCCGTTGCGCGCCAAGAGGACAGGAGCACGACATGAACATGATCCCGCAAGCCGGGTCCGGCGTCGCCATGGTCACCGGCGCGAGCGGCGGCATCGGCCGCGCCCTGGTGGAGGAGTTGCGCCGGGCCGGGCATCGGATCGCCATCGTGGGTCGCGACGCCGCGACGCTGGCCACGATCGCCGCGGACGCCCGGATCGTGGCGGACACGACCACATCCGAGGGCGCGGCGCTCTCGATGACGCGCTGCGCGGAACTGCTCGGGTCGTCTCCGATGCTGCTGGCCCACTGCGTCGGCAGCACACTGATGGCGCCGCTGCACCGCACCACCGACGACGACGTGCGCGAGACGCTGCGCGTCAACCTCGACAGCGCTCTCTACGTGCTGCGCGCCTGGGTGCAGTCGCGGCGGGACTCCGGCGCGCCGGGCGCGGCGGTCCTGGTCTCCAGCGTGGTGGCGCGCATCGGGGTGGCCAACCACGAAGCGATCGCGGCGGCCAAGGGCGGCATCGAGGCCCTCGTGCGCAGCGCCGCGGCGACCTACGCGTCGGCGCGGCTGCGCATCAACGCCGTGGCGCCGGGCCTGACGGACACCGGCATGACGGCCGCGCTGCTGCGCATCGACGCGGTACGGGCCGGCGCCGGTCGCCAGTATCCGCTGGGGGGCATCCAGACGCCGGAGGAAGTGGCCGACGTGATGGCCTGGCTGCTGTCGGCCGCGGCCTCGCGCATCACCGGCCAGGTGATCGCAGTGGACGGCGGATTCACCACGGTGCGGCCCCTCATCAAGTGATCGGCATGACGGCATGAACCAGCACGCGCCCGTCAAGGGGCTGAAGGCCCGCCTGCCCAGCAAGCCGTGCGTCGCCTGTGGACGGCCCATGGGCTGGCGCCGCGCCTGGGCCAGGAACTGGGACCAGGTGCGTTACTGCTGCGAGGCCTGCCGTCGTCGCGGGCCGGGGGCATTGGCTTGATCCGGACGCTGGTGCTGGTGCTGGGCGACCAGCTCGCCCTCGACGCCGCCCCGTTCGACGACTTCGATCCGGCGCTCGACGCCGTGTGGATGGCCGAGGTGGCGGAGGAGTCGACGCATGTCTGGTCGAGCCAGCCCCGCACTGCGTTGTTCCTGTCCGCCATGCGTCATTTCGCAGAGGCCGCGCGAGCCCGGGGCCACACGGTGCACTACACGCGGCTGGACGATGCGGGCAACCGCGGCACACTGGCGTCCGAGCTGGCCACGGCCATCGCCCGGCTGGCGCCGCAGGGGCTGGCCATGACCGCCCCGGGCGACGCGCGCGTGCTGCGCGAGCTGCGCGCGGTCGCGGCGTCGAACGACCGGGCGCTGGTGGTGCACGACGACCGGCAGTTCTTTTGCACGGTGCGCGAGTTCGCGCAGCACGCCCGCGGACGCCGGACGTTGCGGCTGGAGAGGTTCTACCGCGAGCAGCGGGTGCGCCACGGGGTGCTGATGGACGGCGACGCGCCGGCCGGAGGCCGCTGGAACTACGACAGCGAGAATCGCCACGCGTTCGCGAAGACGGGGCCGGCCGAGGTGCCGCCCCCACAGGACTTTCCGCCCGATGCCGTCACGCGCGAGGTGATCGAGCTCGTCCAGTCGAGATTCGCCACGCACCCGGGCCGCCTCGCCTCGTTCGCCTGGCCCGTGACGCGCGCTCAGGCCCTGCAAGCGCTGGCGCGCTTCGTGGCGGAGCGCCTGCCGGCCTTCGGCCGCTGGCAGGACGCGCTGTGGCCGGGCGAGCCCTGGCTGTGGCATTCGCACCTGTCCGCCGCGCTCAACCTGGGGCTGCTCAATCCGCGCGAGGTGGTGGCGGCGGCCGAAGCCGCCTGGCGCGAGGGACGGGTTCCGCTGGAGAGCGCCGAGGGCTTCATCCGCCAGATCCTGGGGTGGCGCGAGTATGTGCGGGGCATCTACTGGACGCGCATGCCCGGCTACCTCGAGCTCAACGCGCTCGACGCGCACGAGCCGTTGCCCGCGTTCTACTGGCACGGACGCACGCCGATGGCCTGCCTGGCCGATGCGGTCGGCCAGACGCTGGAACACGGCTATGCGCATCACATCCAGCGCCTGATGGTCACCGGCCTGTATGCATTGCTGCTGGGCGTGGAACCGCGCGAAGTGCATGCCTGGTACCTGGCGGTGTACGTGGACGCCGTCGAGTGGGTCGAGCTGCCCAACACCTTCGGCATGAGCCAGTTCGCCGACGGCGGGCTGATGGCCAGCAAGCCCTACGTGGCCAGCGGACGCTACATCGAGCGCATGAGCGCGGGCAGCCTGTGCGCCCGCTGCCGCTTCCGTCCAGGCGAGCGCGTGGGCGACGACGCGTGCCCGTTCACGACGCTGTACTGGGACTTCCTGATGCGGCACGAGGCCCTGCTGGCCGCAAATCCGCGCACGGCCATGCAGGTGAAGAGCCTGGGACGCCTCGACGAGGCGGAGCGCACGCGGATCGTGCAGCGGGCCCGGACGATTCGCGACGGCGGCGTCGACGGCTGAGACGTCGACCCGGGATGCGTCGAGCTGGCGTTCATCGCTGCGGGATCACGCCCTCGGAGCTGGTGGGCGCCATCGAGTGCTCCATGTTGCTGGTGGCGTTGTGCATGATCCAGACCGAGCCGGCCACCACGATCACCAGGATCAGCGCGGTGAAGGCGAAGGCCAGCACGTTCCAGCGCTGCTCGGCGGAACGATCCATGTGCAGGAAGTACACGATGTGCACGAATA
>JBBQYL010000108.1:0-16787 GCA_038208735.1 Burkholderiales bacterium
TGGGCTGCGGCACGGGCCACCCCAGCTACGTGATGTCGTCGTCGTTCGCCAACCAGACCATCGCCCAGGTGGAGCTGTTCACGCGCCCCGACGCCTACGAGTCCGGCAAGGTCTACGTGCTGCCCAAGCACCTGGACGAGACGGTGGCGCGCCTGCAGCTGTCCAAGCTGAATGCGAAGCTGACGGTGTTGTCGGAAGAGCAGGCCGCCTACATCGGCGTCTCGCAGGCCGGCCCGTACAAGCCCGACACCTACCGCTACTGATGGCCCGCGCTCCCATCAGCCTCGAGTTCTTCCCGCCGAAGACGCCCGAAGGCATGGCCAAGCTGGCTGCGGCGCGGGCCGAGCTGCGTGCGCTCGAGCCCGAGTTCTGCTCGGTCACCTACGGTGCGGGCGGCTCGACGCAGATGGGCACGCTGCAGGTGGTGCAGGCGATCCGCGACGAAGGCGGCACGGGCGTGCCGCACTTCACCTGCATCGGCGCCACGCGCGCCAGCGTGGTCGACACGCTCGACGGCTTCAAGGCCGCCGGCATCGACCGCGTGGTGGCGCTGCGCGGCGACCTGCCCAGCGGCTCGGGCAGCTTCGGCGAGTTCCGCTACGCCACCGAGCTGATCGAGCAGATCCGCAAGCACTCCGGCGACCACTTCCACATCGAGGTGGCCGCCTACCCCGAGACGCATCCGCAGGCGCGTTCGCCCGAGGCCGACCTGAAGGCGTTCGCCGCCAAGGTGACCGCCGGCGCGAACTCGGCCATTACGCAGATGTTCTTCAACGCCGATGCGTACTTCCGCTTCGTCGACGAGGTACGCGCGATGGGCATCGGCGTGCCGATCGTGCCGGGCATCATGCCCATCACGAACTCCAGCGGCCTGATGCGTTTCGCCGACAACTCGGGCTGCGAGATCCCGCGCTGGATGCGGCTGCGCCTGCAGTCGTTCGGCGACGACACCAAGTCCATCAAGGCCTTCGGCCTCGAGGTGATGGCGGCGCTATGCCAACGCCTCGTGGCAGGCGGCGCGCCCTCGCTGCACTTCTACACGATGAACCAGGCAGCGCCGACGTTGGCGCTGGCGGGCGCGATCGGCAAGTAGTCTGCCGTCATCCTGCGCGCAGTCGCAGGATCCACGCAATGCAGCATGGATTCCGCCACCCCGCGCGGAATGACGCATGGCGCGAGGCGGGGCCTGGCCCCGCCCTCGATCAGCCGCGATCGTGCAGGCCGTCGCTCTCGACGCGCACCTTCTCGCCCACCGCTGGAGCCGTCGACTCGCGCAACGTGCGGTGCGAGCCGTCGTCCATGCGCACGGTCACGTCGTACATGGTCTCCTTGCGCTGGTGCTTCTCGATGGCATTGCCGAGCAGGCCGCCGCCGACTGCGCCCACCACGCCGCCCAGCGTGCGGTTGCCGCCGCCCGCGATGCGGCTGCCCACCAGCGCGCCACCCACGCCGCCGGCTACGGCGCCGACGCCCTTGTTGTCGCCCTGCACCTCCACCGCGTTCACCGCCTCGATCACGCCGCACTCGTGGCATCCGGCAGCGGCCACCTGTTGGCGATCGCGCAGGCGCTGCTGGTCGGTTTCGGTGTCGCGATCGGCGCGCGGCGGCAGTTCACGATCGGCGCGGTTCGCGTCACGCCGCGCCTGGTCCCGGCGGCCCTGGTCGTAGGAGCGGTCGGTGTTGGCCTGCGCCACGACCACCGGCGCGGGAGCCGGCGCGACAGGCGCCATCGCAACGCTGTTGGGCGCGCTCGCCTCGCCCATCGCGGGCGTGGCATTGGGGTCGCTCTTCGAGCACGCGCCCAGCGCGATGGCCGCCGAGGCGACAAGGGCCAGCTGGAAACCGCGCAGGCGGGAATGGGTGGTGTTGTTCATGGGAATCTCTCCTGTAGACGTCCGGGCGCCGGCGGAATGGCCGCCCCGTGATGGACTCTTGCGGGCGAACCGCATGCCTGCCTGCTCGACCGTGGATACCTCCAGATGCGTTTGCGGTCGAGCTGGCGCCGCCGGGCACGGTCCGCGCGCCCATTAAAAAGGGCGTTCGCCGTGCGGCGAACGCCCTGTGCTTCTTGAAACAGATAGGCGTTACGGGTTGGTCGCCGTCTGCGGCACGCCGGCCGCCTGATACGCCGTCATGCCGAACAGCTTGCGCACGTCCGGGCTGCCGTTGCCGTAGACATAGTTGTAGTTGTAGCTGGGGAAATCGTCGTAGACGACGCCGTTGTAGCCAGGATTGTTGCGGTGATAGAACTGCAGCCAGGCCGGCGCGTGGGTGCCGCCGGCCAGCGTCTGCAGCGCGCCCACGGCGTACAGGTAGTAGTTGGCGTTGCCCAGGCGATGGTTGCGCTTGCCCAGTTGCTGCTCGAACAACGCCAGCGCGCCCACGAACTCGGGCGACGCCACCGAGGTGCCGATGAGCTGGTAGTAGTCGCCGCCGATGCCGATGCCGTAGGCGGTGATGACCGAGCTGTCGTCGGCGCTGCAGCTGATGGCGCTTGCGGGGCAGCCGCCCACCTGCATGCCGACGTCGGGAATCGTGCGCCACGTGGAGCCCGTCCTGGCCAGGCTCTGGTACAGCGGCTTCTTGAACACCACGCTCACCCCGCCGCCGGCGCCCCAGGCGCCACCCGACACGTTCACGCCGACGCCATACGGATCGTAGGGCGCCTCGGGATCGTTGTACGCGGTCTCGCGCACGTAGGCCGACTTCAGGCTGGTGGTGGAGCTGGTGGTGACGAGGTTGCCGCCGCCCACCGCCGTGACCGCCGGGTCGCCCGCCGGCGTGCTGATGCTGGGCACGAAGGTGGGGTTGGTGCCGCCGTAGAAGTAGTCGACGCTGGGGCATTCGAGGCCCGACGAGTCGCCCGAGCTGGCCACGAACGTGATGCCCTGCGCGTTGCCCTGCAGGAACATCTCGTGCTGCGCCTCCAGCAGGTCGGTGTAGTCGTCGCCGTCGTTGTAGGCCGCCGTGTAGGCCGCCTCGCAGCCGCCGAACGACGAGTTGACGATGTCGTACTTGTTGGAGTCGATGATGGCCTGGTAGCCGTCCATGATGGACTGGTCGGACAGGTCGGGAATGCTCACCAGCGTGACCTTGGCGCCCGGCGCGCCGCCCAGCACCTGCTGCACGTCGAGGCTGGCCTCCACGGAGCCGTTGCCGTCGTACGCGCCGCCGCCGTCCACCAGCAGCGTGGTGACCTTGGGCGCCTTCTGCCCGGTGAGGGCCATGAACTTCTCGTGCTTGAACATGGCGGCCACGTCGTCGGGGAACACGAGGTCGGACATCAGCACCGCCACGCTCACGCCGCTGCCGTCGGTGTCGGGGCTCCAGGCCGGGTAGTCGTAGCCCTGCTTCAGGTCGGTGAACCAATACGGACCCGTGGGGCTGTAGCGGTTGTCGATGGTGGCGGCGGGCGCCACGCCCAGCACGCGGGCGTGCACGTGATGCTCGGGCACGCGCGCCAGGCCGAATACATGCAGCGGGATGGCGGCCAGCTCGACGGGCACCTGCAGGCCCCGGCGTGCCTGGAAGCGCGTGTGCGTGCGCCCGGTCACCTTCTGGATGGGCGTGCTGAACGCCTGCGCCACCGCGTCGGCCGTGCCGCGCACCTTCACGCCGTGCGCGTTGGTCGACACGATGGTGAGGCCGCGCGCGGTGAGCGCGTCCTTCACGGCAGCGATGTCCGACGCCTTCGGGCCGTACTGCTTCAGGAAGTCTTCGGGCGCGAGCCACTGGTGGTACTGCGGCGAGGCCTGGTCGTGCAGTTGCGCCAGCAGCGATTCGAGCTCCTTCTTGTGGCGCATCGACAGGTAGACGCCGAACTCCACGACGTCCTGCGGCGACGCCGCGGCGACGCTGGCCTGCGGCTGGACGCGGGCCAGCGCCGCCTGCGGCGCGGTGGCCGACAGGGCGGACTGGGTGGTAGCCGCGCCAACGACGCAGAGGCCGGCGGCGAGAATCCTGGGGGTGCGCATGGATGGCTTTCGATGAGGTGTTTGTGTGCAAAAAGTCTCGGTGTGAGGACGAGCCGAGTCAAGGCGCGGCGCCGAGAAACTGGGGAGGTGCTATCCCTGTTCGGGGAAGCGCGAGTTGCGTGACGCCCAGGTCAGCTCGACGGCAGTCACTGTCACGCCATCGTCATCCGCTGTCACGACACTGCAACAACCCAAGACAACGCTGGATCTTCCGATGCCGACCTTCTCGTCGACGCTTGCGCACGCCCGTGCCCCGTTGTTCCTCGTTCCGCTGCTGGCCCTGCTGGCCATGGACGCCGCCCAGGCCGCGAACAACTTCCCGATCTCGACCCCGGTGACGAAGGCCCAGACCCTGGCCGCCGGGCAGTCCGGCAGCGTCACCAGAACCGGCACGCTGACGGTGGGCGGCTCCGACGTCGCCGTCACCGTGACCGGCGACAACGCCGCCTTGACGAACCTGGGCAGCATCACGCAGACGGGCACCGGACGCGCCGTGCGCGACAACACCGGCGTGGCCAACCTGGTCGTGAACAACGGCTCCGCCACCAACAGCTCGGCGCTGATGCAGACCTACGACGCCGACGTGATCCAGATGGCCAAGACGCCCGCCAGCGTCACGCTGAACAACTGGGGCACGATGATCTCGACCAACCATTCGGGCGGCGGCGCCCAGGCGGTCGACTTCAACGCGATCACCAGCGGCTCCAACGTCGTCAACAACTACGCCACCGGCGTGCTGAAGGCGCTGGAGGCCGACGCGGTGCGTCCGGGCGTCAACGGCGTGGTCAACAACTGGGGCACGATTCTGTCGGTCACCACCACCGGCAGCAGCAGCGACGGCGTGGACGTGCAGGGCAACACCGGCGTCGTCGTCGACAACAAGGCGGGCGGCACGATCGAAGGCGGGCGCCACGGCATCACCGGCGGCGCGCCCGACGCCACCTCGCTGTTCACGACCACCGTCAACAACGGCGTCGGCGCCACCATTCGCGGCGACAACGGCTCGGGCATCAACCTCGACGGCGCCAACGGCAAGGAATCGGCCACGATCACCAACCACGGCACGATCATCGGCAACGGCATCACCGGCGACGGCGACGGCGTGGACGTCGACGGCCTGGTCGCGCTGATCAACACCGGGGTCATCCGCTCTCTCAACGCGGTGCCGGACAGCGGCGAGGCCCTGGCGTTCAGCGAAGGCCTGAGCGTCGGCGGCGGCAGCATCACCAACTCGGGCACGATCGAAGGCCTCGTGGCGGCGGGCAACACCGCGGGCAAGGGCATCGGCATCACGTTGACCGGCAACGACATCGCCACCGGCCCGAACGCCGGCAACCGCGACGGCCTCTACGGCAACGCCGTGGTGATCAACCAGGACGGCGGGCTCATCCGGGGTCAGAACAGCTCGGCCATCGTCGCCAAGGGCCTGGCCAGCGGCTACACGGTGTCGATCAGTAACGACGCCACGTCCACCATCCGGGGCGGCGGCAGCATCGACGCGGCGATCCAGCTCGGCGCCGACGCGGCCAGCATCGCCAACAGCGGCCTGATCGACGGCAGCAGCAGCAAGACGGCGATCGCCGGCGGCAGCGGCAACCTGACGATCGTCGTCAGCGGCGGCAAGGCGTCCATCCTGGGCGACATCGTCGGCGGCAGCGGCAGGAACTCGATGACGATCGCTCCGGGCAAGGGCAACAGCTTCTCGTACGCCTCGGGCATCTCCAACTTCGACAAGGTGGAGATCGCCAGCGGCAGCGTCACCTTCACCGGCCAGAGCGCCTACACCGGCACCACCCGCTTCGACTCGGGCGCCACGCTGGTGTTGTCGGGCGGCGCGAACCGCCTGGCCACGGGCGGCACGCTCGACCTGGAGGGCGGCACGCTCAGGCTGGCGAACATGCCGGGCGCCAACGGCCAGGAGTTCGCCGTGCTGTCGCTGGGCCAGGACTCGGCCATCGACCTCGGCGACTCGTCGATGACCTTCGATGCGCTGGGCAGCGTGTCGGGCGGCAAGACCTTGAGCGTCACCGACTGGCTGGCCTCCGCCTCGCCCACTTACGCGCTGCGCTTCGAGGGCGACCTGACCGGCAACGCGGCCTTCCGCGCGCTGATGGGCGAGACCACCATCGACGGCCTGGCCGCGGTCGTGCACTTCGACGGCAGGTACACGGACGTCACGGCCGTGCCGGAGCCGGCCAACGTCGCGCTGTTGCTGGCGGGCCTGGGACTGATGGGGGCGGTCGCGCGCCGCCGCAAGCCGGGCGCTTGAAAAACCCGGGTGTGGCCCGCATCTGGCGGTCGGGGGACAATACACGGTTGTCCATCCTTCGACCCAGAACCAAATCGGGCTCCACACCATGGAAAAGCAAACTCTTTCGTTCCAGGCCGAGGTCAAGCAGATCCTGCACCTCGTCACGCATTCGCTCTACTCGAACAAGGAAATCTTCCTGCGCGAGCTGGTGTCGAACGCCTCGGACGCCTGCGACAAGCTTCGCTTCGAAGCCATCGACCACCCGCAGTACCTGGAAGACGCGCCCAACCTCGAGCTGCGCATCTTCTTCGACGCCGAGAAGAAGACCCTCACCATCCGCGACAACGGCATCGGCCTGTCGGCGGAAGAGGCGGTGTCGCACCTGGGCACCATCGCCAAGAGCGGCACGAAGGAGTTCATGTCGAAGCTCGAGGGCGACCAGAAGAAGGACGCCTCGCTGATCGGCCAGTTCGGCGTCGGGTTCTACTCGGGCTTCATCGTGGCCGACCGCATGACGGTCGAGTCACGCCGCGCCGGGTTGCCGGCCGAGCAGGGCGTGCGCTGGAGCTCCGAAGGCACCGGCGACTTCGAGGTGGAGGAGATCACCCGCGCCGAACGCGGCACCGACGTGATCCTGCACCTGCGCGATGGCGAGGACGAGTTCCTGCGCCCCTGGAAGCTCAAGTCCATCATCTCGAAGTACTCCGACCACATCTCGCTGCCCATCCTCATGAAGAAAGAGGAATGGAACGGCGAGACCGCGGAGTACAAGACGCTCGACGAGTGGGAGACCGTCAACAAGGCCTCCGCGCTGTGGGCGCGCTCCAAGAGCGACGTCACCGACGCCGAGTACACCGATTTCTACAAGCAGATCTCGTACGATTCGGACGCCCCGTTGGCCTACACGCACAACCGCGTGGAAGGTCGCAGCGAGTACACGCAGCTGCTGTACATCCCGGCGCACGCGCCGATGGACATGTGGAACCGCGACAAGCGCGGCGGCGTGAAGCTCTACGTCAAGCGCATCTTCATCATGGACGACGCCGAGGCGTTGATGCCGGTCTACCTGCGCTTCGTCAAGGGCGTGATCGACTCGGCCGACCTGCCGCTGAACGTGTCGCGCGAGCTGCTGCAGGAAAGCCGCGACGTGAAGGCCATCCGCGAGGGGTCCACCAAGCGCGTGCTGTCGATGCTCGAATCGCTGGCCGACAGCGAGGACGTGGGCGAGAAGGACAAGTACCAGGCGTTCTGGGACGAGTTCGGCTCGGTGCTGAAGGAAGGCATCGGCGAGGACCACGCCAACAAGGACCGCGTGGCCAAGCTGTACCGCTTCGCGTCCACGCACGCCGACAAGGGCGTGTCGCTGGTCGACTACGTGTCGCGCATGAAGGAAGGCCAGGAGGCCATCTACGTGATCGCCTCCGACTCGCTGGGCGCCGCCAAGGCCAGCCCGCAGCTCGAGATCTTCCGCAAGAAGGGCATCGAGGTGCTGCTGCTGGTCGACCGCGTCGACGAATGGCTGCTGTCGCACCTGCACGAGTTCGAAGGCCACTCGCTGCAGAGCGTGGCCAAGGGCGCCGTCGACCTGGGCTCGCTGCAGGACGAGGACGAGAAGCAGGCCGCCGAGCAGGCGGCCACCGCGTTCGCGCCGGTGCTCGAGCGCCTGAAGGAGGCGCTGAAGGATCGCGCCAAGGACGTGCGCGCCACGTCGCGCCTGGTGGATTCCGCCGCCTGCATCGTGGTCGAGGAGGGCGAGATGAGCGCCCACCTGGCCCGCCTGCTCAAGCAGTCCGGCCAGACGGCGCCCGACACCAAGCCCATCCTCGAGGTGAATCCCGAGCACGCGCTGGTGAAGAAGCTCGAGGCCGATCCGCGCTTCGACGACTTCGCCAACCTGTTGTTCGACCAGGCCTGGCTGGCCGAGGGCGGCCAGCTGGAAGAGCCGGCGGCGTATGTGCAGCGGGTCAATCGCCTGCTGGTCGGCTAATCCTGCGCCGCGTGTTGCCGATAGAGTTCGCATGACCTACAGCGTCAAGGAAATCTTCTACACGCTGCAGGGCGAGGGCGCCAATGCGGGCCGGCCGGCGGTGTTCTGCCGCTTTGCCGGCTGCAACCTGTGGACGGGCCGCGAGGATGATCGCGCGGACGCCGTCTGCAAGTTCTGCGACACCGACTTCGTGGGCACCGACGGCGACGGCGGCGGCAAGTTCAAGACCGCCGAGCTGCTGGCCGACGAGATCGCGAAGCATTGGGGCGACACGCCGTCGCACCGTTTCGTGGTGCTGACCGGCGGCGAGCCTTTGCTGCAGGTCGACCCCGCGCTGATCGACGCGCTGCACGCCCGTTGCTTCATGATCGCCGTCGAGACCAACGGCACCGTCACGCCGCCGCCCGGTCTCGACTGGGTGTGCGTGAGCCCCAAGGCCGATTCGAAGGTCGTGATCACGGCCGGCGACGAGCTGAAGCTGGTCTTCCCGCAGGACGGCGTCGACCCCGAACGCTTCACCGATCTCCAGTTCACGCATTTTTTCCTGCAGCCCATGGACAACCTGCTGCAGGCCACCAACCAGCGCCTGGCGATGGACTATTGCCTGGCGCATCCCCAATGGAAACTCGGCCTGCAGACCCACAAGCTGCTCAACATCCGTTGAACGCCTGGGGGCCCGCGGGTCTCGATCCCATCTCATGCTCACGATCACCAAACGACTCGAATTCGACGCAGGCCACCGCATTCCGCAGCACAAGAGCCAGTGCCGCAACCTGCATGGCCATCGCTACGCCCTGGAAATCACGCTCGAGGGCGAGCCGATCGACGACCCGGAGTCCAGCGACCACGGCATGTTGATGGACTTCACGGACGTGAAGGCGCTCGCCAAGGAGCACCTCGTCGACCTGTGGGACCACGCGTTCCTGGTGCACGAGGGCGACACGCTCATCCGCGGCCTGCTCGCGCAGATTCCGGGTCACAAGACGGTGGTGACGGATCGCGTGCCCACCGCCGAGAACCTGGTGGCGATCGCATTCCAGACGCTCGATCCGCTCTACACCGAGCGGTTCGGCAACCACCTGAAGCTGCGCAGGCTGCGGCTCTACGAGACGCCCACCAGCTGGGCCGACTGCGACCGCCGCTAGAGGTCTGGCCCCTTCGGGGCCAGACCCCGGACGGTTACTTCGTCGCGGTCTTGCCGGCGCCCTTGTCGCCGCCGCTCGACACGTCATGCTTGGACGTGCCGGCCTGCTGGCCCGAGGCGTCGCTCGAGGCCGACTGCTGCGCGTTCGACTGGCCCACCGCGCCCTCGCGGTTGTTGCTGCCGCCCGGGTTGTTGTCGCGGTTCGAACGCCAGCTGTCGAAGTCCTCCGAGAAGCGCTGGAAGCGGTGCTGGCGCCACTCGTCGTAGTCGCGATCCAGGCGGCTCAGCTGCTCGCCGCGCCACTGGTGGTAGTCGGGGTCGTGGTACGACTGGCCGCGCTGGCCCTGCGAGAAGTTGCCCTGGTAGCCGTTGTCGCCGTAGCCGCCGCCATACGACTTGCCCTGCGAGCCGCGGTTGCCCTGGTAGTTGTCGGCCGACGATTGACCGTACGTGCGATCACGGCCGCCCGACTCTCCGGCGCGCGAGCCGTAGCTGCCCTGGTTCCAGTCGCCGTTGCCGTAATTTCCGGAGCCGAAGTTGTTGTCGGCGCCGTAGTTGCTGCTGCCGTAGCCGCCGGTGGAGTCGGTGCGCGCTTCATACCCGTGGCGGTACGACCCCTGTCCTTGTCCAAAGCGCTGGCCGCTCTGGCCGCCCTGGTCGTAGCTGCCGCCTTGCGAGCCACGGCCCTGTCCCGACAGCGCGCCATAGTTGTCGCCCTGCGATCCATAGTTGCCGAAGTTGCCGCTCTCGGTGATGCCGCGGTTGCCGTAGTCGTTGTCGGACGCCTGGCCGCCGAAGCTGCCCTGTCCACCAAAGCCGCCTTGACCGCCTTGGCTGCCGCGATCGGCGTTGCCGCCACGCTCATGCCCGTTGTCGCCCTGCTGGTGGCGTTGCTGGCCGTACTGGTCTTGCTGGCCGCCGTAGTCGCCCTGGCCGCCTTGCTGGCCCCCGCCCTGTTGACCGCCGTAGCGGCCGGACGACTGATCCTGCTGTCCGTGGTCCTGCGAGTCGCGATGCCCCTGCTGCCAGGCTCCGGATTGCGTGCCGACGGGGCGGCGTCCGTTGTCGTGTTGAGCCATGATCGATCTCCTTTGCATTGAGGTTGTCGTGTCACCGGAACGCCTCGCGGCGCCTCCGATGTCGTCCTTCCATGCGGCAACGGCGGTGCCCCGTCGAGTCGCGGACCTCATGCGGGAATCGGCTTACAACCTCGCCACGCGTCTGGTGCCGCACGACAGAGATGCGAGCGATGGATCTGGCCGGCGTCTCGCTGCTCTCGAATCGACATGGCGCGGGTCCGATTTTTCATGGCTCGGACGGGGCCGGCGGCCATGAGCACGGCGCTAACATATGAAGGAACCGAGCAACCAGGCGTCGCCACGACGCCATTTCCAGAGAAACGCATGCCACTGAAGCTGGCCCTGATCGGCATCGGCAAGATCGCCCGAGACCAACACATTCCGGCGCTTGCCGCCGACCCGCGCTTCGAGCTCGTGGCCTGCGCCAGTCGCAACGCGCACGTGGACGGCGTGGCGAACTTCGCCGACATCGAGACCCTGCTGGCCGAGGTGAACGAGCTCGACGCGATCTCCATCTGCACGCCGTCCCAGGCGCATTTCGAGGCCGCCCTGGCCGCGCTGCGCGCCGGCAAGCACGTGATGCTGGAGAAGCCGCCGGCCGCCACCACGCGGCACATCGCCCTGCTGCAGGCCGAGGCGGCGCGCCACGGCTGCACCCTGTTCCAGACCTGGCACTCGCGCTTCGCCGCCGGTGTCGACACGGCGCGCGACTGGCTCCGCGGGCGCACCCTCACCGGCGGCACCATCACCTGGAAGGAGGACGTGCATCACTGGCATCCCGGCCAGCAGTGGATTTTCGACGCCGGCGGCCTGGGCGTGTTCGACCCGGGCATCAACGCGCTGTCGGTGCTGACCGAGGTCTTGTCCGACGAGGTGGTCGTGCATGAGTCCGTGCTCGAGTTCCCGGAGAACCAGCAGGCGCCCATCGCGGCCCGCCTGGGCCTGCGCACCGAGCGTGGCGTCATGATGCAGGCGGACTTCGACTTCCGCCAGAAGGGCGAGCAGACCTGGGACATCGAGCTGGTGACCACCACCGGCCGCCTGCGGCTGTCGCGCGGCGGCGGCGCGCTCGAGATCGACGGCAAGCCGATGGGCAGCGACGAGGCGTTGGCGGGCGAATACCCCAGGTTGTACGCGCGCTTCGCCGACCTGTGCGCGGCCGGCCAGTCGGAGGTCGACTGGCGGCCGTTCCAGCTGGTGGCCGATGCGTTCCTGGTGGGCGAGCGGCGCATCGTGGCGCCGCACCACGTCTGAAGCCGCCTACCCTTCGTAAGCCGCCAGCCTTCGCTGCTCCTCGGCCGTGAACAGCCGATTGCGCAACTCGCCCAGTGCGGCGGCGCGGTCGGCCTCGCTGCCGGGCGCGGCCAGCACGCCGGCGCGTTGCGACTGGTACGCGCCGATGCGGGTCTTCCACGCGGCCTCGTCGCGGTCGAGGTCGGCCAGCCGGTTCGCGGCCTCGGGGGACGTGGCGGCAGCGCGCATGCGATAGACGTCGTCCTCGCTGCCGCCGCTGGCGCGGATCTTCTGCGCGGCCTCGTCCAGGCGGGTGACCAGCAGCGGGGCCTCGCGGTCCGCGCGCACGCTGGCGGGCAGGCGCGCGTCGAGCGCGGCCAGGCGCTCGCGGCGTTGCGCGTCGGTGAGCGACGCGCCCTGTTCGATGGCCATGCGGGACAGCGCGGCCGTGGCCTCGGCGTCCTGCGGGCCGAACAGGGCCCGCGACTCGGCGTCGCTGAAATACGTGGCGCGCAGCGCCTGCATGCGGCGCAGGCCGTCGCGCAGCATGTCGACGCTGGAGCCCGTGGGTCGGGACGGCCGTTGGTCCTTCAGCGCGGTCTTGAAGTTCAGGTAGCGATCGAACACGTCCTTGGCCTGGCGCGCGGCGAGCGGGCCCAGGCGGCCGTCGAGGTCGTGCGCCACCTCGGCACGGATCGCGGCTAGCGGCCGCTCGCCCACCGTGGTCAGGTAGTAGTCGAACAGGCGGACCAGGGCGGGAGCCAGCACCAGCGACTGGTCGGCCGCGGCGGTGGCGGCGCCATCGGGCGTGGTGCCGGCGAGCGACGACGGCGGGGCCGGCCGCGGATCGGCCGGCGGCGCCGCGTCGACGGCCCGCCGCACCGGCGTGGGCAGCCCTTGCAGGCCGATCACGACCAGCGCCGTGGCCGCCACCGCGCCCGCCACCCAGGTCATGGGAAGCTGGCGGCGGCGCATGTCAGAGCCCCGCGTTCTTCAGGCGGTTGGCCTGGTTGCGGAACAGGCTCTTCGGGTCGACCTCGAACCAGTTGACGATGCCCGCTGTCTGGTTCACCTCGTCGAGGTGGTTCATGCCGTAGTCGTCGCGGATGACGGTGCCCAGGTGGCTGCTGCACGAGCCCACGAGGCCGTCGTTCTTCGCGCCGCCGTACACCAGCGAGGTGATGGCCAGCACGGGGTCGAGCGGATCGAGCGCGTTGGTGTACGGCTGCGCGCCGCTCCACGACCAGTAGTGCACGCCGTTGGACGCGACCGCCGGGCCGGAGCCGCACGACGACGTGGGCAGGCCTTCCGGATGCGCGGCATTGAACCTGGCCATCCCCGCGCTGGACAGCGAGTACAGCGCGGCCGACGAGTTCTGCGACGCGTTGTTGCCCGAGATCAACCCGATCAGCGACGCGAAGCCGTTGACCACGCTGGCCACCACCGTGCGCGACACCGAGCCCGCGGGCAGCGTGCCGTTGAGCGCGTCCGCCAGCGCGGCGCCCTGGTTGGGCCCGGCCACGCTGGTGACCGAGGCCACCAGGTTGGGCGCCACCGACGCGACGTAGCGCACGGTGGGGCCGCCATGGCTGTGGCCGATGAGGTTGACCTTGCTGGCGCCGGTGACGGCCAGCACCTGCTTGACGTAGGCGAGCAACTGCTCGCCGCGCACCTCGGTGGAGTTGGCCGCAGCCACCTGCGCCACGAACACCTGCGCGCCGTTGGAGCGCAGGTCGGACGGGATGCCGTAGAAGTATTCCAGCGGCCCGATGTGGTCGAAGCCGAACAGCCCGTGCACCAGGATGATGGGGTACCTGGTCTGCGCATACCCGGTGGCCCAGGAAGGAAGCGCGCAGAGGGCGAGCATGGCCACGGTGAGCCACTTGATGAGAGTCTTGTTCATTGGTTTGTCTCCGTCGGTTGTGAGTTGGCGGACGCCGGTGCAAGGCGCCCGTTCAGGTGGCCTTGGGACGCGCGCGGGCGCACGTTTCCAGGCCGAACCCTCCAGGTTCGATCTATGTCGACACGGTCTCAACTGAGGCCTGGGATGCCGGGCCCGGACAGCGGTGATCCGGGCGAAGGGCGTCGTGGCATGGGTAGCACTGCGGATAGGCAGCGGGCGCAGACGAGTCGAACATCGCGTTCGAACCCCGCAACCTCAGAGAGAACGATGCTACTGAGCGAGGCGACGCAACGTCTGTCAACGATTTGCAATTCAAAAAGGGAAGACCCTATGGCACGCCTCACGGCCGCGCAACGGCAGACGATGCTCGACAGCCAGTGGTTCGGCAAGCTGCCGGCGGCCCCGCGCGACGAGGCGCTCGATGTCGCCACGCTGCGCTACCTCAACGAGGGGGACGTGGTCTACGCGAAGGATCGGCCGGCCGATTCCTGGTACGGCATCCTGGGCGGCGCCATCCGCCTGGGCGCCAGCGGCCCCGACGGCCGCCAGGGCCTGCTCACCTTCCTGCAGCCCGGCACGTGGTTCGGCGATACCTCGCTGTTCGACCAGATGCCGCGCCCGCACGACGCCGTCGCGCACTGCGCGACCACGCTGCTCGCGGTGTCGGCGGCGCACTTCGAGGGGATGATGGCGCGCTACCCCGTGATGTATCGCCACTTCGTGGAGCTCTACTGCCAGCGCTCGCGGCTGATGTTCCTGGCGCTGGAGGCGTGGACGGCGTTCTCGCTGGACGAGCGCCTGGCCATGCACCTGGTGCACCTGGCCAACGGCCACGGGATGCGCGACGGCGCCGACGTGGCGATCAACCTCCACCTGCCGCAGGAACAGCTGGCGCAGCTGCTGGGCGTCACGCGCCAGCGCATCAGCCAGATCCTGCACGAGTGGGAGCGCCTGGGGCGCGTGCATGTGCGCTACGGGCGGGTGGTGCTCGATGGCGTGTGGTTCGCGAGCAATCCGACGGGGCCGCACCTGCTGTCGGTGCCCATCGCGAACCTGTCGGCTGCCCATTAGCCCTGTCATCCTTCGCGTAGTCGCAGGATGACACTCAGTAGCCGACGAGCGGCGGCAGCGCCATGTGCTCCAGCTGCTCGCGCAACTGCGTGACCTGCTGGTCCCAGTAGGCCGGCGTGCCGAACCACGGGAACGCGGCGGGGAAGGCCGGGTCGTCCCAGCGGTCGGCGATCCAGGCGCTGTGGTGGATCATGCGCAGCGCGCGCAGCGGCTCGATCAGCTTGAGCTCGGCGTTGTTGAAGTCCATGAACGCGCGATAACCGTTCAATACGTGGGACAGCTGCACCTGCATCGCCTCGCGGTCGCCCGACAGCAGCATCCACAGGTCCTGCACCGCCGGGCCCATGCACGCGTCGTCCAGGTCGACGAACAGCGGGCCCGCGAACTCGCCTTCCTCGCGCCACAGGATGTTGCCGGGATGGCAGTCGCCGTGCAGGCGCAGGTTGCGCAGCGGGCCGGCGGCGTCGAAGGCCTGGCGCGCGGCATCCACGGCCTGGCCCGCCACGTTCAGCCACGTGGCCGACTGCGCGCGCGTGAGCAGGTCGCTGCGTTCGACGCGGGCGATGGCTTGCGTGCCGTAGGTGTCGCAGTCCAGCGTGCGCCGGTGCACGAACGGCCTGCGCGCGCCCACCGTGTGCAGGCGGCCCAGCAGCCGGCCCAGCCACGCCAGCGTGTGCGGGCTCTCGAGCTCGGGCGCGCGTCCCGCGCGCCGGGGCGCGACGGCGAAGCGATAGACGGGCGAGGGCGTGCGGTCGTCGTCGTCCGGGTCGACCTCGGGCTGCCAGTGGCCCAGCGTGGGCGGATCGCCCACCAGCGCGAGCGCGGGGTGGGCGTGGGGCGAGGCCAGCACCAGCGGCGCGGCGATGGGCAGGTCGTCGGCGTCGAGTTCGCGCGCGAACTGGTGTTCCTCCAGCAGCTGGTCGTCGTTCCAGCGCCGCGGCCGGTAGAACTTGGCGACGACGGCCGCGCCGCCTTCCAGCGCGGCCTGCACCACGCGGTTCTCGTAGGAGTTGAGCTGGATGAGGCCGCCGGTGATGGGAAACCCCGCGGCGGCCAGCGCATCCAGCATCTGGTGCGGCGTCAGGCGGGCGTACGGGGCGCGGTCGGCGAAATCGGTCATGGGCCCATGGTACGTGGGCCGGCGTTTCAGCGTCCGGAGCGAGGATGGCCGCGGCCGATGTCGAGGATCGTGTCCATCTGGCGCGCGCCCTGCTTGAACTGGTAGTCCAGTTCGCCCAGGTGCTGCTCGACCTTGCCGGCCAGGATGGAGGCGAAGTTCTCGGGCGGCAGGCGCAGCTGGGCCTCGGCGTCGATGCCGGTGCGCTCGATGGTGGCGCCGGCGTTGCGCACGATCTTGAGCATCGCCACGTTCTCGGTCAGCGCGTGGATGACGATGGTGTCGACGCCGCGGTTGCGCGCGCGCAGCACCGCGTGGTCGAACAGGCGCGCACCGTAGCCGCGTCCGCGGCCGCGCACGGCCACCGACACGCCGAACTCGGCCGCGCTGGCACGCTCCGGCTCGGTGTCCACCGACGGCTCGTAGGCCAGGTGGGCCAGGGCGATCAGCTCGAGGCGGCGGTTGAACACGCCGAAGATCTCGTCGCGCTCGAACGCGATGCGTTCCACGTAGCGGCGGATCTGGTCGTCGGCCGCGGCGTAGCCGAAGCGCAGGTAGCGGTCGTTGGTGTCCAGCGCCAGCAGGTGCGCCAGGATGCGCGGACGGTGGCGGGAGGACAGTGAACGGATGGGCACCCAGCCGAACGGACGCGGGCGCGCCGGCATCGGGGCCGGAAGGGTGTCCGGGCCGTTGATGTCAGCGGCGTGCGCGGGGTTCGAAGTGTCGGACGAGGTGTCGCCCATGGCGGGTTCCCAGTGTTTACCCGAAACGACTGTACACGGATTGCGGTGGGCCTGCCGGCGATGATGCTGCATTGCAGCATGCCAATTCGGTGAGTCCAGTCTAGTCCTGTCTGCGCGGCCGTGCGGGGCTCGTTGGCACGGGGCGGCTCGCGTGGCTAGGAGTTTTTCCCGATCCGTGCGATACTCGTAGGCTTCCCGTTTTGCGGCGGGGTGAACCTGTCCAATCCAGCAGCGCTGAGTTGGACAAAGAAGATGCCGGTCCCAGTTCCGGTTCGAGAGGTTGCC
>JBBQYL010000109.1:0-16743 GCA_038208735.1 Burkholderiales bacterium
CTCGGGCGGAGTGGAGCATGCCAGCGCTGTCACGCGCGCCTCGGCATCCGTGTCGTACTGCGCTGGCCGACCCGAACGCGCTACGTCGAAAACAGCCAATTCCACACCGCCTTGCAGATACGCCGATCGAGTTCGCCACAATGCAGTGCGCCCGATTCCCAGTACGGCCAGGATCTGTACTTCTGGAATGCCGCGATCCAGGCACAACAGAACGTGGGCGCGATTGACCTCGCGTGCATGGTGCACGCCCTTGCTTCGTATCTCTTCCACGACCGACCGGTCTTCCTCGGTCAAGTGCAGTTCCGTCTGACGCATAAGAACACCTCCGTGAATCGAGCGACGATTCACAGATTGTATTCATGTTCCGTTATTTACGTGTTTCCGTACTAGTGCGCCTTAAATAACGGAACTTAAATTGCGGCCCGATCTCCAGATCCTGGATCGTCAAACCAGCACGCCGCCGCCATCGACCACGACCACCTGGCCCGTGCAATAGCGGTTGGACATCAGATGGAGGTAGCTCTGCGCGATGTCCTCCGGTTCCGCCACGCGACCGACCGGGAGAGCCGCCCCCTTTGCGACGTACATGGCCTCGCGTTCCGCTTCGGGAATCCCTGCCCAGAGAGGCGTCCGAACGAAGCCAGGACTCACCACGTTGACGCGGATCGGCGCGAGTTCCACCGCCAGCGCGCGCGCAATGGCGTCCATGGCGCCACAGATGCCGGCCGCAGACGTCCAGCCCGCCTGCGGTCGCAGGCTCGCAATGCCGCTCGTGAGTACCACCGAGCCGCCGGGGCGGAGGTGGGGCACGGCGTGCTTAACTGCGGTGATGGCTCCGAAGACGCGGACCTCGAACGCCTTGCGGATGGCGTCGATCGCAGTTTCAGCCAGTTCACCGATCTGCAGCGAGTCACCCGCGCTGTAGACGAAATGGTCGAAGGGTCCGATGCGCTCGAAAAGCGCCTGGACCGCCACTTCGTCTCCGACATCGACCGCATGTCCATCGACATCCTCACCGAGCACGGCGAGCGCATCGGCGACACGCTGGCGGCTCGACGACGCGACGATCACCGAGGCGCCGGCTCCCAGCGCCGCCTGCGCAGCGGCCAGGCCGATTCCCGATGTGCCGCCGAGGAAGACGACACGTTGCTGATGAAGCGTTGTTGCGCTGGACGCGACGGTCATGGAAAGCCTTTTGGAGATGTTGAAGGGAAGAGATGCACGACTATCATTCACTGCGTGAAGTTTTTAAACTGTCCATTCCTTCCATCACTCCTTAGCCGAACTTTTGAATGGACCGATTTACCAGCATGACCCTGTTCGTGCGAGCGGTCGAGCGCGGCAGCTTCGCTGCCGCAGCAGAGGGCAGCGGCATGACGCCGACCATGGTGGGCAACCACGTACGGGAACTCGAGCGGCACCTCCAGGGACGCTTGATCAACCGCACGACGCGACGCCAGAGCCTCACGGAACTCGGCAAGCGCTTCCACGCGCAGTGCGTCGATATCCTGGCGCTGCTCGAGTCGGCCGAACTCGATGCCCGGGAGATGCTGGCCAGCCCGCGCGGCCGCCTCCGCGTGAGCTGCCCCGTCACCTACGGGACACACGCGCTCATGCCGGTGCTCGCGACCTACCTGAACCGCTACCCGGATGTGGAGATCGAACTGTCGCTCAACGACCGGTTCATCGATCTCGCACAAGACGGCTTCGATGCGGCCATCCGGGTGGGGGAATTGCCGGATTCCGGCCTGATCGCGCGGCGTCTGCGACCTTCTCCCCGCCTGGCCTGCGCATCACCAGCCTATCTGGAGCTCCACGGTCGCCCGCGATTCCCCGCCGAGCTGGCGCAGCACAATTGCCTGGCCTTCCTGTTCGCCAATGGCGCCGAACGTGAATGGCGCTTTCCACGACCCGATGGCAAGGGCGCGGAGCGCATCACGGTGCGTGGGCGGCTCGACGTGAATGGCGGGATGGCGCTGCGCGAGGCGGCCATCGCGGGGCTGGGTGTCATCCTCCAGCCCGAGATGATGCTTAAAGACGACCTGGAGGCGGGCCGCCTCGAGCGCCTCTTTCCAACCTGGCCCGCGCCCACCTGGCCAGTGCAACTGGTGCACCTGCCTGATGCAACGATGCCGCCGAAGCTGGAGAGCTTCATCGCATTCGTGCAAGAGGTACTCGGCCACGGCACCTGAACTGCCCGGAAGGCCGAGCAGCCCCTGCGACCCTCATGATTCCGAACGGCGACGAGAGCGCGAAGGTGAGCGTCCGGGCGATTCCTGCCTCGGCCAGCGGCAACCAGCTGTCACCCGATCAGGGGGGGGCGCTCCGCACCGCGCAGTTCCTCCATCAGCATGTCAATGAACACGCGCGTCTTGGCCGGCAGGAAACGAGCTGATGACGTGACGACGTAGATGGCACTGCGCTCGCCAACGTCCCAATCCGGCAACACGGGGCGCAGTTTGCGGCCCTCGGCATGACCGGCCACGAGCCAGTCAGTTGCCAGCACGATGCCAGCCCCAGCGATGGAGGCGACTATCAGTGCCTCTGCGTCATCGGAACACAACGCCAGTGACATATTCAGCGTCACTTTGGCCTTGCCACTGCGCAAGACCCACTCGGAGCCACGCTCGTAGCCGGTAAAACCCAGGCAGCGGTGGCCAGGCAGATCGTGCGGCGTGGTCGGTGTCCCGCATCTCTTCAAGTAGCCTGGCGCGGCAAACAGGCGGCGCTGGACATCGCCGACCTTGCGCGCTACGAGGCCGCTTTCCTTGAGCGCGCCGAGGCGCACCGCAACATCGAATCCCTCACCCACGAGGTCGGTCAAGTGATCGGAGAAGCGTACATCCAGTCGGACCTGCGGGAACCGCTGCATGAAGCGCGGCAGCATCGGCGAGACCCGCATGCGTCCGTAGGCGCGCGGCAGGGCGACACGGAGCAAGCCTTGGGGATGGTCGGCAGCGGACACGATTGCGGCATTGGCGTCGGCGATGTCGTCGAGAACCGCCCCCATGCGCGCCAGATAGACGCGCCCTGCTTCGGTCAGCGCGAGTTGTCGCGTGGTTCGCTCGATCAAGCGGACACCGAGTCGGCGTTCAAGCGCGGCGATACGCCGCGAAATGGTCGAGGCGTCGCGCGCGAGGCGACGAGCCGCGACGGAAAAACTGCCCGCGCGGGCGGTCGACACGAACGCCGATATCTCGTCAAGTTGCGCTGCCCCCTGGCGATCGAAAGACAAATCTGGAGGGTGCTTCGGATGCATGCCTGAGTGTAGTGTGCATCATGCATGAGTGTTGTGCTCAGATGTCTATTGCTGATTCCCATGCATGGATCTCCAATGCCCATTCCAGGGCCCACTGCAGAAATGACTCACCATGCGATCGCTTGAACCATCGATGAATGCCATCCTGTTCGACCAACCTGGGCGCCTGGCCGACGTCTTGCGCTGGGGCACAGCGCCGCTTCCGATCCCGAGCTCCGGACAACTGCGCATACGTGTGTCCACGCGAGTGATCCAGCCTGCTGACAGTCTCTTCGTGGCGGGTCGCTACCGCGTGCAGCCAACGTATCCCCAGGTCGCCGGATTCGACGGCGTCGGCGTCGTGGAAGCGTTGGGCCTCGACGTGGCGGACGACTGGCTGAACCGCAGAGTGGCGTTTCGCAGCCCCGGTGCATGGGCCGACTTTGCGGTCGCTCCGCTGTCGCGCGTCTACGCTGTGCCAGACGACATCGACGACGAATTGGCCTGTCAGTTCCCGCTCAATCCACTGACTGCCTGGGGCCTGTTGGATACGGCCTCGCTAGCGCCAGGGGCAAGACTGCTGGCCACGGCAGGCGAGTCGACTGTTTCGCGGTTGCTGGCTGCACTGGCCCTTGCGCGAGGCCATTCGCTGACGTTGGTTGCGCGTGAAGGTGCTGGCACCGCGACGACAGGATATCGAGGATGGAACGCCACAGCCGTTGACACCGCCGTCCCACAGGTTCGCGGCGAGAGACTGGCATCCGTGGTGCAGCAACTGACCCCAGACGGCGGCTTCCAGGCGATTTTCGATCCCGTGGGGGGCCCTGCGACCCTGGATCTCATCGCTGCAGCATCAGGGGGCGCCACCCTGGTTTCCTACGGCGTATTGGACGACCGGGCTTTCGAGATATCGGCCTCGATCCTTCTGTACCGCAACCTGCGCTGGCAGGGCTTTGGCGTCGACAACTATTTGAATCGCGTGTCGCCACAGCAGTTGGCGAGGACGCATGAGACCCTCTGGCAGTTGATCCGCACGCAGCCCGAATTGCTCGCGCCAGCACGGCGTCATCCGCTGAAAGACTTCGCCGCTGCAGTTGCTGGCCTCGTGCAAACAGCCAAGGATGGCAAAACTCTGCTCATGAGCTGACGAGCGCGCCTATGCCGCGATTGGAGATTGGCTCGAGGAATCAGGCTCTGGGTGCCGCAATGCAGCGACAGCGGGCGACCGCGGGTGACGGCCTGTTTGCAGCGACGGCGGGTGACCGCACCCCGCTGCGAAGCTGCTCTTGTGGTCGACGCGAGCAATGTCCGCTGTTGATCAACGGAGATTCCGGCCAAGCGCGAGGTGCGGGCGCCGCGAACGTCGGTTCGATGGCAACGCACCAGTAGCCGGTTGACGTCCTTTGCGGATCCTGCGCGGCAGATTGATATGTCGCGGCCTACCCGCAGTCGCATCGAGATGCAGCAGTGATATACGGGCCTGCCCTTTGCCCTGTGGTCTGGTTGACGGCCTTTGCCGCTTTGCTGTTCGGCAAGAAGGGTTAGAGGATGCATCCCGTTGATCTGTCGGAACCGGCCCATCCCGCTGTGGGTGCGAAGCCCGCAGGGCCAGCACCGCTCTATGCGTGCTGGGCCGAGGGGCCGGACGACATCCGGGCCGCGCAGCGGCTGAGACGCAGCGTCTTCTTCGACGAGATGGGAGCGCAGTCGCCGAATCCCGGTTCCGGCGCAGAGGGGCTCGACGCCGATCATTTCGATGCGTTCTGCGACCACCTGCTGATCAAGGTCAGGAGTCCGGGCAGGAGCGGCGACGACCCGGTGGTGGGAACCTACCGCGTGCTGTCTCCACAGGGCGCCAGGAGGGCCGGCGGCTACTACACGGACACCGAGTTCGAAATGCGCGCGTGGCACGCCCTGCGGCACGACGCCGCCGAGTTGGGTCGGTCATGTGTCCACGGCGAATGGCGCCGGGGTGGCGTAATCATGATGCTCTGGTCGGCGCTGGGCGCCTACATGCAGGAGCGCCGGCTGGGCACGTTGATCGGCTGCTGCAGCGTGCCGCTGACCGACGACGGCGGCACCGCGCGCTCGCTATGGAACAGCCTTTCGCAAAGCCATCTCGTTGACGAATCGTCGCGGGTACTGCCCAGAACGCCGTTCGGCCTAGGTCCCGCGCACGGTGAAGCGGTGCGTTCGCTCTCGAGCCTCGCCATGCCGGCGTTGATGAAGGGCTACCTGCGCTGTGGCGCACGGCTCCTGGGGCCGCCCGCCCACGACGCCGCCTTCAACACGGCGGACTTCCCGATGATGCTGCAACTTTCCAACCTGTCGCCGTCGTATCGCCAGCACTTCATGGGCAGCGCGAACTGATGGATCGGGCGCCCGAAGCCGCCTTCTCGGGCGCGACGCCGGCCTGCGTTGCACGGGGCACGCTGGAGTCGCTGCCGAAGTGGTTGAACCTCGTTCCCATCGTCGCGCAATGGCTCTGGCTGGGCCTCAAGTACCGCTCCATCACGCTGCCCAGTTGCGCCAATCCGGCGATCACCTCGGGCGGGCTGGTCGGAGAGGGCAAGATGGAATATTTTGCCGCGATGGGGGCTGTTGCGCGCAGCCGAACGGCTGCGACCGCCTCGTTCGTGCGCACGGTCGCGTGTCCGGTTTCCACCGTGCGCGAGGTGATGCGCGGGCATGGCCTCGCGTTTCCGTTGATCGCCAAGCCCGACCTCGGCTGGTGCGGATTCGGGGTGCGGCTGCTCCACGGCGAGGCCGACCTGTCGCGCTACCTAGCCGAGTTTCCCGAGGGCGAGCGCGTCGTTCTCCAGGAATTCTTGGCCGACGAGGGCGAAGCCGGAATCTTCTACATGCGTGATCCGGCGGCGCGACACGGCATGCTGCTCGGCATGCTACTGCGGCGCTATCCCGAAGTGTGCGGCGACGGCAGCCGCACCATCGCGCAGTTGGTCGCGTGCGACCCCAGGCTCGCACGCGTTGGACGCGACGGCCTGAGCGAGATGGACTGCGACGCATCGCGCGTGCCCCTGGCCGGAGAGCGGGTGCGACTGTCGGTAGTTAGTTCCAGCCGCGTCGGCGGCCTCTACCAGGACGCAAGCCGGGCGATCACGCCGGCGCTGACGGCCGCCATCGACGCCGTGGCGCGCGACATGGGCAATTTCCACGTGGGCCGGTTCGACGTCAAGTTCTCCGACCTTGACGCGCTCGGTCGAGGCGAGTCATTCAGGATCATCGAAGTCAACGGCGCCGGCTCGGAGGCCGTCCATGCCTGGGATCCCGCACATTCTCTCGCACGAGCCTACGCCATCATCTTCGACAAGCAGCGTCGGATGTTCGAGATCGCGTCACGGATGCGCCGCCTGGGCCATCGCCCGATCGGGCTCGCCAAGCTCGCGCGGCTGCACTTCAGGCAGCAGGCCCTGATTCGTCGTTACCCGTCCTCAAACTGAGGCCTTGCCCGCGCCGGCGACTTCCCAGGCGGCTAGCGACAGCACGGACAGCGCGCACGGCAGCAGGTTGTAGATCAGGCGATAGGCGACGAGAGCGACCGGAAGTCCTGGCCCGATCCGAGCGGCCCAGATCGTCATCAGCGCCGCCTCGAAGACACCCAGGCCGCCGGGAACCTGGGACGCCACCCCAAGTGCCACCGCGGACAGGTAGCTCAGTGCGAACGGCAGGAACGGTGGCGCCGAGGCGGCAGGCAACAGCACGTACAGCGCGGCGATGGCCGCGCCGTTCTCGATGACCCCCAGCGCCACCAGGGCCATGGCCGTGCGCGTCGGCGGAAGCTCGAGGCGGGCCGGACCCAGGCGCAGGGTGCGACCGTCGTCCGACAGCCAAAAGACGAAGAGCGCCAAGCCCACGGTGAGGGCGACCGCCGTCGACAAGGACGGCACCGCACCGATCCCGCCGAACCGCTGCCCTGCGAGCCCTGCCAGCGCGATCAGCGCCACGTAGCCCAGACCGATGCCCAGCCAGGAGACCGACGTCACGCGCATGGCGTCGCCCATCGGGACGCCGGCGCGGCCATAGATGCGCAGCCGCACTGCGGTGCCGATGACGGCGTGGAATCCGAGCGTGTTGGAGATCGCGTTGCCGGCTACCCCTGCCAGGAGTGCAGTGCTGTGGCGGATCCGTCCCGGAATGACCAGGGCGCAGCCCAGGATGTCGTAGGCACCGAGCGCAACGAAGCTGGCGAGCGTGAACGCGGCGGCCGCGGCTACCCACGACAGGGGTTCGTTGCGCAGCCCGGACGCGAGTCGATGCCAATCCCAGAACGTGGCATCGCGGTGCAACGTGAGGGCTGCCGCTACCAGGATGAAGATCGAAAGGGCACCGGCCGCACGTACCCGCCAGCGCGGCGCCGTGGTGCGGGCGGAACCCGGCGGCGGGAGTCCCGAGGGTTGACGAACTTCGAGCATTGCCTTCAGCGTAGGCGAAGTTCGGCGCACGCGCGTAGGCCGCGCGGTCTGGCCACGTAGGACGAGCGCCCGACGATCGGCAGGGGCATTCCAGGATCCGACGTCCCGCGCAAGCACACAAGACGGCTGGCAGTCCACCCTGGCCCCAGACTGGACATTGCTCTGTCAAATGCGAGGACTGCAATGCAGCGAAGGACTAAGCCGCGCTCGCGGTAGGCGTACCGGCAGCGCCTGTCTCTGGCGTTCTGCGATGTTGATGACCGAGGCAATCCGCCTCGCTCATCAACAGGGGCAGGATCATGGACCGTTCGACTCCCACCGTTTCACCGTTGCGCCAACGCATGACCGAGGACATGCGGATGCGCAAGTTCGAGCCCAAGACGCAGTCAGCGTATCTCCGGGCCGTCACCAAGCTGGGCACCTACCTCAAGCATTCGCCTGACACCGCCACCGCCGATGATCTGCGCCGGTTCCAGTTGCACCTGGTCGATGACGGCACGTCGCCGATCACGCTCAACGCCACGATCTCCGGATTGAAGTTCTTCTTCGATGTCACGCTCAATCACCCGGAGCCGATGGCAAAGATGCAGCC
This sequence comes from Burkholderiales bacterium, assembly GCA_038208735.1. Taxonomy (GTDB): domain Bacteria; phylum Pseudomonadota; class Gammaproteobacteria; order Burkholderiales; family Burkholderiaceae_C; genus Scleromatobacter. The sequence continues at coordinate 8,264 of JBBQYL010000109.1, forward strand.
GGTCAAGGTGCCACGCACCTTGCCGGTGGTGCTCAGCCGCGAGGAGGTAGCGCGCTTGATCGCCGCGGCCTGGAACCTCAAACACCAGACGGCACTGTCCGTCGCCTACCCGCCGGAATGCAAGCTAGTATAGTGCGTCATCATCGATTGATGGGCGGGTGGCTGCCGGACAGACCCTTTGGGGCGTGACCGAGGCGTCCTGCAAGTCACGCTCAAAGGTCGTGGGTTCGCTTGGCGGACAACCGTCGTGCGACGTGAACCAGATCCGACGTGGGGTCTGCCCTGCAAAGCGTGAGGATCCGCGGCTGCAGCGCGTCGTAGGCAGGAACATCGACATCTGACGTGCCGTCCAGCGCCGTCGCCACCGCCGCCTTGCCCGACAGATAGCCCTGAGCCCAGGTCAGCACCGGCATGCGGTCGGCGACTTCCGCACTCGACAGACGGCCGATGACGGCAGTGCAACGCATCATTCCCGGTCCGGAGACCACGTCCAGCGCCAATGCGGGCGTGCTTGACAACATGCAGGCCGCTGCGATGGACGCCAGCTGCATAGGGTGAACTTTCATGTTCGCGCTTTCCGCTCGTCCAGCCGCGAGCACCTCGCCAGCAGTGTTTCCTGAGGATGGCATGGCTCGCTTCGGCGGGCCTGGCAAGGAGGCCTGGCAAGAGGTGCTGTCAATGCCGTTGAATGTGGGCGGCACCACAAGGTCTGTTCGGCTGAGCGAATGAATTCACGGGGTCGCGCCGATTCTTCGTTCGCTGGCGCACAGACGGTGCTCGTGGAACGGTCAATGCTCGACAAAGTCGGATTCGGCGTTTCGTGAGCTGGCACAAGCCGCTACTCGGAATTCGACCGATTCAGCGATGCGTGCGACTGCAACGCGGTTCGAAATCATCCTGCTATTCCGACATCAGCCGAGAAAAACTATGAATCACTCTGATACCGGCAGTGGCGAGCACAACATCTTTCTGATCGTCGTGATGGCTGCGACGTTGTTGATTGGCGCGCTGATACCAACCTCTGCGTTGGCGATCCCGTTGTTCAATCGCCAGACCGGCCAGAACTGCCTCGCATGCCACGCAGGCGGACAGTTTCCAGAGCTCACGAACTACGGGCGACTGTTCAAGATGACGGGTTACACGCTCGGCGTTCGAACCGTCCCGGTTTCTCTGATGGCACTCGGCAGTGTGTCCAAGGTGGCGAACACTTCGAAGAGCGACGATCCGGCGGCCGACTTCCAGAAGAACGACAAGCCGATCTTTGCGACGGCGAGCCTGTTCCTGGGCGGAAAAATCACCGACAACATCGGCGCTTTCACGCAGTTCACGTGGGATCCGTATGCGATCACCACGGACTCCGGCAATTTCAAGGGTCATTTTGGAGCGGACAACATGGACATCCGCTACGCCGATCGCTTCATCGGCGAGGCTCACGACGTAATCTTTGGCGTCAGCGTGAACAACAATCCCTCGGTGACCGACCCATGGAACACTGCCGCAGCGTGGATGCAGTACGTGCCCGTGCCGAGCCCCACGAGCAGCCAGTTCATCGATGGCTCCTCGCCGTATCCGGGCCTGTCCGCGGGCGGCAACGTGGCCGGCGTGAGCGCGTATGCGTTCGTGAACCAGCTGGTCTACGTCGAGGTCGGTGACTACCGCACGGCCAAAGGGCTGTTCTCGTTCATGAAAGCTGGCCTCAAGGATGCTGACGTCACGAAGCTGCGCGGCAACAACCCGTATGTGCGCGTCGCCCTGAGCCAGAACTGGGGAGCAAACAGCCTGATGGTCGGGGCGACCCACATGACGGCGCGCATCTATGACGACCCGCTCGATACTTCTGACGCCTCGACAGTTCATCGCTTCCGAGACGAGATCTTCGACGCGCAATACCAGTACCTTCTCGATCCCCACACCATGACCGCGCAGTTCGTGGTCACGCACAACCAGCATGTCTATCCTCTCGCCCAGGCGGGCCAACCGGTTGCGTTTGTCGATTCACAGGGCAACGCGCTCCCATTGACCTCGAGCGCGGACAAGACGAACCTGGTGCGCGCCAAATTCTCGTACGTCTACCAGGCACGCTACGGCGGCAGCATCTCGCTATTCAATTTGACCGGTTCGAGCAACACCGCCAACCAGACCTCTGGCTACGATCCGACGACGCTGAAGATCACGTCGAGCGCGGATGCCAACGCACCGTCTACACGGGTCAACGGAAGCCTGACAGGCAACCCTGCGACGCGCGGCATGACCTATGAGACCTTCTGGATGCCGATCCAGAACCTGCGTGTCGGCCTGCAATACACGGTCTACGAGAAGTTCAACGGGGCGCGCAACAACTACGACGGGTTCGGCCGCAACGCGGGCGACAACAACTCGCTGTTCCTCTACGCCTGGACGGCCTACTAAGCATGCACACCGAACCGTTCCCTCACTGCCGGAGCGTCACATGAAGATCTTGACCTGGACCCTCATCGGCGCAACAGCGTGGCTGACCGTCGGCTGCGCGAACCCGGAGCGTTCGCGCGATCTAGGTAATCCTGCCATCGCCGGCTCGATGCTTGCGCAGCAGACCTGCTCGATGTGCCACGGCGTGACGGGTGTGGCGACGTCTCCCAACTTCCCCAACCTCGCTGGTCAGACCGAGGGCTACGTCGTGGCGCAGCTGACAGAGTTCAGAAGTCATTCGCGCGAGGATCCGGCCGGCTTCGAATACATGTGGGGCATCGCTCGCCGCCTGACCGATGCGCAGATCAAGGATCTCGCCGCGTACTACGCAAGGCAAGCGCCCGCGCATCAGTCGCCCGAAGGCGACCCGGCGCGCATCGACGCCGGGCGTGCGCTCTTCACGAGTGGCGCACCGACGCGCGGAATTCCTGCCTGCAGCAGTTGCCATGGCGACCATGGGCAGGGACTGGCCGCGTTTCCCAGGCTTGCAGGGCAGCATGGCGACTACGTCGTCAAGCAATTGCGCGTGTTCCAGCGCACCGATGGCCGGCCCGATGGTCCGGCAATGAAGGCGGTGGCCCATGGGCTGACGTCGGACGACATGGCAAACGCCGCGTCCTTTGTACAGGGCATGTGATCTGCCCATGAAAGTCGAGCCCTCGCCCGGCTGTTTCGAATCAAGGCGCTCGACGTGCATTGGTTCGCACTTGAACGCCACCTGCCCTTCAGCAGGCTGTTTCACCTTCTGGAAAAACCAACCTCCAAGCGAGCAAACCACATGACTTCACGTCGTTCGTTCATCAAGATCCTCCCGCTGGCCGGATCCTTCGTACTCCTCGGGCAGAGCGCCCATGGGGCCGACATGCCCATGGTCGATCCGAAGGATCCGCAGGCCGCGGCCCTCGGCTATGTCAACGACGCCGGCAATGCCGACAAGGTGAAGTTCACCAAGTTCGCGCCTGGGCAAATGTGCTCGGGCTGCCAGCTGTATCAAGGGCAGCCAGGGGCAGCCTCCGGTGGCTGCACCCTCTTTGCCGGGAAGCAGGTCGCTGCCAAGGGCTGGTGCAGCGCCTACGCAAAGAAGGCCTGATTCCACGGGGCTTGGCCGCTTCAGCTCGTCAAATGCTTTGACGATGGAGCCGATGGCGAAAGTCGCGACCATGGCGAGCTCGCTTCAGAATGTCACCCGCGGCGATCTGTCGTGGCCGCGCACGCCTGGCGGGGGCCGGCCGTCACGAAAACGCATTGCGCTGCTCCAAAGCCGACATGAGTAACAGTCCGGTTCAGGTATTTCGGCATGAAGGCCCACATTGGTGTCGACACCGAATCTGGGTTTGTTCATACCCTGGTCGGCACGGCTGCCAACGTCAGCGACATCACGCAAGCGGGTGCATTGCTTCATGACGAAGAGACGACGGCCTTCGCTGACGCCGGCTACCTGGGCGTCCACAAACGGCCTGAGGCCGAGGGGCCCAAGTGGTACGTCGCCATGCGCCCAGGCAAGCGTCGGCAGCTCGATTTGAAGCGCAAGAGCGGACGTCTGCTCAACGAAGTCGAGCGCCTCAAAGCCAGTGTTCGGGCAAAGGTGGAGCATCCGTTCCGAGTGCCCAAGCAGCAGTTCGGCTTCACCAAGGTTCGGTACCGAGGCTTGAAGAAGAACACCGCGCAGATCTTCACGTTGTTCGCGTTGAGCAACCTTTGGATGGCGCGGCGTCAACTGATGGAAGCGTCGGCATGAGTGCGTCCGAAATCGGCTTCGGCGCCGATTTCGGACGTTTTGACGGGTCTGCAGAGGCTCGAAGAGAGCCGGTTGGTTTGTCAAAACCCGCGCGTGTCATCTCAGATGAGTCAACTTTCCAAACCTGCCGTCAGTACTGAGTTTTTCAGACCATCCCTGGCGGGTGGAACAACGCGGGCGATTGTTTTCGTCCAACCCTACGACAATGAGCCCGGAAAGCGCATGGTTGACAAAAGCTAGCGGCAAGCTGAACGCGGCCTCTGCCAGGTTCATGACTTGCTGTGGGGATCCTTAGCCTTGTCGAGTAACGCGATGTAACGCGCAAATCGCCAGGTTGCCGATCCTATTAAGCCTCAAGGAGAACTCATGACGCGCATCAAGTCCTCAGCCGTTCACCTGGTTGCGCTAGCAGCGGGCATGGCCTGTGCAAGCGCCGCACAGGCCCAATCAAACGAACAATACAACCCGTCGGCCTACGTTCTATTGAACGGCAGTGTGATCAAGCCCGATAAAGATTGGCCCGATGACAAGGTCGGAGGCGGGGGAGGCCTGAAACTAGGCATGCCGCTGTCGCCCAACTGGGATCTGCAGATCGGTGGCAATTACGCTCGGGCCAAGGGCAGCAATGGTGCCAAGTACCACCAATGGCTCGGTGGCGCCGATGTGCTTTACTTGTTCACGCCAGGCGGATTCCGTCCGTTCGTTCTGGCCGGCGTCGGAGCTGCCCGAGACACTTCCCTCGACCCGGTCAATGGCGGGCTTCATCGGAACTCTCCGTACGTAGACCTCGGTGCTGGTTTTCAGTACAAATTCACCCCAACCCTCGGCATGCAAGCCGACGTGCGCGGAGTGGGCAGCTTTGAGCGCCAGCGTATCGACGCGCTAGGGATCAAGCGCAGTGGCGATATTTATGCCAACGTTGGTCTGACATGGGCTTTCAGCGGCCCGCCGGCCCCGCCCCCTGCACCCATGGTCGTGTCGGAGCGCTCGACCACTACCACGGAGACTACGACTGCCCCGCCGGTCCCGGTTATCGCACCGCCGCCCCCGCCAGCCCCGGCTCCCCGTATGCAAAAGTACACGCTGTCCGCCAAAGAATTGTTTGGATTCAACAGCGCGAAATTGGGGGCGGAGCAACCACGGCTGGACGAAGTGGCTTCTGTTATGAGCTCTGACATGGAGATCCAGCGCGTCACGATCGTCGGCTACACGGACAAGATCGGCAGCGCCGCTTACAACCAGAAGCTTTCTGTCAAGCGCGCAGAGGCGGTCAAGGCGTATCTGGAAGCGAAGGGTGTCGCAAGCTCGCGTCTCGAGGCCGTGGGCAAGGGCGAAGCCGACCCCATGGTCGAGTGCGCCGGAGTAAAGAAGCGCTCTGCCTTGATCCAGTGTCTTGAGCCCAACCGCCGTGTCAAAATCGAACCTGTGACGTATACGAAGCCGGCACAGTGATCCCCCCGTGAAGCAGTAGGCCGACGCCCTGTGACGGCCAAGCATGTGTCAACATCAGGGGTCGCCACTCTGAAGCGCAACGCCCGATAGGAAACGCTCCCAGCCTCCTATTGGGCGGCTCGCCGTGGCGCTGAGCTCGAAGTCCTGTTTCATCTCGACGCAGGAAAGGCAGTTGTCCTGGCACCTCAGGCTCTGGCAAGAAACTTTGGGTTCCATGTTGTACGCTAGTCCAATGCAACGCAATGGACGAGTGAACCTAGCCGTCGAACCGGGGGGCAGATAGCCGATGAGTTTCTTGTCGTTTGAGCACGGCCGGTTCGCCTACCGCGCCGACTTCGTGCTGTATGGGATCGCAGTCGTCGGGCTCGCTGCCCTGTTGGTCCTCCGAACTCCGCAAGGCACAGGACCTCTGATGGGAGCACTGTGCGTCGGCGGATTGGCAGCCTGGACATTGATCGAGTATCTGTTTCACCGGTTCCTACTTCACGGTCCGTCGCCGTTTTGCGATTGGCATGCGAAGCATCACGCACGACCGTCCGCGCGCATTGCTTCCCCAACAATCTTCAGTGCGTCACTGCTTGGCGTGCTGGTCTTCCTGCCGGGTTGCCTCGTCGCAGGGGTCTGGTACGCCTGCTCCCTGACTCTAGGCGTTACAGCCGGCTACTTGGCCTACGCCATAACCCATCACGCGACGCACCGCTGGCGAGCCTCGAGCGCATGGTTGAAACGCCGAAAGCGCTGGCACGCCACCCACCACCATGCAAAGGGACGAACCCGCTGTTTTGGGGTGACCAACGCATTCTGGGATCGGGTGTTCGGAACGTACTAGAACCCCCACCGAATGGGCAATGTTCGCGCGGACGCTGAGTTTGTTTCCAGGGCGTACAGGCAACCTCCTTCGAGGACTACTCCTAAGCAGACGCTCGCGAGCGGCCGGCAGTGGCCGATTGGCGACGCGGCGTCCGCAGTGATCTGCTTCTGTCTACTCGTTGATGCGTATTTCAGCCCATCGTGGACGGCATTTCAGGCTGATCGTGGACGCTGTTTCAGCGGGATCGTGGACAACCGGGGGTGCGCGCAAGTGATTCACTGACCCCGGCATAGGCTCACCGTATTTCGAATGGAGCCGATGCCCACGAACAGAGTCACGATGCGCCGTATTCGAGAGGCACTGCGCCTGCACCTGCAGGCCGGCCTGAGCGACAACGAGGTGGGCCTCGCGCTCAAGATTTCCAAGAGCGCCGTCGGCAAGTACGTGTCGCTGGCCCGTGCGGCCGGCGTCGACTGGGACGTCGCTCAGACCTTGGACGACGAATCCCTGGAGGCCCGGCTCTACCGCCCGGCGCTGCCTCGCTCGAGCCACCAACTTGCGCCCGACTTCGCCGTCGTCCACCAGGAGCTCAAGCGCCCCGACGTCACCCTCATGCTGCTGTGGGAGGAGTACGCCCGCGACAACGCGCTCGCCTACAAGTACACCAGCTTCTGCATCAAGTACCGCGAGTTCGCGCGCTGCCAGCTGCGCTCGATGCACCAGATCCACGTCGCCGGCGAGAAGCTGTTCGTCGACTACGCCGGCTCGACGGTACCCATCGTCAACGTCCTAACCGGAGAGATCAGCGCAGCGCAGATATTCGTGGCCACGCTCGGCGCGTCGAACTACACGTTCGCATGCGCGACCCCGCGCCAGGCGACCGCCGACTGGATCGGCGCTCAGGTCGACGCGCTCGAGTTCTTCGGTGGCGTACCGCGCTTGATCGTGCCCGATGAGACGCTCTCGCTGATCAAGCGCCCCGATCGCTACGAGTCCGAGCCGAATCGAACTTATGAAGAGTTTGCCAAGCACTACGGTTGCGCATTGCTGGCCGCGCGCCCGGCTCATCCACGCGATAAGCCCAAGGTCGAGGGCACCACATCACGTGAAGTCTATCGCTGCCCCCTGGGTCGGGCTGCCTGTCCGGGAACCGCCGTGAACTCGACACAGTGCACTTTTCGCATCTCACCAGAGCCAATGCAGCACTCTCCATCGCTCGTTTGCAATCCCCCGTAAGGGGGAACGCTGCCTGCGGCACGCTGAGACAATGATGTCGCACGCGTCCGCGCATACCCGCCCGAACCTAATCTCCATGCCGAATCTATTGTTCATTCACACGATCGCAGCCCGATCGTCCCTCGTTGTCCTTGCTCCACTGCTTGCAGCACTGACCATTTCCGGTTGCGGCGGCGGCGGCGGCGGTGGTGGTGGTGGCACCACGTCTTCTGGCACCAAGTCCGTGCCACTGCCCAGCTCGGCGTCACTGGCGCAGCAGTGTGCCTCGCCTCGGCCCGGCACCAGCGATTCACAGGGCAGCCTCAATGCGGAAAAGGCGTTCGTCCACTCGTGGATCGACGAAACCTACCTCTGGTACCAAGACGTTCGCGGCCTGCAAGTCTCGACACTGGATGCGGCTAACTACTCGACCGCCGTGGACTATTTTTCTGCATTGAAGACGCCCGGCATCACGCCGTCCGGCAAACCGAAGGATCAATTCCATTTCACTTACGACACGCCGACGTGGGTCGCCCTGTCGCAGTCGGGCGCGTCCTATGGCTACGGCTTTCAGATCGCCTTGCTGTCATCAACACCGCCGCGCAACGCGGTGGTCGCGTACACCGATCCGAACACCCCGGCTTCGGCACAGAATATCGTTCGCGGTGCGACAGTTGTAACCGTCGACGGCGTGGACATGACCAATGGCTCGGACGTGAGCACGCTCAACGCCGGCCTTTTTCCCACGGGTGCCGGCGTTCACGCGTTCGTGTTCCGAGATCAGGGGACCACGACTCAACGTACTGTTACGCTGAC
>JBBQYL010000110.1:0-16586 GCA_038208735.1 Burkholderiales bacterium
CCTCGAACCACGCGGGGTCGAGATCCTGCGCGCCGTCGACCATGTACGCGGGCGTGCCCAGGCGCTCGGCCAGCTCGCGCAGGCGGTTGCTGTTGGAGCTGGTGGGGCTGCCCACCACGATGACGATGTCCACCTTGGGCGCCATGAACTTGACGGCGTCCTGGCGGTTCTGCGTGGCGTAGCAGATGTCCTGCATCTTGGGCTCGCGCACGTGCGGGAAGCGCGCCTTCACGGCCTCGAGGATCTCGCGCGCGTCGTCCACCGACAGCGTGGTCTGCGTGACCACCGCCAGCTTGGCGGGGTTGGCCGGATGCACGGTGGCGACGTCGGCCACGTCCTCGACGAGGTAGATGCCCTCGCGCAGCTGGCCCATGGTGCCCTCGACCTCGGGATGGCCCTTGTGGCCGATCATGATGAACTCGTAGCCCTCGCGCGCCAGCTTGGACACCTCGACGTGCACCTTGGTGACCAGCGGGCACGTGGCGTCGAACACCGAGAAGCCGCGCTGCGCGGCCTCGTCGCGCACGGCCTTGCTCACGCCGTGGGCCGAGAACACGAGCGTGGCGCCGGGCGGCACGTCGGCCAGGTCCTCGATGAAGATCGCGCCCTTGTTCTTCAGGTCGTTGACCACGAAGGTGTTGTGCACGATCTCGTGGCGCACGTAGATGGGCCGGCCGAACTTCTCGAGCGCGCGCTCCACGATCTCGATGGCGCGGTCGACGCCGGCGCAGAAGCCGCGCGGCTGGGCCAGCAACACCTCGTCGACGAACTTCTGCCCGTCGATGCCCATGGGAGCGTCGCTCATCACATCACCCCGATCAGCTGCGCTTCGAACGTGACCGGCTGGCCGGCCAGCGGGTGGTTGAAGTCGAACAGCAGCCAGTCGGCGCCCTCCTCGCGCACCACGCCGGCGAACTTGCTCGCGCCGTCGGGCGTGGGGAACTCCACCACGTCGCCCACGCGGTACTCCTCGCTGGCGTCGCCATGCCGGGCCAGCAGGCTGCGCTTCACGCGCTGCAGCATGTCGGGGTTGCGCTGGCCGTAGGCGATGCCGGCCTCCAGGTGCCACGTCATGCGCGAGCCTTCTTCCATGCCCACCAGGCAGGCCTCGATGGCCGGCGCCAGCTGGCCGGCGCCCAGCGACAGGGTGGCGGGCTTGTCGTCGAACGTGCTGACGACTTCGGCACCGTCGGGGCCGCAAAGGCGGTAGTGCAACGTCAGAAACGAGTCGGGCTGGACGATGTTCACGAATAATCAGGCAGTTGGGCAGGCGGAGCCTGCAGGGGTGCGCACGACACTGGGGAGGTCGGACGAATCCCGATTTTAACCGCCACGCCACCCGCCATGTCGATCAAGGAATTGCCCCGCGCCAGCCGCCCTCGCGAGAAGCTCCTCGCCCACGGCGCCGGGTCGCTCGCCGACGTCGAGCTGCTGGCCCTGTGGCTGCGCACCGGCGCCGGCGGCCTGGGGGTGCTGCAGCTGGCCGAGCGGCTGCTCCGCGTGTTCGATGGGCTGGCCGGCCTGCTGCACGCCACGCCGGTCGAGCTGGCCCGCGCGCCCGAGCTCGGGCCGGCCAAGCGGGCCGAGCTGGCGGCGGTGCTCGAGCTCTCCCGCCGCGTGCTGTCGCAGCAGCTCAAGGCCGCGCCCGTGTTCGACTCGCCGCAGAAGGTGAAAGACTACGTCGCGCTGCAGCTCAGGGCGCGCACGCAAGAGGTGTTCGCGGTGCTGTACCTCGATTCCCAGCACCGTCTCATCGAGATGCGGCAGCTGTTCCAGGGCTCGCTGTCCCAGACCAGCGTCTATCCGCGCGAGGTGCTGCGCCAGGCCCTGCTGCTGAACGCCGGCGCGGTCATCCTGGTGCACAACCACCCGTCGGGCGTGGCCGAGCCGTCACGCGCCGACGAGCTGCTCACCGAGTCGCTCACCTCCGCGTTGCGGTTGATCGAGGTGCGGGTGCTCGACCACTTGGTGGTCGGCGCGGGGGCGGTGGTGAGCTTCGCGGAGCGAGGCCTCATCTAGGGCGGCAGGGTCTGGCCCAGCAGGCGCCACACCCTTTCACCCCCCGGCGCGGGACCCTTGAAGATCGAACCCACCCTCCCCGCTCACCCACGTGTCCTTGTCCCGGATGATCGCCTGCGGCGGCAGCGCGGCCGTGGCGGTCGACAGCCCCTCCATGCGCTTGACGGCGGTGCCCACGGCCACGAACTCGATCAGGCCCGAGCCCAGCTCCACGATGTAGGTCTTGATGCCCACCACCTCGTCGGCGCCCAGCTTCGTGGCCTCCTGCTCGATGCGGTTGAACACGTGCTCGCGGGCGTCGTACACCAACGTCGTCAGGTCGCTGATCTCGCCTTTGATGAAGCCCTTGAACATCGACTTCAGCCCGCCCAGCGCGCCCAGCGAGTACACCGAGGTCGACATCAGCAGCTTCAGCGGCGCGAAGCCCATGGCGGTGAGGCTCCACAGCTCTTCGCCGGTGAGATCGCTGGTGACGGGATCCTGCGTGTACCGGGCGGCAAGCGCCGGGTGCAGCGCCGCCGTGCCGGCCATGACCATCTCGTGCGCGCCGTTGAAGCGCATGACGTGGGTGCGGATGCCCACCACCGCGTTGGCGCCCACGCGCTTCGCCTCCTTCACCGCCCGCTCCAGCGCATGGTGGCGCGTGGCGTTGAAGATGTCGCTGAACTCGCGGATCTCGCCGCGCACCATCGTCTTCAGGCCGCCGATGATGCCGCCGATGGCGCCCATCGAGTAGGCGATGTTGCCGAACACGTAGCGCAGCGGCTTGTAGCCGGCGTCCATGTGGCAGTAGAGCTCCTGCGCGTCGCCGGCGCTGGTGAAGAACTCGTTGGACTCGGCGCGCCGCACGCTGGAGCCCACGAACAGGTACTCGGTGTTGCCGGCCAGGTTGCGCAGCTCCGAGGTGACGCCCACGGCGCCATGGGCCGCGCCCTCCTTCACCTCGGCCACCATGCGGTCGTAGGCGTTCTGGCGGCCCTCGTGGATGATCTCCGTGATCTGCGGGATCTCGCCCCCGATGACGCCGCGCACGCCCGACGTCAGGCCGCCGATGAAGCCCATCGATCGCACGCTGTTGCCCACCACGATGCCCACGGGCGCGAACCCCTTCAGGTGCATGCAGTAGATCTCGTTGCCGGACAGTCCGGAGATGCGGGGCTTGGTGACCATGAAGACTCCTCTTTCGCCTGGAAGGCGTGTGCTTGTGGGAACGATCGTGCCCGCGCAGTGTCCACCAGGTACCGTGTCAAAGTCGGGGGACATCGCGCCGTCGGCGAAAATGGGTTCGGACACAGAGGTCGCTCCCCGCGCGGGAAGGCCCGGCGACGAGGGACATCTTCTTGAAAATGCGCAGCTTGCAGGATCTGGGCGCCGTGCGCGAGGCGCTCGCCCGCGCGCACCGCGAGGCGGCCGAGGCCGCGCGCGTGGCCGCCGAGGAAGCCGCGCGGCTCGACCGTGAGCGGCGCCAGTTCGAGCTGGCCGTGGGCGCCGTCAAGCCGACCAAGGCCGCGCCCCGGGTCGACTTGCGTCCCGAGCCGCCGCCGGCTCATCCGCGCCAGAAGGAGCTCGACGAGGCGCGGGCGCTGGCCGAGGCCATGTCCGACGAGGTCGACATCGAGTCGCTGCTGCTCACCGACGACGGCCTGGGCTTTCGCCGGCCCGGCGTGTCGATGGACGTGCTTGGCCACCTGCGCAGGGGCAAGTGGTCCATCCAGGACCAGCTCGACCTGCACGGCATGCGCCGCGACGAGGCCCGCGAGGCCGTGGGCGCGTTCATCCGCAGCGCCGAGCAGCGCGGCCTGCGCTGCCTGCGCGTGATCCACGGCAAGGGCAACGGCTCGCCGGGACGCGAGCCCGTGCTCAAGTCCAAGGTGCACAAGTGGCTGGCTCAGCGCCTGGAGGTCATCGCGTTCGCGCAGGCCGCCGGGCCGCAGGGCGGCGCCGGCGCCCTCATCGTGCTGATGGCGGCCTGAGCGCCATGGCGCGCGCGGTCTCCTGTGGGGTGCTGCTGGTGAACCGGCACGACGAGGTGTTTGCGTGCCATTCCACCGGCTCGCCGCGCTGGGACCTGCCCAAGGGGGTGTGCGACCCCGGCGAGGCGCCGCGCGACGCGGCCGTGCGCGAGGCCTGGGAGGAGGCCGGCCTGCGCGTGCCGGGCGATCGCCTGGTCGACCTGGGCGAGTTCGACTACCTGCCGGCCAAGCGCCTGCACCTGTTCGCGCTGCGCGTGGCCGACGATTCGATCGCGCTGTCCGGCTGCAGCTGCCGCTCGTTCTACCCGCACCACCGCACGCGTGCCGCCACGCCCGAGACCGACGCCTGGGGCTGGAAGCCGCGCGTGCAGGTGCCGGCGTGGTGCGGCAAGAACATGGCGCGCGTGCTGGCCTCGCTCGACGCGGCCGAGCTGGCCGCCCTGCCCGAGCTGGCGCGGATCGAGGTGGACGTCAGCTCGCCGCGAACGGCTTGCTGAGAAAGCGCGAGCCGGCCAGGCCGAAGCGCCACGGCGCATCCACGGCCTTGGAGATGCCGATGCGCCGTCGGTCCCGCGTGCGTGTGCGACGCGGGATCGCCCTGGTCGTAGGCCTCCGTCTCGACGATGACGCCGCCCGCGCCGTCCACCAGCAAGGGGGCGCCGATCAACGCGCGCGCCACCGCCTCGGCGGGGGCGTCGAAGTCGATCTCGCGAGGGCGCGCGCGACGGGCCATCGTCAGTGGATCATCCGGCCCGCGAAGAAGCGGCGAAACGCGCCCAGCAGGCTTTTCGCCGCCGTGTCCCAGCGGTGGGTGGCCGCCACCGCCAGGCCCCGCGCCGCCAGGCGCTCGCGCAGGCTCGCGTCGTCCAGCAGGCGTTGGATGGCGTCGCAGATCGCCTGCGGGTCGGCCGGATCCGCCGTCAGCGCCGCGCCGCCCGCCACCTCCGCCAGCGCCGTGGTGTCCGAGGTGACCACCGGCACGCCGCTGGCCATCGCCTCGAGCACGGGCATGCCGAAGCCCTCGGCGAAGCTCGGGTAGACGAACACGCGCGCATGGCGCACCAGCGCCGGCAGTTCGGCGTCGGCCACGCGCTCGAGGAACTTGACCTCGCCGGACAGGCCCAGCGCCTGGACCTCGGCGAAGGCCTCGTCGTGCTCGAAGTCGCGCTGGCCCACGATCAGCAGCGGCGGCCTGGGCAGCGGCAGGCGTGCGTGGGCGCGCACCAGGTTGAGGTGGTTCTTGCGCGGCTCGAGCCGGCCCACGGTGATCAGGTACCGGCCCGGCTCGGCGCCCAGCGCGCGCACCAGTTCGGCACCATCGTCGCCGCCCGCGGCCGGCGCCGGATGGAAGCGCGACAGGTTGACGCCGTTGCCGGTGAGGGTGATGGACAGCGGATCGACGCCGTACAGGCGCGCGATCTCGCGCCTCGAGAACTCGCTCACGGTCAACAGCAGCGCCGCGCGGCGCACCGACAGCCGGCCGGTGAAGCGCGCCATGCGCAGGAACTGCTTGGTGAAGAACTGCGGGTGCGTCTCGAACAGCGTGTCGTGGATCGTGACCGCGCACGCGCCCCAGGGCAGCAGCGGCATGCGGTACTGCACGTGCAGCAGGTCGATGCGGTGGCGACGCTGCAGCATCGCGAGCTGCCAGCCCAGGCGCGCCAGGCCGCCCTTGTGCGGCATCTGCACGCACTGCACGTTGGCCATCGCGAATGCCGGATCCGACTCGCGCAGCCTGGCCGGATCGGCGCAGAAGAACACGAAGTCGTACTCGGGCGCGCGCCGCACGGCGTCGCGATAGAGCCCCAGCAGGTGGCTGCGGCTGCCCTGGTACAGCCCGTCGAAGGTGTGGAAATCGACGCCGATGCGCGGGCGTCTCGTCTGGCCAGCCAGCAAGGAGATGGGAGTGGTCATCCGGGTCAGGAAGAGAGGGTGATCGTCAGCAACGCCAGGCTGGATGGCGGAAGTTGCACCGTGATGGACGCGGCGACGGGCAGGGCCTGCTCCGCATGTTGCCAGAGCGCCTGGCTGTCCGCTGCATCGAAGACGTCGGGCGCATGCCACGTCTCCAGCCGGACAGCGCGCACCTTGGCAATCGGCAGGCCCGCCAGCGAGATGCGGCCTTGCGCGGAGCGCCGCGGATCCTTCTGGATCAACGCCACGCGCCACGCGCGGCCGGCCTCGCGCGTGACCAGCGACTCCACCAGCGGCAGCGCCGGCACCGCGGCCGCCAGGCCCACGCTGGGCGTGGCCACGCTGTCGCTGCGCATCGCCGCGGGCGCCACGCGCTCGCCTTGCAGCGCCTGGCCCATCCAGGCCATCGCGGTGTAGACGGGCCGCGTGAATCCGTGCGCGGTGATGGCCCCGAACACCCAGTTGGCCGACAGCGACCACTGGTTGGCCAGCAGCACGTCGGGGCTGCTGGCGAACAGCCGCAACGCGTCGGCGGCGTACAGCCCGGCGGCCGGCGTGGCGGCCCACTGGTCGGTGGCGCCCTCGCCCAGCGTGAACATCGCGCTGTACTCGGTGACGGCCAGTGGCAGCGTCACGCCGGGGCGCCAGGCGTGCAGCGCGCGCTGCATCGCGTCCATGTCGGCGCGCACGCTGCGCGTGGCGGCCATCGCCCCCCAGTACAGGGCCGCCGGGTCGGCGCTCTTGCCGGCGAATGGCATGTAGGCGTCGTGCACGCTGACGAAGTCGACGCGCTCGGTGATGCCGGCCAGCACCTGCGCCGTGAAGCCGAAGACGTGGGTGGTGGGAATGCCGTTGCGGCGATCCATGGTGAGCGGCAGGCCGATGACGGCGTCGGGCTCGATGGCGCGCAGCGCCGTGATGAAGGCGTTGGCGCGGCGCGCGAATTCGGACGGCGGCACGGCCAGGTCGGGCCGCTCCTGCGTAAGGTAGGGCTCGTTGCCCAGCTCCCAGTACGCCACCTTGGGCAAGGGCTGGCCGGTGAGCGTGGACGTGAAGCGCGTCACGTTGGTCGCCCTCATCCAGCGCGCGGCCTCCTCGGGCGTGCCGGTGGCCAGGTTCAGCGTGATCAGCGGCGCGGCGCCGGTGGCCTCGCACAGCTCGAGGAACTCGCGCGTGCCCAGGCGCGTGAGCTGGCTGGCGCGCGCGTTCACGTGCTCGTTCTGCCCGCGGGTGGCCATCGGCCCCACGCCGCGCTCCCAGTGGTAGGCGTCGGACTGCGCGCCGCCGGGGTAGCGCAGCACCGTCGGCCCCAGCGCGCGGGCGAAGGCCAGCATCTTCGGGTCGAAGCGGTCGTCGGCGGCCAGCATGTCGTCGCCGCCGTACACCCACTGCACGTTGCTGCCGAGCACGCGGCGGTTGACCGGGATGCCGGGGGCGCGGGTGTCGATGTCCAGCTCGAAGTGCAGCGGCGCGGCCTCGGGCGGGAACACCCGCGCCTGCGTCACGGGCGGACGCGTGGACGACGCCAGCGGCGCGGCGCCCGCGCCCGCGGCGAGCCAGGCCAGGGGCAGGCCCAGCAGCCGGCGGCGAGCGGCGTCGGGATCCGGATGGGGCTTGGTCGGGGCGGGGGGCGGCGTCTTCACGTCGCCATCCTATGTCGCGAGCGTGTCGCTTGGGCGTGTGCCGGACGAGGAAATTGCCGCGTGTCCATAATCCGCGCGATGCGCCACACCCTCCGCCTTTCCGTCGCCCTGGCGTTCGCCGCGGCCGTCGCCACCCCGGCCTTCGCGGCCGACTCGCCCGATGCCCAGCTGGCCGCCATCGCCGGCGCCGTCGACCCGCAGGCGCTGCACGCCACCATCGAGAAGCTGGTGGGCTTCGGCACGCGGCACACGCTGTCGGACACGGCCTCCGACACCCGCGGCATCGGCGCCGCGCGGCGCTGGACGAAGGCGCGCTTCGAGGCGATCTCGAAGGACTGCGGCGGCTGCCTGGAGATCGTCACGCCCACGCAGGTGGTGACCGGCAAGCGCGCGCCCGCCGGGGTCGAGATCGTCGACGTCGTCGCCATCCAGCGCGGCACCGGCGACCCGAGCCGGGTAGTGGCCATCACCGGCCACATCGACTCGCGCGTGACCGACGTGATGGACGCGACGCACGACGCGCCGGGCGCCAACGACGACGCGTCCGGCACCGCCGCGGTGCTGGAATCGGCGCGCGTGCTGAGCAAGCGGAAGTTCGCGGCCACCATCGTCTACGGCGTTCTCACGGGCGAGGAACAAGGCCTGTACGGCGGCAAGGTGCTGGCGGACTACGCCAAGGCGCAGGGCTGGCAGGTGGAGGCTGACCTCAACAACGACATCGTGGGCAACAGCCACGGCCAGGACGGCGTGAACGACAACGGCGTGGTGCGCGTGTTCTCCGAGGGCACGAAGGCGCTGGAGACGCCCGAGCAGGCGAGCCGCCGGCGCTACAACGGCGGCGAGCTGGATTCGCCGTCGCGCAACCTGGCGCGCTTCGTGGCCGGCCTGGCCGACCGCCATCTGGTGAACCTGCGCGTGAACATGGTCTACCGCACCGACCGCTACGACCGCGGCGGCGACCAGGTGGAGTTCCTGGAACACGGCTTTCCGGCGCTGCGCTTCACCGAGCCGCACGAGGACTACCGCAACGAGCATCAGGATCTGCGCACCGAGGCCGGCGTGCGCTACGGCGACACGATCGACCGCGTCGATTTCGACTACCTCGCGCAGGTGACGCGCCTGAACGCGATCACGCTCGCGGCGCTCGCCAGCGCGCCCGCGCCCGTGCGCGGGGTGGCCATCGCCGGCGCGGTCACCACCGACACCGTGATGACCTGGACGCCGCAGGCCGGCGTTGCCGGCTACCGCGTGTGGTGGCGCGACACCACCGCGCCGCAGTGGCAGCACAGCCGCACCTACGCCGCCAACGTCGACCCCGGCCACGCCGTCCTCAAGAACATCGATCTCGACGATTTCTTCTTCGGCGTGTCGGCCGTCTCGGCCGATGGCTGGGAGTCGCCGGTCACGTTCCCGGGCGACGCGGGGAGTTTCTAGACATCGAACCACGTCATCCTGCGCGCAGTCGCAGGATCCATGCTGGCGAATGACACTGTCGAGGAGTGGATTCCGCGACTACGCGCGGAATGACATCACGCGCGCGCCGTCCGCAACGTGATCGACCAGCGCAGTTCGTCCACCGGCGCCACGCTGTGCTGCCAGGCCCAGCGCGCCGGGCCGCGCATCGCGTAGACGGAGCGCGGGGCCGCGCGCAGCCTGACCACGTCCTCGCGGCGCGGCGCCACCGGCGGATACGGGCGGAATCGCAGCACCGCGGTCGAGCCCAGCGACACGCCGAACACCGCCTCGTGATCCGGCACGTCGCGATGCCAGCCCAGCGGCGTGCCGGGCGCGTATTCGGCCACCAGCACGTGGCGCAGGGCGCCTGCCGGCACGCCCGCCCAACGTGCGACACGCTCGCGCAGCGGATGCAGTTCCTCGATCAACGGCTGCGCGGGCAGCAGCTTGTTGGAATCGAAGTCGTAGCTGCCGCCGAAGCTCACCACGCGGCGACGCGCGGTGTATTCCTTGTACTTGGCGGCCTGCAGCGGCAGCGCGCGGATCAGCGCGATCAACGACGGCTCCTCGTCGCGCGACACGAACTCCGCCTCGTAGGCCAGGCCTTCGGGCAGGTTGGCCGGCAACGGCTCGGGGAGGTCGTCGAACAGCGCCCCCTGGGTCAAGCCACCCCTTCGATCATGCGGGCGGCGATCGCGCGATGGAACGGCATGATCGCCGCGAGGTACGCGCGTCCCCACGCGTTGTGCCAGCGCACGATGGTGGTGACGGTGGCGAAGCCGCCGGCCACCGCCACGACGATGCGGAAGTCGAGGTGCTTGTCGTTGAAGCCCAGCACCACCTCGTCGGCCGCCGAGCTGACCACCGGGAAGCCACTGGCCCGCGCCGGCCTCAGGCCGACGAGGCGGCCCAGCCGGTTGCGCAGGCCCATGAGGCCGCGGATCCACGGCGGCCCGTGGGCGAAGGCCAGCCGCGTGGCCTCGATCGCGTCCAGCCCACGCGGCGCCTCCACCTTGTAGGCGTCGGCGAACTGGAAGCCCGGAAGGATGCGCTCGGCGCCGGCGTAGGGCGAGGCGGCGATCGCGGTCTGTCGATGGCTCATGGACCCACTGTATGCCCGGTCGCGCCGCAGTGCAGCATTTCCTTGTCGAGAACATCGGCTTCCGTGGGACATAGGGCTCCGGGCCCGGCAATTGCTGCGTTGCGCCTTTCGCATTCCACGCCCACCCCATGAATCTCGACGCCTACCACGACTGGCTCACGCCCCTCGCCTCCGCGCTGGGCGCCGCGCTCGTGGGCATCCTCGTCTACGTCGTCCTGCGTCCGATCGCGCGCCGCATCAGCCGCCACGCGCCGGTGGCCAACGCGGTCAACCGGCAGCTCGACAAGCCGTTGCGCTTCCTGCTGCCGCTGATCGCCGTGCAGGTGGCGTTCGAGGGCGCGCCCGACAACCTGCCGCACATCGACGGCGTGCGCCAGCTCGTCACCGTGCTGCTGATCGCCGCGTTCACGTCGGCCGCCATCGCCGTGGTGCGCGGCGTGGCCGACGCGGTGGTGGTGCTGCATCCGCAGGACGTGGCCGACAACCTGGAGGCGCGGCGCGTGCTCACCCAGACGCGCGTGCTGGCTCGCATCGCCATCGGCATCGCGCTGTTCGCCGGCCTGGCCTTCATCCTGATGACGTTTCCGCGCGCGCGCCAGTTCGGCGCCAGCCTGCTGGCCTCCGCCGGACTGTCCGCGCTGGTGATCGGCCTGGCCGCGAAGTCGGTGTTCGGCAACCTGCTGGCCGGCCTGCAGATCGCGCTGTCGCAGCCCATCCGCATCGACGACGTGCTCATCGTGCAGGGCGAATGGGGCCGCGTCGAGGAGATCACCAGCACCTATGTGGTGATGAAGATCTGGGACGAGCGCCGGTTGGTGATCCCGCTGCAGTGGTTCATCGACAACCCGTTCCAGAACTGGACGCGCACCACGTCGCAGATCATCGGCAGCGTGTTCTTCTGGGTCGACTACACCACCGACCTGGCCCCGCTGCGCGTGGAGGCCACCCGTCTTGCGGAGACCTCGAAGGACTACGACGGCCGCGTGTGCCTGCTGCAGGTGGTGGACACCAGCGAGCGCGCGATGCAGCTGCGCCTGATCGTGAGCTCGCCTTCGGCCGGCCAGAGCTGGGACCTGCGTTGCCTGCTGCGCGAGGGCCTGATCGCGTTGATGCAGCGCGACCACCCGGACGCCCTGCCCCGCATCCGCGCCGAGATGCACGAGGCGACGGGCGGCCACGGCGACCGCGGGCCGCTGGAGGCCCGGATCGCGGGCAAGCGCACCGACACGGGGCAGGCCGCGGTCAACAACGACACGGGTCTCACGAGTCTCACCGCGCCGACCGGCGGCGTGCTTCCTCCGTCGGAACCACCGCGCTGAACGGCCGTTCCGCCTGCCCGGATACCTCGACAGCCAGGGGTAACCATGCGTAACCCAGGTGTCATCCTGAAAGCCGATGCCACAAAAGGGGGCGCACGCCTCAAAAGGATTCGTGAACCGAATCACGCGTTCGGGAAATCAACGACTTCTGCCCGACACTTTCTGACATCGATGTCACCCTGCTGGACGACAATTTGGGTTCCCCCTGGTTCACAGCGCCCCCTCCAGCGCGCCCAAATGATCATGAAGCGCCGAACGATGCTGAGCTTGCTGGCCTCCCTGCCGGCAGCCAACGCCATTTCCAGGGAGTCGGGTGCTCTCGTTCTCGGACAATCGGCGCCGGCCACCGGCCCGTCCGCGCAGCTTGGCCTGCAGCTCAACCGCGGCGCGCGCCTGTACTTCGACAAGGTGAACGCCGCCGGCGGCGTCAACGGCCAGAAGATCGAGTTGCGCATGCTGGACGACGGCTACGATCCGCCGCGCGCCAAGGCCAATACCGAGACCTTCCTGAACCAGGACGTGTTCGCGCTGTTCGGCTACGTCGGCACGCCCACGTCGCTGGCCGCGCTTCCGCTGGTCAAGGACTCCGGCATCCCGTTCTTCGGCCCGTTCACCGGCGCCATGGCGCTGCGCACGCCCGCGCTGAAGAACGTGTTCCACGTGCGCGCGTCGTACGACGACGAGACGGCACTCATCGTCAACCAGCTGCACAACCTGGGCCTGAAGAAGATCGCGGTGTTCCGCCAGAACGACGCCTACGGCGAGGCCGGCCTGGACGGCACCACCAAGGCGCTGAAGGCCCTGGGCCTCGCGCCCGTGGCCGTGGGCACCTTCGAGCGCAACACCGTCAAGGTGGACGAATCGGTCAAGACGATCACCGCCGCGCAACCCGACGCCGTGGTGCAGATCGGCTCGTACAAGGCCTGCGCCGAGTTCGTGCGCCAAGCCCGCAAGGCCGGCTACGGCGGCCAGTTCTTCAACGTGTCGTTCGTCGGCACGAAGGCGCTGTCCGACGAGCTGAAGAACGAGGCCCTGGGCGTCGTCGTCAGCCAGGTGATGCCCTACCCGTTCTCGCCCGCGGTGCCCATCGTGCGCGACTACCTCGACGCGGTGAAGGCCGCCGGCGACGCGACGGCGAACTACTCCAGCCTCGAGGGCTACATCGACGCCCGCATCTTCGTCGAAGGCCTGCGCCGCGGCCACGCCAACACCCGCGAGGGCCTGGCCGTCGGCCTCGAATCGCTGCAGCACGTCGACTTCGACGGCTTCAACCTGAACATGGGACGCGAGCACGCGGCGTCGCACTTCGTCGAGCTGTCGATGCTGACGGGCGACGGCGGCGTGCGCCGCTGAGGCGCTCCCGTCGTCCATGCGGGGTGTCGGTTTGCGGGATGTCGCGGGATGTCGCGGGATCAGTCACGACTCACCGGGCAAGTCTCTTTTGTTCGTGTCCCCCGCCGGCCTGCGGCGCGGCTCCTCCTTGACCTCACAAAACAGACTCGCCCGGGTCGTCGTTCCACGCCCGGTGTGCCAGCGGACAACATTCGCTGGGGAAGAAGTCCGCGAACTTGATTGTTGGTCTTGGCTTCGTCGGGCCGTCGAGGCCGCGACGAAGCCCGCGGCCAGCCGGCTCACGTGCCAACGGGTCTGACGCGAACTTCGCGTCGCGGCTCCAGCGCTCCTTCTCGTGACCGACGAAGGGGGGGGGCGTCATCTCGGCAAAGGCGTCATCGCCGCGCCAACGGCGCATCACCGCACCAACGGCGTCATCACCGCGCCAACTGGGTCATCCCCGCACCAACGGTTTCATCACCCCGCCAATGTGTCATCCTGCGCGCAGTCGCAGGATCCATGCTGGCGAACGACGGTGTTCCCTGGGTGGATCCTGCGACTGCGCGCAGGATGACGGGGTGGTGCCGGTCGTCCATCACGAAAAGGCAGCGCCCGCATCCCGATCCGCGATTCGCGTCAGGCCCGGCCGCGCGTGAATGAGCCGGCCGCGGGCTTCGTCGCGGCCTCGATGGCCCGACGAAGCCAAGACCATCAATCAAGTTCGCGGACTTCTTCCGCAGCGAATGTTGTCTGCAGGCACGCCGGGCGTGGAACGGCGAACCGGGCGAGTCTCTTTTGTGAGGTCAAGGAGGAGCCGCGCCGCAGGCCGGCGGGGGACACGAACAAAAGAGACTTGCCCGGTGAGTCGTGACTGATCCAGCGACCTCCCATGACCCTGCAACGTCCCATGACCCTGCAACGTCCCATGACCCAGCAACGCCACATGACCCTGCAACGTCCCATGACCCAGCGACTGACCTTGCCCGTCGCCGGACGTTTCGCCGACGCATGCTCCACGGGGCACCCGCCTTGCTGGTGTGTGGACAGTCCGCGTCACGCGGCCCGACACCCACCAAGGATGACCATGCACAACGTAATTCGAAGCACCACGGCGCTGTTCGCAATTCTGGGCGCGATAGGGATCGCCCACGCCGAAGGCGGCCCCGGCGATGCAGGCGTCAGCGGGCCGGACGGATCGTCCAGCTCGGCCATGTCGACGGGCCATTCGAAGAAGGCCACCCACACGCATGCCAAGCGAGCGCGCGCATCTTCTACCGCGGCGAGTGGCGCCAAGGCCGATGGCCCGATGAGCAACGGCACGGTCGGCAAGGGCGGCTGAAGCAGGCTGGAAGCGTCACCGTCGGGCAGGCCTGCATTCGCGCTAGGATGGGTGGGTGACCACGCCACCCGACGACATTGCCGCCCTGTTCGACCTCGAGCCGCTGCCGGAGGCAGCGCAGTCAGGCACTGAAGCCGCGGAAGCCGAAGCCGCCGCGCTGGCGGCCGAAATCGCGCTGACGCTCGAGTCGGGCGGCGTCGCCACCGATGCGCCCGATTCGCGCTCGAAGCTACGCGTCGAAGTCAGCTGGCCGGCCCGCATGCGCTTGCCCGACGGGCGCGTTCTCGAGCTCAAGGTTCGCAACGTCTCGGAAGGCGGCGTGGGACTGATGAGCGCCGAGGACATTCCGGCTCGTACCGTCGTCGACTTCGAGATGGACGTGCCGCCGCCCGACGACGCTGGCGCGACCACGCCGGTCAAGGGCGCGATCAAGACGAACTACACCGTCGTCCAGGGCTCCGCGATCCTGTGCGGGGGCACCTGGCAGGCGCCGCCGGAGGGCCTGGAACTCGTCAGGATGTGGATCGATCGGCTCCAAGCCGGCGGCCGGCTGTCCGCGTAGTCCTTCTTCAGCTTCGCGTGATCCGCCAGGCCCGCCCCATCAGGTCGCGACTCGAGCGCGCCTTGGCCGCCAAACGGGCGTCGCCGCCGCGCAGCAGCGCGCCGAGACCATAGAGCGCCGCGCGCAGCGCGAACCCGGCCACCGTCACCAGGTCGTACAGCAGCACGCCCCTGTCGCCGCGCATGTGGCGGTAGAACTGGCGCGGGCCCTTCAGCGAGGACAGCATCACGCTGGCCTCCTGCTGCTTCATGCTCTCGCCCTGGTAGTGCACGATGGAGGCCGCCGGCGTGTAGACCACGCGGCCGCCGGCCATCTTCAGGCGATGGCACAGCTCCATGTCCTCGCCGTACATGAAGTAGTGCGGGTTGAACAACTGGCCGCCGAGCGCGCTGGCGCGCAGGATCATCACGGCACCCGAGACCCAGTCCACGTCGATGTCGTGGGCCACGTCGCGGTCGAGGTACAGCGGCATCGGCCGCCAGCGGGGAGGCAACAGCCGGTCGACGAAGAAGTAGTGGTTGACCACGTTGGCCAGGCGCGGATACGCGCCGCCGGTCCAGCGCTGCAGGCTCAGGTCGGCGTTGAGCAGGCGGCAGCCCATCACGGCCGCGTCCGGCGTCTCGTCCATGTGGCGCACGAGTGCCGCCAGGGCGCCGGGCAGCACGCGCGTGTCGGGATTGAGCAGCAGCACGTACCGGCCGTGGCACAGCGGCAGCGCCTGGTTGTTGGCGCGGCCGAAGCCGACGTTGTCGGTGTTGGCGATCAGCGGCAGCTGCGGGAACTCGGCGCGCACCATCTCCACGCTGCCGTCGCGCGAATCGTTGTCCACCACGATCAGCTCGAGTCGCCCGGGCGGGATGCCGCCGTCGGCCAGCGTGGAGCGCAGGCACTCGCGCAGCAGCTCGCGCACGTTCCAGTTGACGACAATGATGCTGACGTCGATGTCGTTCATGGCTTGACCGCCGGCGGCGCCGCGACGCCCACGATGATGCGCGGCTTGGGCCACAGCACGAGCGAGCGATCGGGCACGTCGCTGGTGACCAATGCGCACGGGCCCACGTGCACGCCGTCGCCGATGCGCACCGGTCCGAGCACCTTGGCGCCGAACGCGAAGACGACGTCGTCGCCCACCACCGGATAGCCGGGGCCGCCGCCGATGTCGTCGGTACCGAAGCCGCCGCCACAGCCGCCGCCGCCCTGGATGGTGACGCGCGCGCCAACGCGGCCGAACACGTTGACGCCGGTGGCGTGCGCGATGAGCGCGGACGGCCCGATCGACGTGGTGGGCGGGATCTCGGCGCGCGTGAGGTACAGCGCGAACAGGCTCACGAAGCGCGCCGTCTTCTGCCAGCCGCGCAGGTACAGGTGGCGCGACAGGCGGAACCAGAACAGCGCCTGCATGCCGGGCAGCAGGAAGTAGTAGACGCGCCGCATGAACGACGCCGCCTCCTCGTTGTGCGACACGATGCGCGACAGGTCGGAGCGGATCAGCGCGCGCGTCTGCGCCCACGTCAGCGTCTCGGTGCTCACGTGCGGCGGCGCGGGGGCGGCAAAGGGCAAAGGCAAGGTCTCGGTCATCGCTTGGCGGCGCGGCGGGTCGCGGCGAAGCGCTCCGCCACGTCGAGGTAGAAGGCTTCCTGCGCGGCGGCCACGATGTCCCAGTCGTACTGGCGGGCCCAGGCGCGCGCCGCGTCGCCGCGCGCGTCGAGCTCGGCGTCGGAGGCGGCCAGCAGCGTCGACAGCGCCGCGGCGTAGGCGTCGACGTCGTAGGGCGGCACGCGCGGGCAACCCGGCGCGGCCACCTCGTTCATCGGCGCGCGATCCCACACGACGGCCACGCGCGCGGCGGCGTTGGCCTCGGCCAGCGTCATGCCGAAGGTCTCGTCGCGCGACGGCATCGCCACCACGCGGCAGTCGCGCAGCAGCTG
>JBBQYL010000111.1:0-16398 GCA_038208735.1 Burkholderiales bacterium
GCAGCCATTCCTGCAACGCTGCGGGAAGTAGCAGCATTTGATGCGGTTCGTACGGGAGGTAATTGGCGGCCATCTACCTACAACGGACCGACCCCCTCGGCCGATGACAAGAATTTACCTTCTGCCGCCCAGACTCCTAGCGGCTTCGTTGCGCCTTACACCCTGGTTTGGTACCTCCTGGGAGCGCACGCCCAAAGCAGTCGCATCGCGAAGGCCCATGGACGGCAGTACGTGCACCGGAGCATTTCGCGCGCGACCCCGCTGGCGCTGCTCGCGATCGCCGCGGTCGGCATCGCATCAATGGCGAGGTAAGGCCGGATCCATCGACTCCACGGATCGACCGTGGCGATTGCAATCGATCTGGCGCGCTCGCGTAGCGGCTGCCGCTAGCCGCGCGAAGCCCAGGCCGCCTCGTCGAACCCCACGGTGATGCGCCCGTCGTCCCACTCCACCACCGGCCGCTTGATGACGCTGGCCTGGTCACGCATCACCGCCTGCGCGGACGCCGCGTCCGCCACCGAGGCTTGAATCGCCGGATCGAGCTTGCGCCAGGTGGTGCCCTTGCGGTTGAGCACGCGCTCCCAGCCGGCGGCGGCCACCCAGGCGGCGAGGCGGTCGGCGGGGACGCCGGCCTTCTTGAAGTCGTGGAACTCGAAGACGACGCCGTGGCTGGTCAGCCATTCTCGGGCGCGCTTGACGGTGTCGCAGTTTGGAATGCCGTAGAGGATCGTCATGGCGCGATTGTCTCAGCCCACGCCAACGCCGCGCGCCGTCGCCTCACACTGGCATGACACTTGCCGACGGTCGGGTCTTCGGAGCCCGGCAGCACAACGTCGGAGCCCGTCATTCCCTTGCGCCACAAAGCGCAACCGAACCGGAGCCTGCGATGTCCGTCCCCCTCGAACCTTGGCAAGTCCTGCCGCACGATCCGCTGATCGTGGTGGACAACAAAGTCCGGACGGTCGACCATCCACGCGGCGAACCGTGCCGCCTGTCCGAATCCCTGCGTTGAACGAGGAAGCACGCATGCCCGAACTCCTGCCCGAAGACGCCGAGGAAGGCGCCCGCCAGTCCGCCTTCCGCTCCGGCTACCGCACCGGCTTCGGCGATGGCTTCGAGGCCGCCGACAAGGTGCACGAGGGCAGCAAGGACAAGGGAGAAAAGAAGGACAAGTCCGGCGACAGGAAGGACGATGACAAGAACGCCGACAAGAAGGATGGCGACAAGAAGGACGACGATGGCAAGCCGCCGAGCTGCGCGGCGCGCAACGCCAGCGCGCCATCGTGCTGGCCGACATCGACGACCAGCGCGCGCTGTCCAGGCTGGCCGACTCGCGCTCGCTCAACGGCTTCTCCGCGCAGGCCGACGCCGTGCAGCAGCAGGCGCAACTGTCCAACACCGAGGCGCAGCTGCCGCCCATCGACCAGAACGTCGCGCAGGGCATGAACCGCCTCGCGCTGCTGCTGGCGCTGCCGCCGGGCGCACTGGTGGATCGGCTGGGCCCGCTGCCGCAGGCCGACGTGGCGCTGCCGCCCGAGGTGCCGGTGGGCCTGCCCGGCGACCTGCTGCGCCGCCGGCCCGACATCCTCAAGAGCGAGGCCGACCTGCACGCCGCCACCGCCAAGGTGGGCCAGGCCAAGGTGCAGCTGTTTCCGTCGATCACCCTGGGCGGCGTGGGCGGGCTGCAGTCCATCCACGCGGACAGCCTCACCGACTGGGCATCGCGCTTCTGGATCGGCGGCGCGCAGGTGTCGATCCCGATCTTCGAGGGCGGCAAGCTGAAGGCGCAGATCCGCACGGCCGACGTCCAGATGAAGGAGGCCGCGTTGAACTGGCGCAGCACCGTGCTGTCGGCGTACCACGATGCAGACAACGCACTCGTGGCCTACGCCGACGAACAGCGCCACGCCGCCGCGCTGTCCCGCGCCCTGGCCGACGCGCGCCGCAGCGACCTGCTGATGCGCTCGCGCTACAAGAACGGCTTCGTGTCGATGATCGAGGTGCTGGATACTCAGCGCACTCTGCACCAGGCCGAGCAGCAGGCGTTGCAGAGCAACGTGGCGGCGTCGACGGATCTCGTGGCGTTGTACAAGGCGCTGGACGGCAACTGGACGGAGGCCGAAGGGGCTGGCCCCTTTGCGGATCGCGCCGACACGTCGTCGAAAGCGGAGGTGCCGGCCGCGAATCAGAAGGGAGCCTGACGCTGGTGGACTGGAGGAAACCGACAGACTGGGAACGACCCGCAGCTGTCGTGGGCCTCGCCGAATTCGTTGCCCGAAACTTAACGTTCGAATCGATGGGCAGCGAAAGTCAGCTCTCGACCCACAGCCGACATCCAGGGCCGCGAACTGGTCGCCCGAAGCCGGACGTTCGACGCCTAAGCGGGTGGACTTCCGCTCCCGACCCAAGTCCTCCGCTTCTCGAAATTCGACGCCCAGAAGCAGTCGGTCGCGGAAAGCGGTGACCAAGCCTCGTTCCCTTCGCAACGAGTCGGGCAAGGGGTAGATGCGGCTACTGCGCCGTCGTGACGGAGTGTGTCGCGATATCGACCGACCAAACCCGCTTGCGCTCGTCAGTCGCAAGGATCGCGTGCCGAGCCTTGTCGTACGAGAGCTCCTTGATGTAGACCTCCTGGACATCACGCTCTTCCGCCGCTTCAAATGCGGTCGCGTAGAGTTGCACGCCCCAGAGGTACTTGCCGGTCTTGTCGTCGATCGCGGCGAGCACTCCACCGCTCTGCGCGAAGCCGTGCTCGTCGGGGCGGCGCAGCGGCTCGTAGCGGACGCTCTGCACGACGACGGGCTTGACAACAGGGGCGCGGCGCTTTGCGGATTCCATGGACTTCTCCGGCGACGATTCGGCCGCCGTGGCGGCCATCGAGGTAATTGGGGTGCAGGCTCCGAACATCGGACCTGCAGCGGCAGCGAGTGCCAGCGCGGAAGCAAGGTGGCGGGTCAAGACAATGCGCTCGCGACGGCTTGCCGCGGCACCGCGCCGAGGACGTCGCCGCAGAAGTACGCCCAACTGTCGGCGTTGACTACCGCCTTGTCATGCGGGAACGCAGGGCTGGGCTTCAAACCTTGATCGTCGTAGCGGACGTCCCTCGTCCCCACGAGCTTGTGGCTCAGCTCGTGCACGATTGTGAGCGCGCAAAGCCACAGTTTAGGGATGCGTCCGAAGCGATCGCGCCTTCCGGTCGCAAGAAACAATTCGTACAGGTAAACGATGGGCATCGCGTCACCCGAATTCACTGACGCGTAGGTCGTGTCATAGGTACCGCTCACGCGCTTGGTGGGGCGGTCAGAGAAGATGATCTTCCCCGAATTACATGCCGCGGTGATTTTCTTGAAGCCTTCCGTGAGCGCTGCCCGGGTCGCAGCCACGTCGGCGTCGCTGGCGCCGTCCTGGTGAAACCAGCGTCGAATCGCGGCCGTGGTCGACGCGCCGTTGCGGCCCAGCTTGACCTGGGTGTCGGCGCTCCATTTGCGAGCGAGTTGCAGCGCATCCGACATCATTTTGCGATTCGCTGGCCCGAACACTTCCGGGCCCTAGGCCAGCAGCAGCGGCGGCAGATCGACAGCGGGTTTGCCGTTGAACAGCGCGTAGTCCCACTCGCCGTAGCTCTGGGGCTGGTCGACGACCCAGATGCTCTGGTTGCCCTTCTTCATCGTCAGATAGAAGTGCTTCATCTGCTTGATGAGCGCGGCGCGGTCCTGGAAGCCTGGCTTCGTCGTCACGCTGGCACGGCAGATCTCGCTGGCTTCCGCTACAGAGGCGACGCTGCCCTTCTTGCCCGCCTCACGCAGGCGCTTGCGCAAGTTATCGAGCGCCGCGGCCTTGGACACGCTCGGCCCGCCCGGTTGAACGAGCCCTTTGAGCGCGGCTTCGATGTCCGCCCAGTCGGCATGCAACTGCGGCGTCTGCAGCAGCCCGCGGGTCTTCTCATACACCTCGGTAAACAGATCCAAACTTATGCTCCCATCGCACCGGCGAAGCAGCCCGGCCCGCGCATTTTATGGACTCGCCACCGCCAAATTCGATGCGATGGTGTGACTATCCCCTCTTTGAAGTGGTTGCTGACAACGATCGTGCCAAAGCAGCCGTGCGACCGGATTCGGCGCGCCGAATCCGGTCGCCACTGCAAGACCGCTAATGGCCGGCAGCACGCCTTCGCAGGTCGGCATCGTACGGCGTCTCACGAGCATACCGCTGCCGGTCGGCGTCGACGGTCAGAGCAGCCAGGGATCCGCCCCTGCGAACGGGCCACGGTCTGGAAGGGCTTGACCCATCGGCGACATTCGCCGTACTGAAATCAATTCGCGAAAGCGGTCGTTCGACTTTGAGCAGGCCGGGAAGCATGCGATTCCGCTGCGCAATGCGCGCTTGTGCTAACGCAAGCCCGGCGCGCCGCGCCGACTAAACAGCAGGGCGTTCAGATCCTCGAACGATCGCCCGTAGCGCGCGATGTCCGGATCTACGCACGCGTGGTGCACGTTGGGCTTGCCGGCTCTCGCAACAGACACTCCCCCATCGCGATGAGTACGACCGCCGGCACCGTTGTCCTCGCCTCCGCGCGAGAGAGATATTCCGTAAGATGCGTCACCGACCTGAAAGCGAAGGTCGCTGACCGAGTATCGGCCAAAAACATTTCCCTCGAATTTCTCGAGCGAGCCCTTTCGCTCCGGCGGCCACACCATCTGGAGCCGCCGGGGGATGCCACTGCGATATTGGAGCCAGTCTCCGGCGACCGGATCATCGTGAATCATCCCGCACACCGAAACGAGTTGATGCCCTGCGACCTTGCAGGAGAAGTAGTCGGTTTCACCCTTCGTACAGAGCGTCTGAGCCGCCGCTGTCATCGGTACTGCCAGCGCGACGAGCGCTGCGAATCTGCGAATCAAGATGTGGCTCGCCATAAAGATTTCGTGCTGAGAAGACCGGCATCGGTGCGCTGCACCCTGCTCTGAAGCTGTCGTTCGTGAACGGCAGGTTGTGGCCGACAAGAGTCTGTCGCCGACTATTTCGAGCTTCGCCCGAATTGCCGCTAGATGTTGACCCGTCGCCCGAAAACGGCTGAGAACTTGTCCATCCTGCGGAGCAGCGGGTGCAGTCAGCGGCCGCCCGGCTCCGTGAATTCAAGCCCGGTGATACCGGCGCCGGCTACCAGGCTCTCGAGCAGATCTTTGCCCGCCGAATTCACGTAGAGACGCGTGCCGGCGGTGCGCAGATCCTTGAACACCGCGGGAGTGGGTGGCTCGGCATCATCTCGGAAGGCTTCCTTGACAATTGCACCAGTTGAGCGCTTCTCAGAGCGATCCGGATCAATGCAGTCGACCAGATTGGTCACGTTGTAAAAGTACTCGATGGAGCCGGCGACGTCGAGTTCCAGCAACTGCCCAAATTGCTCCAGGAAAGGCCCGAGCGCATCGCGCGCTTTCTGGTCGAGCACGAGAGCGCCAGACATCAGCAGGCTCACATCTGCGCGAGGCAGCTTAGCTTTCTTCTTCGACTCCTGAAAGACGTCGACCTTGGGCTTGCTCTTCCACTGCAGACGCTTTCCGCGGGCCTCGAAAGTGCCGGCCATCGCCTGCGCCTCGCTCGGTGCGAGCGGAGCGAACTTGTCCGCTGTAGCGGTTCGGAGTTGCCAGATTGCCATGTCAGCTTTTCATGTAAGGAAAAACGCCAGCGATCATTTCAGTGCGCATCGCGCGCAGCTCCTCGCGTGCCGCGGAAGCGGGCTCGCCCGCACGCGAGCGCAGCCGATCAGTCACCTCGAAATGATAGGGCCCGCTGTGGAGCGGCCCATGCGGCACCGCATTCTCAAGGCCGGGCACGTTCGAGCCAAGCTTCTTGGGCAGGAACACGCCGTTGTCCGCGTCGTCGATGCCGATCTTCCATCGAAATAGGTAGGCGCGAGCAACCGCGGCGAGCCGATGGCGGCGCGCGACGACGTGGTGGGCATCTGTGGTGTCTGGCTGTAGTTCGCCGCGCGCGAGCTGGATGTTGCCGGACAGCGCTTGACTGTGGCTGCCCTTCGCTAGCGCATCAGCTTGCAACCGCTTGACAGAGACGCGCTGCCTGGTGATGCCGTTCTTGTAGCAGACAAGCGATTTTGCCTTGCTCAGCGCCCGGTCATTGCGCACCTTGTAGCTGTTGACGGTCTTGTCGTCGCCCATCAGCAGATTTGCAATGATCGTTTGCTGGTGTAACTCGTCCGCGGGCGTCGCGAGCGCTTCCACGCTGCCCTTCGGGACTTCCTTGGCCATGCCTGCTCCAGTTCGTGAGGTCGAGGTGCCATTGCGCATCGTTGCCAACGGCGGACATGAAAAGTATGTCACAGCCACCACTGCTGCCGCGCCCACCCGAACGGGGGGTGTACAGCGCCACCGCAGCTAGGGTGATCAACGTACTCCTGCCTGCAAAGGCCGCTCAATCGGGCTCAAGATATATCGCTGGTCCATTCCACACCGCTCGAATGCAGACGGTCGCGAAAGGCTGCTCCTGGCCGAGTTCAGGCATCCGGCACCTCATTGAACAGGCTTTCGATGCTTCTGGAAAAGCGTGATAGCCGAAACCGCGGCGCTCACGATGATCGGGGCGAGGAAGCACCAAGCGTAGTAAGCCATGTGCGAATACGGCCGGGACAGCCATTGAGCGAACGAACCCGCTGGTGCGAGCACCGGGGCGGCAAGGCCGGCGAGGAAACCGAGCACCATGAATGAGCTCAGCCAGAGTTCCGAGTGGGGTAGAGGTTGACGCTGACCTGGGCGCTTCTCTAGTCGAAGGAACGTACCGAAGCAATGTCGATAGAGGATTGCATTAGCGACGAGCAGCGCGAGAACCAGCATGGCTGCAATCAGAAGGTAGTAAGTCAGCGCTGGCATATGGACACCTTTCGACGTTCCCTGCAACCCGCGACGTCATTGCCCAGCTGGCATGCCACGCGCATTTTGTGGCCTCCGAGCAGACGGTCGTCAATGCCCGTTTCTGGCCGGTTTTTGAAGTCCCGGTCGGCAGTCGAGACTGGTACAGACGCTTCGGCGTTCCGTTCGCCGGCGTTGCGCATTCGTGCAGTAGATCCGCCAGGTACTGTAGCAACTCGTCGTCAAGCACAAAGTCTGGAACGGCGATGTCCGGCGCGGCACGCCGCTTTCCTTCCTCACCTAAGAGGAAGCACTTGCGGCCAGTCTCAGTCGACTGCACGGCAATGCGCCGTCCGTATACCTCGAATCGCAGTTCGCTCATGTCGCTCTCGATTGTGCGCAAAAGTTGGGTAGCCCCAAACCATACTCTCGCGACTGACAGGTCATGGCCGACACAAGACCGTCGACAGCCAGCATGTCCACAGTCGACTTGCGCTTGATCGAACCTCGTCCCAGTCGCTCCGCACGGGGAACGAGCGGCTTTGTCCGAGCGACCTTGCGCCCTTGGGCGCCAGGGCTCGAAGCCGCGGGTCGTCAAAGCAGCCAGGCTGGCCGGCCGGCACCTGCTGCACACTCTTGGCTGACCTTGTCGATTTCCGATCTTCTCGTTCGTCGTCGGTGCATCACCTCATCAAAGGACTTCCCATGAAATACCTTGGACTCGCCTACTTCACGCCCGAAAGATTCGCCGCGATGGCGCCCGGCGACGTCAAGAACTTGGTGAGCCAATGTCCCCCGTTGGACGAGAAGATGCGCGCGACCGGCAAGGTTCTGGTCTCCGCGTCCCTGGGTGACCTGGCCGACTGGAGGACGCTTCGCCCGCGCAGCGGCAAGACGGAGATCATCGATGGGCCGTATACCGAGTCGAAGGAAGTGGTCGGCGGCCTGTTCATCATCGACGCTGACAGCCGCGACGAGGCATTGCGCATCGCCTCCATGCACCCGGCTGCCACGCTGGGCGAGGAAGGCGGATGGGCCGTCGAACTCATCCCCATGGATTTCTATCTGACCCCGTAAGGTCGAGCACGCTCAAGACCCGGCACCGCCCGCGCCCTTCCGGCCTCACTCGTCCACGCCCTTCGGAATCGCCCCGGGCGTCCACCACTCCGACAACACCAGGGCCGCCAGGTCCGTGCTGGCGGAGGACTCGCTGTAGGCCATCACGTCGAGAAAGCGCAGCACCGCGGTCTCCTGCGGCTTGCTGAGCGAGCCCAGGCGCGGCGGGTCGCGATCGGGCGGTCGGAACGACGTGAGCAGCGCGTCGGTGACGTCGCTGCGCTCGCTGATGTGGCGCAGCGCGTACTCCATCATGAACGGCAGGTAGTGGCGCCACGACGTGGCGTCGAGGTAGCCGCTGCCCCAAGGGTGCGCTTCGAGGGTTTCGTCGGAAACCGCGTCGACCAGGACGTCGAACGGCGGCACCGGCTTGTCGACGTCGAGCGCGTCGCCGCCGCGCAGCGTCATGGTCGGGAAGGCGGTGCCTTCGGCGGAGAACGCCGCGAAGATGTCGGCGATGAGTTCGGTGTGGGGCATGTGCGGATCGTTCGCGCGTGGTGCGGTCGCGCAGGGGGAACGGAATTCGAGGCCACTACTGTCGCATATCCAGCCGCCGATCTTCCGGGTCAGGCCTTGACCTGACGCAGCCAACGGCCAGGGGTCACGCCTTGACCTGACGCCACTATTCGAGCGACTGGGCCACCAGTTGGTTGAAAGCAGCCCGCAGCTGCGCCGCGCGCACCGGCTTGTGCAGCAGCGTGAGCCCGCTGTCGCGCGCCGCCTGCAGCGAGGCCGCGTGCGACTCGCCGGTGACCAGGCAGGCCAGCACCGGCGCGCCGCGCAGGGCCCGCAACGCGGCCACGGCGCCGATGCCGTCGCGCGAGCCGGGCAACCGCAGGTCGGCCAGCACCAGGTCGAGCACGGGCAGGCGCGGAGACAGCGCCAGCGCCGCGTCGGCATCGGCCGCTGCGTGCACCACGCAGCCCCACTGCTCCAGCAGCATGGCCACGCCCTCGCGGATGGACGCCTCGTCGTCGATCACCAGCACCACGCGGCCCTGGAGCAGGTCGTCGCCCGCGAGCGGGGGCGCGGGTACCGGCTGCGCCTCGAGCGCCCGCGCGTGCACGGCGGGCACGCGCAGGCGGAACACCGAGCCGGCGCCGGGCCGTGAGCGCAGGCCCAGCTCGCCGCCCACCAGGCGTCCGATGCGACGCGCGATGGCCAGCCCCAGGCCGAGGCCCTGGCGGCGATCGCGCTGCGGGTTGTGCAGCTGCACGAACTCGTCGAACACGCGCGACTGGTCGGCCACGGCGATGCCCACGCCGCTGTCGCGGCACTCGATGCGCCAGCCGAGCTCGCCGGCGTCGTCGACGTCGCGGCGCACCGCCAACAGCACGCCGCCGCGCTCGGTGTAGCGCAACGCGTTGCTCACCAGGTTGCCCAGCACGCGCTGCAGCAGCGTCAGGTCGGTGAGAGCCCAAGCCTCGGTGGGCACGGCGGCCAGCGCCAGCCCCTTGGCATCCGCCAGCGGCTGCAACTGGCGCACCACCTTGTCCAGCAACGGCTGCAGGGGCTGGGGCGCCAGCCGGGCCTCCACCACGCCGGCGTCGAGCCTGGACACGTCGAGGATCACGTTGAACAGGTCCTCCAGCGCGTCGATGTTGGTCTGGATGCTGGCAACGGCCTGCTGCGCTCGCTCGTCCAGCACCAGCCCGTGCAACGAGGC
Source organism: Burkholderiales bacterium (assembly GCA_038208735.1). Classification (GTDB taxonomy): domain Bacteria; phylum Pseudomonadota; class Gammaproteobacteria; order Burkholderiales; family Burkholderiaceae_C; genus Scleromatobacter. Next base: position 9,646 of record JBBQYL010000111.1, read on the forward strand.
CGAGAACAGGCCCAGCGCGTGCAGCGGCTGGCGCAGGTCGTGGCTGGCGGCCGCGAGAAACTGGCTCTTGGCCAGGTTGGCCTGCTCGGCCTGCGCCCGCGCCGACTCCGCAGCAGCGGTCTGCGCGGCCAGCTTCACCAGCAGCTCGCGGTTCTCGAAGCGCACGCGCAGCGATTCGCGGATGCTCGCACCCTGCACGCGGCAGAACAGCGTGAGGATGCCGGCATAGGCCGCCGAGGCGAGGCCCAGCGCGAGGAAGTCGCCGCGCCCTTCCGCCGCCAGCCGCACCAGCACCGTGATGAACACGGGCCAGATGAACCACAGCACCGCGGGCCGGAAATACGCGTTGCCGGATACCGAGCCGCCCGTGATGCCGTACAGCCCGCACAACGTGAACGCGATGGCCAGCGGCTGGCGGTCGTCCAGGAACAGCGCCGCGGCCACGGCCCACACCGCGCCGGCGAACGCCATGTAGGCAGCGTAGCGGCGCGCCCACCGGCGTGCGTTGTCGACGTCCACCGCGGCGCGGCGATATGCGAAGTACACCCAGCCACGATGCCCCTGCGCCACCGCCTGCAGGCCCAGCCAGCCACCGAGCCACGCGGCCGGCACCTTGCCGTGCAGCGTGGCCGCCATGTAGGCCGTCACCACCATCGCGGCCACGAACGAGTTGGGGATCTGGCGGAACAGCGTGCGCACGCAGGCCAGGTCGATCTCGCGTTCGAGCGCGTCGTTCGCCGCGTCGGGCACGGGCGCCGCAGCCACGGGCAAGGCCGCGACGACGGCGCTCACGCCGATTGCCCGTCGAGATCGGCCACGAAGTCCGCCGACTCGATCAGCCCCCTGCGCTGCGCCTGCAGCAGCGCCTGCACGCGCGACGACGCGCCCAGCGCGTGGAACAGGCCCGTGAGGTGCGCGCGTACGGTGCGCTCGGCGATCTGCAGGCTGCGCGCCATCTCCTTGTTGGACTTGCCGCGCGCCAGCATGTCGAGCACGGCGCACTGGCGCTGCGAGAGCTCGGCCGGCGCCTGCTCGACCGAGCGCAGCGCCACCAGCATGCTGAAATCGACGCCGCCAGCGAGAACGGTCTCGATGCTGGCCACGATGCGCGCCAGCGGCCACGACTTGGCGATGAAGCCCGAGGCGCCGCGGCGGCGCGCCGTCTCGATGATGCCCGCATCGAGACGGCCCGACACCAGCACGCGCGGCAGCAGCGGCAGCGCCGCGCCGAAGCGGGTGATGGCCTCGAGGCCGCTGGAGTTGGGCAACACCAGGTCCAGCAGCACGAGCTCGATGTCGGCGTCGGCGGTTGCGCGGGCCAGGCCGTCCTCCACCGTCTCGGCGCTGACCAGGGCCAGGCCGCCGCCGGCATGCCGCAGCGCGCTGGCCAGGCCCTCGTGATAGAGCGGGTGGTCATCGACCAGCAGGATCTTGCGATTCGGCAGCGTCATCGTGTCGTGGCGCGATGCGCCACCCTCCGGGAGCCTCGAATCGGGCCCGATCCCGCGATTCTGGGCTCGGACGACGGGTTTGTGTTCCCCCCAAAAGGGTTGGCGGGAACCGCGTGCCCGAGGGGACTTTCCCGGGCGAACTAAAATCGCGGCTCAACTCCAGGCTCGCATGTCCTTCTCCCTCGAACGCGCTTCCTGCCTGCTCAACACCGCCTACGGCGACTTCCAACTGCACGGGTTCAAGGACCTGGCCACGGGACTCGAACACGCGGCGTTGTGCCTGGGCGACGTCTCCTCGCCGCCGCCGGTGCTCACGCGCATGCATTCCGAGTGCCTCACCGGCGACGCGTTCGGCAGCTGCCACTGCGACTGCGGCCCGCAACTGCGCGGCGCGCTGCAGGCCATCGCCAAGGAAGGCCGCGGCATCGTGCTGTACCTGCGCCAGGAAGGCCGCGGCATCGGCCTGCTGAACAAGATCCGCGCCTACGCGCTGCAGGAGCAAGGCGCCGACACGCTGGACGCCAACCGCCTGCTGGGCCTGCCGGCGGATGCGCGCGACTACGGCATCGCCGCGGCCATGCTGCGCGAACTGGGAGCCGCGGACGTGCGGCTGATGACCAACAACCCCACCAAGATCGCCAGCCTCGAGGCGCACGGCATCGTCATCAGCGAGCGGGTGCCGCTGCAGGTGGGACGCAATCGCAAGAACGGCGCCTACCTCGACACCAAGGCGCACCGCATGGGGCACCTGTTCGACGTGCTGCGCGAGCCCAGCGACGAATAGTCAGGGCGCGACCGGTTCCGTCGCACAGCACTCCAGCGCGCGCTGGCGCACCTGGTTGCGACCGCCGTGCTTGGCGTCGTACATGGCCTGGTCGGCCGCGCGCAAGAGGTCGGCCGGCGTCGAATCGCGGGCATCGCACAGGGCCGCCAGGCCCACGCTGACCGAGACCGGCGCCACCAGGGGCGAGTCGGGCCGCGTGTGCAGCGCCTCCACCTGCAGCCGCACGCGCTCGGCCACGCGGGCCGCGCCGTCGAGGTCGCACGCCGGCAGCACCACCACGAATTCCTCGCCGCCGTAGCGGGCCACGAAGTCGCCGGGGCGGAGCCCGGCCTCGCGCACCGCGCCCACCACCGCGCGCAGGCACGCGTCGCCCGCGGGATGGCCGAAGCGGTCGTTGAAACTCTTGAAGTGGTCGACGTCGATCAGCAGCAGCGCCAGGTGCGCGGCGATGTCGGGCGTTCCGCCGCCCGCGTGGCGCGCGGCGCGGCGCGCGCGCTCGTGTTCCACCTGCAGCACGGCGTCGAAATGACGCCGGTTGAACGCGCCGGTGAGGCCGTCCTCGATCGCCAGCCGCTGCATGCGGTCGTTGGCCTGGTGCAGCTGCGTGGCCATGTTCTTCAGGGCCAGCAGCAGCATGCCGCACTCGTCGTCGGAGCTGCGCGGAAGCGGCGCGTCCAGCTGGCCGCTGCCCACCGCCGCGGCGAAGTCCACCGCCTGGCGCAGCGGCCGCGTGATGCTGAGCGTGAGTCGCCAGCCCACGAAGGCCGCCAGCAGCGAGGCGAGCACGGCCACCGCGCCGATGACGGCATCGATGCGCGCGGCGCGCTGGCTGAGGCCCTGGATCTCGGCGGCGATACGCTGGTTCTGCAACTGCGTGAGCTCGTCGAGCGAGCGCAGCCACGCGGCGTGCACGGGCGCCACCTCGCGGTTGAGCGCGCGCGCCGCCATGCCGGGGTTGTAGCCGTCGACACTGGCCTGGGCGGCCGCGAACGCGGGAGCCAGCGAGCGATCCCACGCTTCGATCTGCTCGACCTGCGTCTTCTCCTCCACCGAGGCGGCGCTGGCGTCGAAGCGCCGCGCCACGGCGCGGTACGCGGTAACGTCCAGCACGATGTCCTGCATGTCGCTCCTGGCCTCCTCGATGGAGTTCACGAGGCCCAGGCGCTGCGCCACGCGATCCTCGCGCTCCAGCATCGCCCGCATGCTGCGGATATCGGCCTGGCGCGCGCTGGACTGCTCCACCAACTGCAGCAGCGCCTCGCGCGAGTGGCGCGAGCTGGAGACGGCCAGCCATGCGCCCGCGATCATCAGCAGGAGGATCAGCGAGAAACACAGCACGAGGCGGTGTCCGATGCGGAGGTGGCGAAAGAAGGTCTTCATCGAGATCGCCGATCCAGCTTGCCGCGGCGCACGGCGACGCCGCGCCCTGGAAAGGGAGCGCCGTTCGATGGGATATCGACGCGCCGGGGCGGGGGTTGAGGCCCGGTCAGCGTCCGGCCGCCAAATCGTGCCGCATTTCGGTGCGCACCGAGGGCAATCCACGCCGATTCAGTCGCTCTCGGCCTCAAGCACCGCGAACGGCAGCGTGGCGAACAGGCGCGACAGCCGGAGCGCGCCGTCCTCGACGAGCGCGACCTCGCCGGTCCGCACGTTGCGAAGCACGCCGCGGCTGGCGGCTTCCGGCAACGCCAGGCGCGTGTCGCCCCACACGGCCTCGCCCACGGGCGGCTGACGCTGCCCCGCGAGCAACCGCGCGAACCAGCGCGCCACCACGATGATCAACGTGCGCCCTTCGTGCGAGCGTTCGAACGCGACGACATGCTGCTCGTGCTCACCCACCGCGCGCAACGCCGCGTAGGCGCCGTCGCGCAGCAGCGCCCCGTGACGCGCGCGGTGGTCCAGCAGGCGCGCGATCGTCCACAGCTTCAGCCGCCCGTCCTGCGGCGTCGCCGCCAGCCCGTGCAGGTCCACACGCGCGTCCGGCGCAAGCAACTGGTCGAGCAGCGCGGCGCGCCGCGCGTAGTCGACGGGACGGCGGTCGTCGGGGTCGACGAGGCTCAGGTCGATCAGCTCGGTGCCCTGGTACAGGTCGGGCACGCCGGGCGCGGTGAGCTTGAGCACGGCCATCGCGATACTGTTGAAGGCGCCGAACCACGCCAGCGCGTCCGCGTCGCGCTGCCACTCGTCGCGCAGCGGGGAGGCCATCATGCGCGCGACGAAATCGCGCAGCGAGGCTTCGTAGCCGGCGTCCGAGTCGGTCCAGCTGGTGTGCACCTTGGCCTCGCGCGCGGTCTTCACGGCGTAGTCGGCCAGCCGTTCGACGAGTTGCCCGACCTCTTCCTCGCCCCCGCCTGCCGGCAGCACGCCCAGCACCGTCTGCAGCAGCAGGTAGCGATCCGCCGGCGCCGGCAGCGTCGCGCCGTCGGTCTGCCAATCCGCGGCCGCCCGCTCCATCCGGGCCAGCAGCAGGCGCCATGCGGCCGGGCTCGCCACCCACCTCGTCGAGCGGCACGAAGCGGTGATAACGGTAGAACGCCGTGTCCTCCACGCCTTTGGCTGCCACCGGCGCGGTGAACTGCTGGAAGCGTTGCGCGAGGGCCCGCACGCGCGTGAACGCCAGCACCTCGGCGTCCAGGCGTGGCCGTTGCCGCGCCGCCTCGGCCACGGTGCGGTCGTCCAGTTGCTCGTCCTGCTCGGATGCCGTGCCCGCGACGTAGGTGCGATAGACCGGCAGCAGCGCCGCGATGCTCGCGAGCGCATCGCGCTTGCCGCGCAGCGCGTGCGCCTCGAGGTCGCGCTCGCCGGCGCCGTAGCGACGCCACAGCCGATCGAAGCGGGGCTGCGCGGACGGATCCACCAGCACGCCGTTCACCTCGTTGGCGAACCGATAGCCGGTGGTGCCGTGCAGCGCCCAGCGTGGCAAGGCCTCGCCGGCGGCCTCGATCTTCTCGCCCACCACGTACAACGGCAGCACGCTTCCGCCGGCAGGAGCGGCACCGACCCGACGCGCGTAGGCCGTCTGCCGCCGCTCGAAATACCGCGCCGGATCGCGCAGGCCGTCGGGGTGGTCGATGCGCGGGCCATCGATGCGGCCGGCCGCGGCCAGATCCAGCACGAGCCCGTGCGTGGCCTCGAACACCTCGGCCTCCTCCATGCGCAACGCGGCCAGTTCGTTGACGTCGAAGAAGCGCCGGTAGTTGACCGCGTCCGACGCGTCGCGCCACGACGTGAGTCGCCACGCCTGGGCGTCGTGCAGCTCGGCCAGCCGGGCCGGCGTGTCGAATTCGGCCAAGGCGGCGTCCAGCGCAGCGCCCGCGCCGGGCGACTCGCCGCGCAACGTGCGCAGGCGTTCACGCAACACCGCGGCGGTCGCTGCGCGCCGCCCGGCGGCGGACGGCTCTCGGGGCGGCAGCACGGCATGGGCATCGGCCAACGCGGACAGCGCCTCGCGTCCCACGCCCGCGCAAAGCGCCGCGGCACGCGCAAGCACCGGCGCCAGCGTGGCCGGGTCGAGCGCGAAGCGATGATCGAAGTAGCGCAACGAGAAGCCGCCGTCGTCGTCCAACGTGACGTGCAACTCGCCGTCCGCGAGCGCTCCGGTCAGTCGCCGGCCGAGCGTCGGCAACACCAGGCGCCCGCGCGCCCAGTCGATGTCGAACCAGCGGGCGTGCGCCGAACCCTCGCCATGCGCGAGCACGTCCATCCACCACGCGTTGTCGGCGCCGATGCCCATGTGGTTGGGCACGATGACCAGAAGCAGTCGAAGTCCGTGCGAGTGCAACGCATCGCTGAAGCGCTCGAACTCGGCCATGCCGCCCAGCTCGGGGTTGATCTGCGAGCAGTCGGTGACGTCGTAGCCATGCGTGCTGCCGGGCCGCGCGCGCAGCAGCGGCGAGGCGTAGACGTGACTCACGCCCAGGCGTTGCAGGTACGGCAGGATCGCGCGCGCCGCGTCGAAGTCGAAGCCCGCGTGGAATTGCAGCCGGTAGGTGGCGCGCGGGATGCGCGCGAACACGGCAGCCTTCACGCGCGCGCCCCGCCGTCGACGGCCTCGACGCTGACGCGCACGCCGCGGGCGCCGATGGCCGCGTCGGTCGCGCGCAGCGCGTGCACGAGCTCGCCCACCAGCGGCAGCGCCACGGCCTCGTCGCGCAGGTTCAGCGCGAGATGCCACAGCGCGCCGTCGCCCAGCACCCAATGCCTGCAGCAGGCCCGCGTCCTCTTCATGAGTGCCGCCGAGGCAGCGATGGAGCAGGCGCGGCACCAGATGGCGCTGGCGCGTCTCCAGCACCGCGCGCGTGGCCGCCAGGCGGGCGGCGTGCGCGGGCTCGTCGCGTTCGGCGCGCTTCAGAACGCACGCGGCGAAGGTGCCGGCGTCGTTGGGATCGGGGATCCGCGCGCGGGCATCGGCGTCGGCGAACGCAGCGAAACGAGCGAACTCCTGGCGCCGGCCCTGGCGGACGGCGTCGGCCAGTTCGCCGTGGAAGTCGCAGAAATAGAGGAACGGCGTGCTGGCGT
>JBBQYL010000112.1:0-16262 GCA_038208735.1 Burkholderiales bacterium
CCCGACCTCCGCCGGTTCCCGAAATCAGCATCGCGCCGACTCTAAAGCCGATTCAATTCGCCTCCAAAGCTTCTGCCGCCCAGACTCCTAGGGGGCCTCGCTCGTGGCGTGCCGCGTGGACTATCCTGCGATCTACGCGCACCAGGAGACAGCCGTGACCGACGCCGACCACTCGATCCGCCAACTGCTCGCCGGCTACCAGGCCGCAGTGCTCGCCAAGGACGTCGACGCCTTCGTGTCGCTCTATGCCGACGACGTGCTGGTCTACGAGCTGTGGGGCAACTGGACGCACGAACTCGCCTCGTGGCGCGCCATGGCCAAGGGCTGGTTCGAGTTCCTGGGCGACGAGCGCTCGGTGGTGGAGGCCGCCAACGTGCAGACGACGATGTCGGGCGACATGGCCCTGCTCACTGCCTTCCTCACCTACCGCGCGGTCGACGCCTCGGGCAAGGCGCTGCGCTCGCTGGACAACCGCCTAAGCTGGGTGGCGCGCCAGCGCGGCGGACGCTGGCAGGTGGTGCACGAGCACACGTCGGTGCCGATCTCGCACGAGACCGGCAAGGGCCTGTTCACGAAGCCGTGAGCCCGCGCGTGTAGGCCTCGGTGAACTCGGGCAGCATGCGTCGCACCTTGCCGCTGGCGATCTCCACGCACACGAAATGCGTGGCGCCGCGAAACAGCGTGGCGCCATCCGACTCGCGCACGAACTGGTAGCGCCGATGCAGCGACAGCCGGTCCAGCGCCACGATCCAGGTGGCCAGCAGCACGCGGTCGCCCAGCAGCGCCGGCGCCACGTAGTCGAGCTCGTGGCGGCGCACCACCATGCCGTGGCCCAGACGCGTGTAGTCCTCGTGGCGCATGCCCAGCGCCACGGAGTGATCCCACGCCACGTTTTCCAGCCATTGCAGGTAGTGCACGTTGTTGACGTGCTGCATCAGGTCGATGTGGGCGTCGGCCACGACGACGGCCAGCACGTGCGGGGCCGGCGCGTCCCACGCCGGCGGATTCAATGGCTCGCTCATGCGGGCAGCTTATCTCAAGCAATTCGGACGCCATGCTCCTCTACTACCACCCGCTCTCGTCGATCTGCTGGAAGGTGCTGATCGCCTTGTACGAGGCCGACGTGTCTTTCGAACCTCGCGTGGTCAACCTCGGCGACCCGGCCGACCGCGGCCGCGTTCCAGGCCGTCTGGCCCCTCGCCAGGCTTCCCGTGCTGCGCGACGAAGCCCGCGGCAGGACGATCCCCGAGTCGAGCATCATCGCGGGGTACCTGGCGCGAACCGAGCCCACCGCGGCCATGCTGGTGGCGCCCGACGCGGACGTCGCGCTCCGCACTCGCCTGCTCGATCGCCTGATCGACGACACCATCCATCGGCCGCTGCAACAGGTGGTGGCCGACCGGCTGCGCCCGCAGGACCAGCGCGATCCGTACGGCGTCGACAAGGCGAAGAACCTGATCCGCACGGGCTACGACCTGGTCGCCCCGATGATCGCCGGCCCCTGGGCCAAGGGCGACGACTTCACGCTGGCCGACTGCGCCGCCGTGCCGGCGCTGTACTACGCGGACTACGCCGTGTCGCTGGCCGACCGACCCGAGCTTGCCGCGTATCTCGCCCGACTGAAGGCACGCCCCAGCGTGGCGCGCGTCCTGCGGGAGGCCGAGCCCTTCTTCCAGTACTTTCCGCTGAAGGACGGCTGATGCCCGCGGCGCCCTCCGACCTCGACCTGACCTTCCGGGCGCTGTCGGATCCGACGCGGCGCGGCATGGTGGAACGCCTCTCGCACGGCGAGGCCTCGGTCAGCGAACTCGCCGAGCCCTACGGCATGTCCCTGCCGGCCATCGTGCAACACCTGGCCCTGCTCGAGGCCTGCGGACTGTTTCGATCCGAGAAGATCGGACGGGTACGCACGTGCCGCATCGAACCCGCCGCGCTGTCACAGGCCGCGCAGTGGTTCGATCAACGCCGGCAGGAATGGGGGCATCGCCTCGATCGCCTCGGCGACCACCTCAAACGCTTTCCGGACGGCGAACCCCGATGAACCATAACGTCGCCCATGGCATCTTCGCCATCGAACGCACCTACGCTGGCGTGACGCCGCAGCGCGTGTTCGACGCGTTCGCGAGCGTGGAGGGCAAGCGCCACTGGTTCGCCGCGCCGAGCGACCGCTGCGCCGTGCTCGAGCGCACGATGGATTTCCGCGTGGGCGGTCGCGAACGGCTGGAGGACCGATGGGACAGCGGCTTGGTCACGCGCTTCGACGCCACCCTACTTCGACATCGTGCCGGGCGCGCGCATCGTCTACGCGTGCGAGATGCACATGGACGAGCGCAAGATCTCCGTCTCGCTGGCCGCGTTCGAGTTCAAACCCGCGGACGGCGGCACGAAGCTGATCATGACGGAACAGGGCGCGTTTTTTAAGCGTTCGGCGATCCCATGTTGGTGACCGGGGCGACTTCAATCGCCAGCACAACAGTGACGTCCATCGGCCACCAGAGGCAATCGTTGCGTTCGATTAAGCTCAGGCATGAACGACGATCAATCTGGCGTGTCCACCGCCGCTAAACATGACGCGGACCGTCGCACGCTTGCAGCAGCGTTCGTGGTGAACGTCCTGATGTTTTGCGTCGGCTTGGTCGGCTGGCGCCTTGCGAAATCAGCAGCCCTGCTCGCGGATGCGCTAGACATGCTGGCTGACGCGTCGGGGTACGCCGTTGCGTACTTCGCAATCGGTGGCGGCGCAGGGCGACAGCGCGCAGCCGTTCGATGGAACGGAGCGATGCTGATCGCGCTGGGCATCGGTGTCTTCGGGGAGGTCGCTGATCGCTGGTTCCATGGCTACGAGCCCCATGGCATCTGGATCAGCGCCTTTGCTTGCTTGTCGCTCCTTGCCAACGGCATCGTCCTGCGCATGCTGAGCAAGTATCGCCACACTTCCGAAGCGCACCTCCGCGCGACATGGATCGACACCCGCGCTGATGTCCTGGTCAACATTGGTGTGCTCATAGCCGGTGCACTCATTGCGATGAGCGGATACCCCGTCATTGACCTCGTTACCGGCGTCATCATCGCCGGTTTCGTAATTCACGAGGGTTGGGAACTCTGGGAATCAGGTGCCGGCAATGACGAGGAAGACCCGTCGAATTGAGGCAACCAAGCCAGCGACGATCAAGATCGCGGCAAGCGGCAGAGCGGACGAGACATCGATCTTGTGAATGTGGTCGCTCAGATTTCAGGCGCCGAAACATCCCAGCGATGCGGCAGCAAATCCTGAATGCGGTTCGCGCGCTGCGTCGGCAGCCGCTGCAGGACGTTCTTCAAGTAGACGTACGGATCGTCCCGTTCATCTTTGAATCGGACGGATTTTGTTCTCGACCCAGTTGTTGTCGTAAGGCAGGTTGCCGTCATCGAGGTAGCGCGTCAGCGCGATCCATCGGCCTCGGCTGTAGTCGATCGCCCTCGCGGTGGCCGAGCCGTCAGGAACACGACCGCGCTGCGCCTCGAGCCGGTGTTTGAACCTGTTTGCGATCGGCTCCGCTTGGTCCTTGCGAAATCGGCGTCCCTCGTCGGCGGACATTTCTTTCGCATCACGTTCGAGGTCGTAGAGCTTGCGGAAGAATTCGAGCGCCTGCTCCCCGACGACACTTTGGTGGTTTGCCCAGAGTTCGTGGAACTTGCGCCGTGCGTGTGCAAGGCAGCCCGCCTGAGGAACGGGCTCTGGCCCGCCATGCGGCAAGTGAACGGCGAGGTCTTGAGCGTGGCGATGCCGGCGCGACGCGCGACAAGGGGCCTTGCTTCGACGAAGCGATGGCTCACGGTGATTGCTTGGCAACGGGAACGGCCTTCAGTCTCGATTCATCGCTCGGACGCTCCCCCGCTATTCCCCGTCTGTTGACGAGGCTCAGCAACGACTTCAACTCGGCGATGAGTACTTCAGGCTGAACAGGCTTTTGGAAGACCCGAATTCCCCTCCCAGACGCCTCCTCGATCTGTTCCGCGTAACCGGTGTGGAGCAGGACGGGCAGCTGCGGATAGAGGCGGCGAAGTTCTATCGCAAGTGCGATTCCATTCATTGGGCCTGGCATCGCTACGTCGCTCAAGACGATCTCTACGGGCGGCCAGGCGGTCTCCAGATGTTCCAGGGCAGCTTCCGCGCCGGGAACTCGAACAACGCTCAGGCCCGAGCTGAGCAGCAACTGTTCGGTCATCTTGCCCACCTCCTCGTTGTCCTCTACCAGCAAAAGTCGAGCTTCCAGCTTTTCGGGCGCCTTCGGCGTCGAATCTACTGGATGCACGACCTCGTCAACGGTCGCAGGAACGTGCATGCACAAGGTCGTGCCCTTTCCCGGCTCACTGGTGACGGTCGCATGTCCACCCGACTGATTGCAAAAGTTTTGCACCTGGGTCAACCCGAGGCCGGAACCGACCCCACGCTCTCTTGTCGTGAAGAATGGCTCGAAGATCCGTGGCAACACGGCCGACGGTATGCCTTCTCCGGTGTCGACGACGCAGACGATGACGCTCGGCGCATGTGCGGGTGCGTCCTTGTCGTTTGAGATATGGACGTTGAGCTCACCGCCTCCTGGCATCGCGAGCTTCGCATTGAGAACCACGTTGATCAAAGCCAGTTCGAGTTCCGCCGGATCAACTTTCACGGGCCTCGTGTCCTCGTCCACTGACGAAGACCACCGCGCCGTCGAGCCCAACATGCTTCGCATCAAGGTGTCGGCAGCGGGAAGCCAGGTCTGCAAGTCGATGACCTCCGGACGGAGCGCCTGCTTCTTGGAGAACGAGAGCAACTGGCGGGTCAGACGGACGCCTGCCTGCACGGAGCGCGAGATGGCCGCGAGCGTCTTGTCCTCCGCGACATCGGGCCGACGCAACTTGTGGACATGCAGGCTGGACGTGATCACCGACAGCATGTTGTTGAAATCATGTGCAACGCTCCCCGTCACGAAGGACAGGGTCGCGAGTCGTTGCGCTTCGAGCATTCGGCGTTCTACTTCGGCACGAGTCTTCAGGTGCTGTTGAAGCTGTTCCGATACCACCGCCTCTGTGCGAGTCTTTCGAAGCGCAACCCACGTCACGTAGACCAGGCTGAGGGTGATCGGAAACAGGATTGCCGCGAGCACGCCGACGAACTTGGCCCAGTTGGTCAACATGGCAGTATGGCTGACCCCGGCTATGACGTAGACCGGCAGCGTACCAACGCGCCTGAACTTCACCATCTGGGTTCCACGTCCTCCATCTGCAGCGATGGTGAGACGTCCGGATTCTTCACCGCGTGCCAGCAGCGGCATCACGGGGCCGCCCGCCACCAGGTAGGCACTGCCCGCGTTGTCGGGCCAGCGTGCGAGGATCGCCCCGTCATTGCGCACCAATGCGAAGGTTGCGAGCATCGGGTCTTCATGCGCAAGTGACTGGTAGTAGTCACTGAAGAACGATGGGGCCAGGGTGACGGTCACGATGCCATTGAACGAACCATCGGGCGTATGCCTGCGGATGCCCACGCTCATCACTTGCCTGCCGGCCTGGCGGCCAGTCATGACCTCGCTGATCGCTAGCGGTAGCGGCGCCGCTCGCAGGCGCTGGAAATAGCTGCGGTCCGCAATCGTCAGATTGGGGTCGACGGGATAGTGATCGCTGCGCGAAAGGATCGAACCCGAGGCGGTCCAGACATTCGCATTGACGACTGCGTTGATGCCTGCAGCCATGTCCGACAGCCGGACGTGGATCTCGGCTTCATGCGCACGCGCCACTTCGTTTGGAATCTGAGATGCTTGATCGGCGCGTCGTGCAATCTCCTGAGCGACTGAGAATGACCGCTCGGCATGCCTCAGTGCGATGTCTGAAGCGTGCGAAAGACTGGATGCCGCTGCAGCCTCGGCGCGATCCAGGCTCCACCAAGATGCAGCAATAAATGCACAAAGCGGCGAGAGTAGCGCTCCCCAAAGCACAGCCTGGGGCCAGGTACTGAGGGACATCTCACGCCAGAATTGTGCAACAGGATGAGCCTCGAACGGATGTCTGCCGCGAAGGCGTCCGCACAGTACTGACGTGACGATCGACGAGGCGGCAAACCACCCGAATTGGACCGTCTGCTGTGAATCCGGGATGTTGGGTGGCACGTTCGGAAGCCAGACCGCGAGTGCGTAGACAGCCGCAGTCACCATGCCCGGCAGGGTTCCGCAAAGCAGGGCCACGAGAACCGTGGCCGGAAAAGCGAAGACAAAGGGGATCGCATCCCCAAGCAGCGGCTGTGTGATCGCCCGGAGTGTTCCTGCCAAACCACCACCGAGGATTGCGAACAACCACTGCCGCAGGGATGTGCGATGGGCAGGAAACATCTGCTTGTCCAAGGCCCCCTCTTCTGAAACCGAGGTGAGACCGATGAATTTCGTCAAATGCCAGCGGGACTTCGCTGGGGCTGGTTGGCAATGCGAGCGCAGAACAACCCGGTCTGCAACACGACCGCAGGTTTCGTTCCAGTACATCTGTTCAGCTCACTGCCAAGGCACGAGCGGCAGCTCTTGAACTGCCGAACTCGAGTCCGCCTCAAGCCGTTGTACAGATCCAGTCCCGGCACTTGCCGTTCTCGCTGACAGGCAATTCAGTGCCGAACGTGTATGACTTGGGCCGCTCGGATGTACTGAGGTATCTGTTTGCCCACTGATCGAGCTCAGCTCGGAGCGCTTCTTCGTCAGCGCCAGCCTTCGGCACGACAAAGGCTTTCAGCCGATGTCCTTCACCCGTCGTCATCAACCGCACGGCGGCCTGTTGAACCTGCGGGTGGGTCGACAGCATCCTGCTGACTCGCGTAGGAAACACATTGATGCCTCCCACCTTAACTGCGGCGTCGAGCCGTCCAGCCACTTCAAAATGCCGGTCGTCAATCCATTCGATGACATCCTGGGTCCTGGCGATGGACATATCTCCTTTGTCCGACCGACGTTGCAGTTCAAGCGGCCCACCGTGAGAACGCGACCAATGTGGCATCAGTTGGAAGGGCACTCTCGCTGATTCCCGCCAACCTATGCCCGCCGTCTCCGAACTTCCGTAGACCTGCACGAGTCGCGCAAGGCCACCGTCGGAACGACTCAGCTCTGCCGCCAGTTGCGCAGGACACGGAGCGGTCGAGCTGACACCCGTCACACCGCCCGGCAAGGGTCCCCCGTGGCTGGCCACCAGAGACCAATGCGTCGGATGGCTGATCACCAGATCGCCTGCATGCAACAGGCGCGCGAGTGCTCGCGGCGTCAGCAGGCGCACATCGACCACTTCCAGTCCGCCCAGTCTTTCAGGGAGAAGCACCGTGAAGAGAAAGCCGTAGATGTGATGCGCAGGTACCGCACTGACGATGCGCCGGGCTCCGCGAAACAGGTCGGCCAGATGATCGACCTCCTGCTCGAGGTCGGCAAGCGCATGACGGCAGCCTTTCGGCTTTCCGCTGCTTCCCGATGTCCGGAACGAAAGATGCGAATCGAAATGCCCCAGTCCCCGCGATGCGACGTCGACCCACTCTCCGAACGTTCTTCGCGCCAGCAGGAGATCCTCGACACCGCTTTCGTGCAGGTGGAGCGCCTCGGACAGGGCGGAGGCCACTTCCATCCGCTCCAGGGAGTCCAATCCGAGGCCGTCCTCGCCCACAGGCATGTCGGCGCCCCAAGGCAGCGTGGGCAGATGCGCGCCGCCGAGGCGCAGTCCCTTCAATTCGCCAGCAAGAAGGTCGCACACGAAACGCACCAGCGAGCTGTGGCAGCGATGCCAGGTGCCAGCGTGAGCTTCGCGCGATGATTCGGTCATCTTCACACTCGCTTGACGAAGATCCAGTACGAGTTGCCCAGGATGGCCTTTTTCATGTGGATCTTGACCTTCGTCGGCTTCATCTGGTGGTCGAAGACGTACTCGAACAGGGTATTCAGGTCGCCTGTCTTGACGCCTTGGTCGAACACGCCCTTGAACTGCGGGCGATTGGTGCACGGGGCGACGTCGCGAAAAAAGTTCTTGCCGACCGCGGCCTTCGGATCACGTCCGGTGATGGCACCTTCAGTGGCGTTGTACTTGAGGATCTTTCCGGCGGCGTCGACCTCGATGGCTCCGAACGTCAGCTCATTGAGCTGGGCATCATTCATCTTGCCCATAGCGTTTTCGATATCGGTCTTGCCGAAAGAGACAGTTTCCAGAGTGGCTTTCATGTGGGTAGGTTCCATGTTGTCGTTGAGGGAATTCTTCGCGCAAAGTTCAAGGCGGCAAGGGACGGAGGCGCGCAGGAAAGTTAGATCGGGCTCACCCGCGCGGAGCCGACGTCGGCAGACAAGCTGAAAACCGAGACGGCACCGACCAGGCGTTGCGCCTGCTGTCTGAGGCTTTCGGCGGCAGCGGCGCTTTCTTCCACGAGCGCCGCGTTTTGCTGGGTCACCTGATCCATCTGGGACACTGACTGGCCGACCTGCGAGACGCCCAGACTCTGTGCCACGCTCGCGGCGCTGATCTCGGCCACGATGTCGCCCACCCGCTTGATGGCGGCGACGATTTGCTCCATCGTCCGGCCGGCCTCGTCGACCAACGAGCTCCCCTGCTCGACCTGCTCCACGCTGCTGGTGATGAGGCTCTTGATCTCCTTGGCGGCAGCGGCGCTTCGCTGGGCCAGATTGCGCACTTCCCCGGCGACCACGGCGAAACCGCGTCCCTGCTCGCCCGCTCGTGCAGCTTCCACGGCCGCATTGAGCGCGAGAATGTTGGTCTGGAAGGCGATGCCGTCGATCACGCCGATGATGTCGGCGATGCGCTTGCTGCTGTCGTTGATGCCTTTCATCGTGCCCACCACGCGAGCGACGACGTCACCGCCCTCCGTGGCCACTTGCGTCGCTCCAGCCGCCAACTGGTTGGCCTGCCTCGCGCTGTCGGAATTGTTGCGCACCGTGGAGCCCAATTGATCCATGGTCGCCGCCGTCTGCTGGAGGGCGCTGGCCTGTTCTTCAGTGCGCTGGCTCAGGTCGGCGTTGCCCGTGGCGATCTGCGCCGATCCGGTGGCGATCGAATCCGAGGCGCTTCGCACCTGTCCCACGATCCTGGCCAGGTTCGATTGCATGGCACCGAGCGAGGCCAGCACGCTGCCGGCCGGCGCGACATCGGCGCCCCGGATCGGCGTCAGGCCGCCGTTGGCTACTTGCAGCGCCACGGCGCCGAGTTCGGCCGGCTCCGCGCCCAGCGCGCGTGTCAGGCTTCGCGTGATGAAAAAGCCGGACACGGCCGCCGCGGCGATGGCCGCGAGACAAGCCGCGATCAACCTGTTGCGCTGGCGGGCGTAGTCCTCGGCCGCGAGTTCGATCTGCTTGTCTGCACGGACCGCCGTGAACGCCAGGTAGTCGTCCGACGCCTTGACGAGGGCCGCGAGGTGAGGACGGCAATCCTCGTTCATCTTCGTGATCGCCTCTTCTCGCTTGCCCGCGAGCGCCAGCTTCACGATGTCTGTCGCAATCGGACCGTAGACACGTTCGACTTGATCGATGTTGCCGATCAGGGTTCGAGCTTCGCTCGAAACGTCCGGCGCGTCAGCCATCTGGACGAGCTTGGCGAGCCTCGCCTGCACATCCGCGTGCGCCTGCATCACTGCCGCGTTCTCGAGTGCGAGATCGGCCGGCGTGTTGACAAGCACGAGATTGCGGACCGCGATGGCTCGGCGATCCACCGCAGTGCGAACACTTCCCGCCATCCTGGCCCGCGCGTCGATGCCATGCACATAGCCGGTAAAGCGGCCGTTGGCATCCGCGATGGACTCCAGCGACAGTGCTGCCACGACAAGCACGAACAGGGTGAGCAGGCCGAACGCCGACGCGAGCTTCGCGCGAACGGGCATGTTGTTGATCGTCATGAGTTGCTTTCTTCTTGGAGCCATCCCCGCTCCAGCCACACGACTGTACATCGTCAGTGCTGACGAAGACCCAAGTAATAACTGACGATATGTGACGTATCTTTCGATTGCAGCCGGCAAACGCCCGGGAGATCTGACGTCACAATCCAGGTAGTCCAAAGAACGCGCTCCGCAACCGCCCACCGTGCGACCCCCTTCCAACGCCTCCGATGCAGCGGCCTTGCCGAAGCTCGCGTGGCTCAGCGCCCGGCCTCCGCTCGTTCAGCCGAGTGGCTACCAACTCGTCGTCTTCGAAGACAGCGACGAGTTCCTGCTCGACTCGAACGCGTTCGACTTCGACTTCTATGTCGTGGACGTGGTGCAGCGAGGGGTGAGCGGCATCGATCTCATCCGTCTGATCCGACGCCACGGTTCGTCAGGAATCCTGGCGACCGAAGCCCCGCCCTTGCCCAACTTCCGCACCGCACTTGATTCGGGGGCGGACATCGTCGTGGCGGACACTGCATCGCCAGGCCATTTCGAATCGGCCATCAACGCGGTCAGGCGCAGGGTCAGCGTCGCCAGCGCCACTCATCCGGGCCCCTGGCGGCTTTCCGAAACGACGTTGCTGCTCACGGCGCCGAGCGGCGCCGTGGTCGCGTTGAGCGAGAGCGACCTCAAGATATTGAGTTGTTTCGTCGCGTCTGCAGGCCGGCCAGTCGACCGTGGCGCGCTGATGGCCAAGCTCTGGGGCGTCGGTTCGACGGGCATGGACAACGCTTTGCAGGCCAATATCTATCGGCTGCGCAAGCGCCTGGAGACGCTCGCGCCGGAGTCATCGCCGATCCGGGCCGTGGCAAGGGCCGGCTACGAATTCCGAGGTTCGATCGTCTGGAACTGACCAGTCGGGTTCGGTGACGGCGCCGCACCGATTTGACGTACGAGAATCCGCAGTACGTTGTCGATGCGCTCGGGAGGAACCTCGCTGCGCGAGTGCAAGTCGTCCATCAGGACTTCAGGACCGGGCGAATCGAGAAACGCCATGTGCCAGCCTTCGCACATTCGGACGCTCGCGCCACGATCCATGAGGATCCTGACCTGGTCATGCCGCCGGTCGGCCACGATGTCGCGCATCGCCCCCTCGACGCTGGCCTTCTCGCCTTCCAGCAACTGAGCGAAGTAGGCTCCGGCGTGGACCAGCACACCGGTGATGTGGCGTCGCGCATTCGCCGCGCGGGCGCCCTTCAGGATCGATTCGATCTCCTCCGGCAGTGCAAGAGAGTTGCTGACGTAGAAGATCTGCCTCAAGGTAGCGGTTACAGGTGGAGTACGCATTGGCTGGCCGCCGACCTTGGCGAGCGTGGAAGTTGAAGCAATACACAGGATCCGTCCGAAACCGATCTGTCGCAACTGCACAGGTGATCACCCGGCGACGCCGCGGCCCGCTCGACACCCAAGGGTACCGTGAGACTATCCGGGTAACCTGACGGCAATCCGGCGCAAGCGGACCTGTTCTTCTCGATGATCGACAAGTTTAACAATTCATGAAACTCGCCACCTGGAACGTCAACTCCCTGACCATCCGCCTGCCCCACCTGCTCGCCTGGCTGGCCGAGGCGCAGCCCGATGCGGTGGTGCTGCAGGAGACCAAGCTCGTCGACGAGAAGTTTCCGCACGCGGAGCTCAAGGAGGCCGGCTGGCACGTCGAGTTCTTCGGGCAGAAGACCTACAACGGCGTAGCGCTGGTGTCGAAGCTTCCGGCCACCGACATCGTGCGCAACATCCCCGGCCACGGCGACGAGCAGGCGCGCGTGATCGCGGGGACGATCGGCGACGTGCGCATCGTGGGGGGCTATTTCCCGAACGGCCAGGCGCCGGGCAGCGAGAAGTTCGCCTACAAGATGGCCTGGCTCACGGCGCTGAAGGACTGGCTGGCCGCGGAGCTGGCCGCGCATCCGAAGCTGGTGCTGATGGGCGACTTCAACATCGCGCCCGAAGACCGCGACGTGCACGACCCCGTGCTCTGGTACGGCCAGATCCATTGCACGCCGGAGGAGCGCGCGCACTTCCAGGCGCTGGTGGGCCTGGGCCTGCACGACGCGTTCCGCCTGCTGGAGCAGCCGCCCAAGCAGTGGAGCTGGTGGGACTACCGCAACCTGGCGTTCCGCAAGAACCAGGGGCTGCGCATCGACCACATCCTGGTGAGCGAGCCGCTGCGCGCCCGCGTGAAGGCCTGCACGATCGACAAGGCGCAGCGCAAGCTGGAGCGGCCCAGCGATCACGCGCCGGTGATGGTGGAGATCGCGGTCGGCTGAAACATCACGCGGCGGCGTGCGACGTGGTCGCGCTCGCGGGCCATAGCGCCACCAGGTTGCCGAGCACCGCCAGGCCGATGCCGGCCAGCGTCAGGTCCGTCCACAGGAAGTTCTCGAGCACGCTCGACACGGCCAGCGCCACCAGCGGCGTGAGCACGCCCACGTAGCCGGCCTTGGCCGTGCCCACGCGATGCACCAGGGCGTAGTACGCGCCGAACGCGCCGATGGAGCCGGCCAGCGCGAGCCAGGCCAGCGAGCCCAGGAAGCCGGGGCGCCACGACCAGTTCCACGGCGTGCCAGTCACCAGCGCGTGCAGCGCGGCCGCGCCGGCGCCCCAGGCCATCGCCCAGGCCAATGGCGCCCAGCCGCGCACGCCCAGGCGTTGGTAGCCCGCGGTGGAGATGGTGGACAAGGTGGCGAGCAGCACCGATACCATGGTCAGCGCGGCGCCCGACAGCACCTGGTCGGAGGCGGTCAGGCGCGCGAACTCATGCCAGAAGATGAGCACCACGCCCGCGACGCCGGCCAGGCCGCCCAACGCCACGCGCGGCGACATCGGCGTTCCCAGGAATACCCGGGCAAGTACCAGCCCGAACAGCGGCGACGCCGCGTAGCCCACGGCCACCACGCCGCTGGCCACGTGGCGTTCGGCCTCGTACACGCAGACGTAGCTGGCATAGAAGCCGGTCAGTCCTTGCGCGATCACGAGCGCCTGCACGCGAGCCGGAAATCGCAGCGGGATGCGGCGCCAGAAGCAGACCGCGAACAGCACCGCGGCGGCAAGGCCGAAGCGCAGCGCGACGCCAGGAGCCGGGGCGAGGACATCGATCTGGGCTGTGATGGCGAACCACGTGGTGCCCCAGATCAGGATGCAGATGGCGTAGAGGGCGGAGGTGGGCATGGGGGCGCAGTCTGGCACGCGAACCATGCCAACCGACGTCAGGATTTCGGGGATCGGGGCCTGGCCTCGAACGGAGTCAGGCATTGCCGTCGGGTACGGCGGAGATGCCAGACCCCTTTTCGGTCAGCCTGCGCGCGACTCGACGACCTTCAACGCCGCGCGCGCCTGGTCGATGGCCTCGCGGTTGAGCTCGCGCGAAGACGGCGTGCCCACGCGGGCGTTGTGCAGCACGCCTTCGAGCAACGGACGCGCCTGCGCGTCGCGGCCCAGGCTGGCCAGGTAGATGCCGTAGGCGGCCTGCGTCTCGGTGCCGTCGTGCAACTGGATCGCGTGCTCGAACGCGGCCAGCGCGGGCGTCTCGTCCACCTTCGTGAGCGCCTGCGCGAGCCACAGGAAGGCATCGCTGCCGGCGTCGCGCGGCGAGTCGGCGACGAGGCCTTCCAGCGTGGACGCCGCGGCGGCATGGCGCCCGGCGGCGAGCTGCGCGCGGGCCAGCCCGCGGCGGAACTTGACGTCCTTGGCGTAGGGCCCGCTGGCGCACGCCTGGAACTGCTCGACGGCCTCGTCGTAGTCGCCGCGCGCCAGCAGCGCCTCGGCCAGGCGCGAGCGGTTGTCGACGGTGGGCGTGCGGTCGAAGCCCAGGCGCGCCTCGCGCAGCTCGCGATTGGGATCGACGATGCCCTTGACCACGCTCGCCGACTTGCGCGCGACCGTGGAGTGGCGCATCTCGGGCAGGTACTCGGCGAAGAAGTAGATGAGGCTGCCGATCCCGGGGGCGATGATCAGGATCATGACCCAGTACATCTGGCGCCCGGTGCGCACCGCATGCACGGCGAAGAAGATCGCCACGGCGAAATTCAGGATGAACAGGATCGGCACGAACAACTCCCCCTCTTTGTTGGAAGGCGAATTGTAGGTGCCGACCGGCTGCTAGTCCTCCAGGCCAAGCTCCTGGATCTTGCGCGTGATGGTGTTGCGCCCGATGCCCAGCTTCTGCGCCGCCTCGATGCGGCGGCCGCGCGTGAGCGCCAGGGCCGTGCGAATGAGCTGGCCTTCGAACTGGCGGCTCAGCTGCTCCCACACGTCGGGAGAGCCCGCGTCGAGCAGCGTGCGGGCCGCGAACTCGAGGTCGCCCAGCCAGCTGCTGCCGCCCGGCACGCCGGCCAGGTGCGCGGCCGGCAACACCGAGCCCGCCGGAACGCCGTCGGAGGAAGCACCGGCCGGCGCCCACGCGCTGCCGAGGCCCTCGCCGGGCTGCGCCGAGGCCGTGTCGCTGGACGACGGACGCACGAACGTGCTGCGCGGGGCCAGCAGCTCCGGCGGCAGGTCCTTGGTCTCAATCACCTGCGCCGGCGCCATCACGGTGAGCCAGTGGCAGATGTTCTCCAGCTGGCGCACGTTGCCGGGGAAGTCGAAGCCCTTCATGGACTCGAGCGCGTCGTCGGTGATGCGCTTGGGCTCGACGCCCAGTTCCTTGGCGCTCTTCTGCAGGAAGAAGCGCGCCAGGGCCGGGATGTCCTCGTTGCGCTCGCGCAGCGCCGGCAGGCGCAGGCGGATGACGTTGAGGCGGTGGAACAGATCCTCGCGGAACGCGCCCTGGCGCACCCGCTCCTCGAGGTTCTGGTGGGTGGCCGCGATCACGCGCACGTTGCTCTTGATGGGCTGGTGGCCGCCGACGCGGTAGAACTGGCCGTCGCTGAGCACGCGCAGCAGGCGCGTCTGCAGGTCGAACGGCATGTCGCCGATCTCGTCGAGGAACAGCGTGCCGCCGTCGGCCTGCTCGAAGCGGCCGCGCCGCATCGTCTGGGCGCCGGTGAACGCGCCGCGTTCGTGGCCGAACAGCTCGCTCTCGAGCAGGTCCTTCGGGATGGCCGCGGTGTTGATGGCCACGAACGCGCCGTTGCTGCCCTGCTCGCCGCGCGGGCTGTGGCGATGCAGCGCGCGCGCCACCAGCTCCTTGCCGGAGCCCGACTCGCCGGTGATCAGCACCGTCACGTTGCTCTGCGACAGGCGGCCGATCGCGCGGAACACATCCTGCATCGCGGGCGCCTGGCCCAGGATCTCGGGCACCGGTGCGCTGCGCTCGTCGAGCACCTCCTCGCGCAGGCTTTCCTCGAGCGCGCGGCGGATGAGCTCGACGGCCTTGGAGATATCGAACGGCTTGGGCAGGTATTCGAAGGCGCCGCCCTGGAACGACGACACCGCGCTGTCGAGGTCGGAGTACGCCGTCATGATGATGACGGGCAGCCCCGGCAGGCGCTCCTTGACCTTGGCCAGGAGATCGAGGCCCGATCCGCCCGGCATGCGGATGTCGCTGACGAGCACCTGCGGCTCGTCGGTCTCGAGCGCGGTGAGCACGTCGCGGGTGGTTGCGAAGCTCCGCACCGGCAGCTGTTCACGGGCCAACGCTTTTTCGAGCACGAAGCGGATGGATGGGTCGTCGTCAACGATCCAGATGGGTTTCATGCGTGTGAGCGCTGCAGGCTAATGCAGAGGAATCAGGATCTTGAAAACCGTGCGTCCTGCGACGCTGTCGCATTCGATCGTGCCCAGGTGCTGCTGCACGAACGTCTGCGCCAGCGTCAAGCCCAGTCCCGACCCGCCTTCCCGCCCCGACACCAGCGGATAGAAGATCTGATCGCGAATGGACTCGGGAACGCCCGGGCCGTTATCCTCGATATGCAATTCCAATGCCAATCGGTAGCGCTGCTTGCCGATCGTCTCCTGTCGCGCGATGCGCGTGCGCAGGACGATGCGTGCCACGCCCCGCTCGATGGGGTCGGCCAGCGCCTGCGTGGCGTTGTGCACGATATTCAGCACCGCCTGGATCAGTTGCTCGCGATCGCCCCGGAACTCGGGGATGGAGGTGTCGTAGTCGCGCTCGATGACCAACCCACGCGGGTATTCGGCCAGCACCAGCGAGCGGATGCGCTCCAGCACCTCGTGGATGTTGAGCTCGGCCACCACCTGCGCCTTTCGGTGCGGCGCCAGCAGGCGATCCACCAGCACCTGCAGCCGGTCGGCCTCGTGGATGATGACCTGGGTGTACTCGCCCAGCTCGGCCTGGTCGATCTCGAGCTCCAGCAACTGCGCCGCGCCGCGGATTCCGCCCAGCGGGTTCTTGATCTCGTGCGCCAGGTTGCGGATGAGTTCCTTGGTCACCTGGGCCTGGCCGATGGCGCGCTCCTCGCGA
>JBBQYL010000113.1:0-16049 GCA_038208735.1 Burkholderiales bacterium
CGCGCGCTCGGCCCCGAGCCCTGGAAGGCCGGCTATGTGCAGCCCAGCCGCCGGCCCAAGGACGGCCGCTACGGCAACAACCCGAATCGCCTGCAGCATTACTACCAGTACCAGGTGGTGCTCAAGCCGGCTCCGGCCAACATCCTCGAACTGTACCTGGGCTCGCTCGAGGCGCTCGGCTTCGACCTGAAGAAGAACGACGTCCGCTTCGTGGAAGACGACTGGGAGAACCCCACGCTCGGTTGCTGGGGCCTGGGCTGGGAGGTCTGGCTCAACGGCATGGAGGTGACGCAGTTCACCTACTTCCAGCAGGTGGGCGGCATCGACTGCAAGCCCATCACCGGCGAGATCACCTACGGCCTCGAGCGCCTGGCCATGTACATCCAGGGCAAGGAGAGCCTGTTCGACCTCGAATGGACGCCGGGCGTCACCTACCGCGACGTGTTTCACCAGAACGAGGTGGAGCAGAGCACGTACAACTTCGAGCACTCCGACGTCGAGTTCCTGCTGCACGCGTTCAACTCGCACGAGAAGATGTCCAGGCACCTCATGGACCACCAGCTCGCGCTGCCGGCCTACGAGCAGCTGCTCAAGTGCGGCCACAGCTTCAACCTGCTGGACGCGCGCGGCGCGATCAGCGTCACCGAACGCGCCGGCTACATCGGCCGCATCCGCAACCGGGCGCGCGCCGTGGCGCAGAGCTACCTCGAGAGCCGCGCGCGCCTCGGCTTCCCGATGGCGCCGCGTGAATGGGCCGACGAGGTCGTCGCCCAGATCGAGAAGAAGAAGGCAGTCACCGCATGAGCGCGCAAGACACCAGGAACCTCCTCGTCGAACTCGTCTGCGAGGAACTGCCGCCCAAGGCGCTGAAGAAGCTGGGCGAGTCGTTCGCCGCCACGCTGGTGGCCAGCTTGCACGCGCAGGGCCTCGTTGGCGCCAACGCGCTCGCCAAGGCGTTCGCCTCGCCGCGCCGCCTGGGCGTGCACGTGGAAGGCGTCGCCGCCAAGGCCGCCGACCGCGCGCTGCAGCAGAAGCTGATGCCCGCGGCCGTGGCGTTCGACAAGGACGGCAGCGCGTCGCCCGCGCTGCTCAAGAAGCTGGCGGCCATGGGCTTCGGCCCCGAGGCCGTGGGCTCGCTCAAGCGACTGCCCGATGGCAAGGCCGAGAGCCTGTTCGTCGACCAGGTGGTGGCCGGCGCCACGCTGGCCGAGGGCCTGCAGAAGGCCATCGACGAGACGCTGGCCAAGCTGCCCATCCCCAAGGTGATGAGCTACCAGCTGGCCGACGGCTGGACCGACGTCAGGTTCGTGCGCCCCGCGCATCGCCTGCTGGCGCTGCACGGCGCCGACGTGGTGCCCGTGGGCGCGCTGGGCCTGTCGGCGGACCGCGTCACGCAGGGCCATCGCTTCGAGGCCAAGGCCGCGACGATCACCATCCGCGACGCCGACAGCCACGCCGTGCAGCTGCGCGACGAGGGCTCGGTGATCGCCGGCTTCGCCGAGCGCCGCGCCGAGATCGTGCGCCAGCTTGCCGAGGCGGCCGCGAAGGAGGGCCTCACGCCCATCCACGACGACGCGCTGCTGGACGAGGTGTGCGGCCTGGTGGAGCGCCCCAACGTGCTCACGTGCGCGTTCGAGGCCGAGTTTCTCGCGGTGCCGCAGGAAGTCCTCATCCTGACGATGAAGGCCAACCAGAAATACTTCCCGTTGCTGGACGCCGCGGGCAAGCTCACGTACAAGTTCCTCGTGGTCAGCAACATCCGGCCGGAAGATCCGTCGACCGTCATCCAGGGCAACGAGCGCGTGGTGCGCCCGCGCCTGGCTGACGCCAAGTTCTTCTTCGACCAGGATCGCAAGAAGTCGCTGGCCGACCGGGTGCCGGGCCTCGACAAGGTGGTCTACCACGGCAAGCTGGGCAGCCAGGGCGCCCGCGTCACGCGCGTGCGCGAGATCGCCCGCGCGATCGCCGCCGAGCTGGGCGAGCACGGGCTGGTCGACCGGGCCGACACCGCCGCCCACCTGGCCAAGGCCGATCTCGTCACCGACATGGTGGGCGAGTTCCCCGAGCTGCAGGGCATCATGGGCGGCTACTACGCGCGCCACGACGGCCTGGGCGATGCCATCGCCGATGCCATCGAGGATCACTACAAGCCGCGTTTCGCGGGCGATGCGTTGCCACGCAACCGCGCCGGCCTGGTGGTGGCGTTGGCCGACAAGCTCGAGACGCTGGTGGGCCTGTTCGGCATCGGCCAGGTGCCCACGGGCGACAAGGATCCGTTCGCGCTGCGCCGCCACGCGCTGGGCGTCATCCGCATGCTGGTCGAGGCGGCGCTGCCGCTCGACCTCGACACGCTGCTGGCGCTGGCCGTGCCCGCCTTCGGCGCGGCCATCACCGATCCGCGCGCCGCGGTGTCGGCGTTCATCTTCGACCGACTGGCCGGCAGCCTGCGCGAGCAGGGCTACTCGGCGCACGAGGTCGACGCGGTTCTCGCGCTCGGCGTGCAGCGCCTGGCCGACATCCCGCGCCGCCTGGAGGCCGTGCGGGCCTTCGCCGCGCTGCCCGAGGCCGCGGCGCTGGCCGCCGCCAACAAGCGCAACGCCAACATCCTCAAGAAGAGCGCCGACCCGGTGGAGGCCAAGGCCGACCCGGCGCTGTTCACCGAGGCCGCCGAGCGCGCGCTGTGGACGGACGTCGACACGGTGCGCCGCGCGGCCGACGTGTTGTTCGAGGCGGGCGACTACACCCACAGCCTGAAGGCGCTGGCCGCGCTGCGCACGCCGGTGGACAAGTTCTTCGACGACGTGATGGTGAACGCGGACGACCCGAAGGTGCGCGCCAACCGCCTGGGCCTGCTCGCCACGCTGCACGGGGTGATGAACCGCGTGGCCGATCTGTCGCGCCTGACGACATGACCACCTGGCTCGCTCCGCTCCCCGCCCCCGAGGGGCTCAGGCCGGCTCTCTCCGGAGCGGCCGAGCGCTCGCCGGCCAGTCCGAGACCACCGTTCATCCACTGCGACTGACGCCAAGGAGCACGCATGCACACCCCCAAGCTCGTGATCACCGGCCGCGATGGCATCCTCAACATCTTCCGCAACGACCACGTGAAGGCGCCGGAGGAATGGGAGCCTATCCCGGGCGCGCTGGAGGCCGTCGCGCGCCTGAACCACGCGGGCTGGCACGTGGTGGTGGCCACCAATCAATCCGGCATCGGCCGCGGCATGATCGACATGACCTCGGTCAACGCGGTGCACTCGCACATGATGAAGCTGCTGTCGGAGAAGGGCGGGCGCATCGACGCCGTGTTCTTCTGCCCGCACGCGGCCACCGAGCAGTGCGAGTGCCGCAAGCCGGCGCCCGGCCTGATGCACGACATCGGCGAGCGCTACGGCGTCGAGCTCGTCAACGTGCCCATGGTGTGCGACACCCTGCGCGACCTCGAGGCCGCCAAGGCCGCGGGCTGCAAGCCGCACCTGGTGCGCACCGGCCGTGCCGCCGTGGCCGACGCGGCAACGCTGGACCAGTGGCTGGAGGCCGTGCCCGGCACCGTGGTGCACGACGACATGGCCGCGTTCGCCGAACACCTCATCGGCCACTGACAACATCCTCAACAAGAAGAAGACCCCCCGGCAGGTCCAAGGCGCTCTCCGTCGTACGCTCGATCCTGTTCTTCCTCTACATGGCCATCACCGTGATCCCGTGGGGCGCCACCGTCTGCCTCTGCGCGCCGTTCCTCAGCGCCGACCAGATCTACCGCTGGTGCATCAACTGGGTGGCGCTGGCGCACCACGGCTCGCGCTGGATCTGCGGCGTGCAGAAACGCGTGATCGGCATGGAGAACGTGCCGTCGGCCGCCGACGTGACGGGCGCGGTCATCCTGGCCGCCAAGCACCAGTCCACCTGGGAGACCTTCGCGTTCCCGGTGGTCATGCCCCACCCGCTGGCCTACGTGTTCAAGAAGGAACTGATCTACGTGCCGTTCTTCGGCTGGGCGATGGCCCGAATGGACATGATCCACATCGACCGCAGCAAGCGCAACGAGGCGTGGAGCAAGGTGGCGGCGCAGGGCAAGCGGCTGAGCGCGCTGGGCAAGTGGGTGATCATGTTTCCCGAAGGCACGCGCAGCGCGCGCGGCGCCCAGGGCGTCTACAAGTCGGGTGCCACGCGCCTGGCCATCGCCAACGGGGTGCCGGTGGTGCCCATCGCCGTCGACTCGGCGCGCTGCTGGCCGCGCAAGAGCTTCTGGCTCAAGCCGGGCGTGGTGACGATCTCGATCGGCAAGCCGATCTCGCCCGAAGGTCGCGAGCCCGACGAGATGATGCGCGAGGTGGAGGCCTGGATCGAGGCGGAAAGGCGCCGGCTGGATCCCGAGGCCTACGCGCCGATCTGAGGGGTCTGGCCCCGAAGGGGCCAGACCCGGACTTCAATGCCCTCCGCGCACCTGGGCCACGAGGTAGTCCACCGTCGCCAGCGCCTTGGCCTCGCCATGGGCGGTGGACGGCGAGGTGAGGAAGCGTCCCTGCACCATCAACGTGGGCACGCCGTCGGTGCCGCTGCTCTGGAACAGCTGGTTGGCCTGCGACACCTTCACGCCGGTGCCGAACGCGCCGAACGCGTTCATGAACTTCGGCGCGTCGACGCCGTTCTTCGTCATGAACGCGGCGATGTCCTCGGGCTTGTCCAGGCGCAGGTGCTCCACGTGCACCGCGTTGAAGATCTTCTGCTGCATCGCGTCGACCAGCCCCAGGGACTCGAGCGCGAAGTACATCGGCTGGAAGTTGCGGAAGTTCTGCAGGAACGGCACCGGCGAACGGCGAAAGCGGATCTGCGGGGCCTTGTGCTTGAGCCAGGCCTCCAGCGTGGGTTCGAACTCGAAGCAGTGCGGGCAGGCGTAGCTGAAGAACTCGACCACGTCCACCGTGCCGGCCGGCGCCGAGACGGGCACGGGCGTGGCGACGCGCACGTAGTCGCCGGCGGTGACCGGCGTGTCGGCCTGGGCGGACGCGGCCCGGTGCAGGCCCAGGCCCAGCGTGGCCGTGGCCGTGGCGGCGAGGGCGGAGAATTGGCGGCGTTTCAAGGGAATCCTTTCGAGGGGCGGGCGCGGGCGTTGTGGCACATTGTCGCCACCTTCCGATTCCCTCGCGGCGCACAGGTTCCCCGACCTGAGCCCGAGCCGTCGATGCGCTGCGCCCGCTAGAATTGGCCCCCATGTCCCGCACCGGCCCGGCCGACGACACCCTCTCGCAGCTCTCGCTTTTCGACGCCCCCGCGCCGATCGAGCCGCCGTCGCCGTTCCCGGTGCCTCCGCGCGCCACCGCGCCGCGCGCGCCCGTGCCCCGACCCGTGACTCCTACCCCCGAATTCGACGCGATGCCCCCGGCCCCGCCGGCACGGCGCAGCGAACTGGCGCCCCTGCACTTTCGCCATCCGCAGGCCGACCGCGAGGTGCGGCTGGGCGAGCACGTGGTGGGCTTCGCGTTGCGCCGCGCGCGCCGCAGCAGCATCGGCTTCGTGGTGAGCGGCGACGGCCTGCAGGTGAACGCGCCGCGCTGGGTGTCGCTTCAGAACATCGATTCCGCGGTGCAGGCCAAGTCGGGCTGGATCCTGCGCAAGCTGCAGGAACAGCGCGATCGCGCGCGCCGCGTGGAGGCCGCGCGCATCGAGTGGCGCGACGGCACCAGCCTGCCTTTCCTGGGCGAGACGGTGATCATCGTGCTCGACCCGCGCGTGGCGGGCGCGGTGCTCAACACCGACGCGCAGGCGCTGCCCGGCGTGCCGCGGCTGGTGCTGCACGTGGGCCTGCCGCAGGCGGCCGGGCCGGAGCAGATCCGCGACACGGTGCAGAGCTGGCTGCAGCGCCAGGCGCTGCGCATCTTCACCGAGCGCTGCGAGCATTTCGCCAGGACGCTCAACGTGAGGGTGACCCGGCTGTCGCTGAGCGCGGCGCAGACGCGCTGGGGCTCGGCCTCGGCCGACGGCTCGATCCGCCTGAACTGGCGCCTGGTGCACTTCGGCCTGCAGGTGATCGACTACGTGGTGGCGCACGAGCTGGCGCACCTGCGCGAGATGAACCACAGCGCAGCCTTCTGGGACGTGGTGCGCTCCGTGGTGCCCGATTACCAGAAGCTGCGCAACACGCTCAAGGACGTACCCGTGCCCGTATTGGGCTGAGCGGCGAGAGCGTCGTAGCGGATTGCTACGCTCGGCGTGAAGGAATGCGCGCGACCATCCCCCCAAAAGAGGGATGCCGGCCCCTCCACTAGCAGGCAAAGTAGCTCCTGCATGCTGTCATCACCCGCGAGGGACGGGAGCATCAGGGAGTGAAAGCCGGACATGACCGGCAGCAGAGCCGATCGTTTCACGACGATCGGCTTTGTTTTTTTCGGTTCATTGCCGGATTGCGGGGGGCGTCGGATTCGGGGTGTCGGTTTGCGGGGTGTCGGGGTGCGGGGCGCGCTGGGGCAGTCACGACTCACCGGGCAAGTCTCTTTTGTTCGTGTCCCCCGCCGGCCTGCGGCGCGGCTCCTCCTTGACCTCACAAAAGAGACTTGCCCGGTGAGTCGTGGCTGACCCAGCGACGCCCGACAAGAATCGAGCGACGCCCGACAAGGACCCAGCGACGCCCCATGCCCCAGCACCCCCCGGAAATCGGCGATGGACCTTTTTTTCAGGCCGCCGAAAACCGCCGCACGCCGTCGGCGTCGAGATGTCCGCGCAGGCGGCCCATGCCGGCCAGCGCGTGCAGGTGCGCCACGGCCTCCCCCATCGCGAAGGTCGTCTGGTGCAGGTCAAGCTTGCGGCGAAACAGCACGGGCAGCAGGTCGGCGGCGCTGCAGGGCTGGTCGCGGCAGGCGGCCATCACTTCGTCGAAGTGGCGGTCGTGGTGCTGCGCCAGCTGGCTCACGCGCTCGTGCAGTCCCTTGAACGGCTTGCCGTGCGACGGCAGCACCAGCGTGTCCGCCGGCAGCTCGTGCATGCGGGCGATCGAGGCCAGGAACAGCGGCAGCGGGTCGGCCTCGGGCTCGAGGTCGATCACGCTGATGTTGGTGGAGATGCGCGGCAGCACCATGTCGCCCGAGATCAGCACTCCCAGCGCGGCGCAATGCAGCGAGATGTGCTCCGGCGCATGGCCGTAGCCCGCGATGCAGCGCCAGTCATGGTCGCCGATGCGCACCACTTGGCCTTCGATGAGGCGCCGGTACTGGCGCGGCACCGCGGGCACCATCGACGCGTAGTAGCCGCCGCGGCCGCGCACCTTGGCGATGGCCTCCGGGTCGACCAGGCCGTGCTCGCCGAAGAACGCCGCCGCGTCGTCGCCGCCGAAGCCGGTGGTGGACTGGCTGGCGATGCGCGCGGCGTGCCAGTCGGTGGCGCTGATCCAAAGGCGGCAGCCCCAACGCTGGGTGAGCCATTGCGCGTTGCCGATGTGGTCGGGGTGCATGTGGGTGACGATCACGCGCAGCACCGGCAGGCCGTCGAGGTGCTCCACGAACACCTGCTCCCAGGCGGCGCGGGTGGTGTCGTTGGCCACGCCGCAGTCGACGATGGCCCAGCCGTCGCGGCCGTCGTCCGAGCGGTCGCGCAGCAGCCACAGGTTGATGTGGTCCAGCGCGAACGGCAAGGGCATGCGCAGCCAGCGCACGCCGGGCGCCACCTCGATCACCGCGCCGATGGCGGGCAGCGTGTCGCCCAGCGGGTAGTCGAGTTTCGATTCTTCGGCATTGGCCATGCGGGCTCCGGTGGACTAGACTTCCGTTTACGTTAACGTCAGTCTACCCATGACCGCTTCTCCGAGTACCTCAGGCAGGAAACCGAAGGTGGCCCTGGCCAAACCCAAGGCGGGCGCAGCCGCACCGAACGTGCCCGTCGCCAAGGGGGCGGCCAAGAGCTTCACGATCACGGAGCTGGCCGCCGAGTTCGACATCACCCCGCGGGCCATCCGCTTCTACGAGGACGTCGGCCTGCTGCAGCCGGAGCGTGCCGGTCGCAACCGCGTCTACTCGCAGCGCGAGCGCACGCGGCTGAAGCTCACCCTGCGCGGCAAGCGCCTGGGCCTGAGCCTGCAGGAGATCAAGCAGCTGGTGCACATGTACGACTCCCCGTCGGACACTGCGCCGCAGCTGGACGCCTTCCTCGGGGTGCTGCGCGCGCACCGCAAGCAGATCGAGCTGCAGCTGGACGACATCCGGGTGACGCTGGAGGAGATCGCCCAGCACGAGGCGCGCTGCGAGCGCCTGCTCGAGGTGGCCTCGGCTCCGGCTCCGGCTCCGGCTCCGGCTCCGGCCGTGCCGGCCGCCAAGCGCACGGCCAAGGCCTGAAAAACCGGGTTTGGTTTACGTTTACGTAAACGTCAACTAAAATCGCCGCTCCGAGGGCCGGCATGGCCCCGAATTTCCCAGGAGACGAGAGATGAGCAACCTGCCCGGCCTGAATTTCATGCTCGGTGAAGACATCGACGCGCTGCGCGACGCCGTGCACGCGTTCGCCCAGGCCGAGATCGCCCCGCGCGCGGCCGAGATCGATCGTTCCGACCAGTTCCCCATGGATCTGTGGGCCAAGATGGGCGAGCTGGGCGTGCTGGGCATCACCGTGCCCGAGGAATACGGCGGCGCCAACATGGGCTACCTCGCGCACATGATCGCCATGGAGGAGATCAGCCGCGCCAGCGCCTCGGTGGGCCTGAGCTACGGCGCGCATTCCAACCTGTGCGTCAACCAGATCAAGCGCAATGGCACCGACGCGCAGAAGAAGAAGTACCTGCCCAAGCTGATCTCGGGCGAGCACGTGGGCGCATTGGCCATGAGCGAACCGGGCGCCGGCTCCGACGT
Organism: Burkholderiales bacterium; assembly: GCA_038208735.1. GTDB lineage: Bacteria > Pseudomonadota > Gammaproteobacteria > Burkholderiales > Burkholderiaceae_C > Scleromatobacter. The sequence goes on from JBBQYL010000113.1 coordinate 8,828, forward strand.
CCTCAGCATGAAGCTGAAGGCCGAGGAACGCGGCGGGGTGTACGTGCTCAATGGCAACAAGATGTGGATCACCAACGGCCCCGACGCCCACACCCTGGTGGTGTATGCCAAGACCGAGCCTGAGCTGGGCGCACGCGGCGTCACGGCCTTCCTCATCGAGAAGGGCATGAAGGGTTTCTCAATCGCCCAGAAGCTCGACAAGCTGGGCATGCGCGGCAGCCACACCGGCGAGCTGGTGTTCCAGGACGTCGAGGTGCCCGCGGAAAACATTCTCGGTAACCTCAACGGCGGCGCCAAGGTGCTGATGAGCGGCCTCGACTACGAGCGCGCGGTGCTGGCCGCCGGCCCCATCGGCATCATGCAGTCGGTGATGGACAACGTCGTCCCGTACATCCACGACCGCAAGCAGTTCGGCCAGTCCATCGGCGAGTTCCAGCTGATCCAGGGCAAGGTGGCCGACATGTATACGGTGCTGCAGGCCGGCCGGGCCTTCTGCTACACCGTGGGCAAGAACCTCGACGCGCTGGGCTCCGAGCACGTGCGCCAGGTGCGCAAGGACTGTGCCTCGGTCATCCTGTGGTGCGCCGAGAAGGCCACCTGGATGGCCGGCGAGGGCGTGCAGATCTTCGGCGGCAACGGCTACATCAACGAGTACCCGCTGGGCCGGCTCTGGCGTGATGCGAAGCTGTATGAAATCGGCGCGGGCACGAGCGAGGTGCGCCGCATGCTGATCGGGCGCGAGCTGTTCTCCGAGACGATGTGAGGCGGTGGTGAGCGACGACCGCCTGCCGCTTCCGATCCTGCAGGGCGAGCGCTGTCTGCTGCGCGCCCATGACGCCTCCGATGCATCGGCGCTGCGGGAGCTGGCCGACAATCCCAGGGTCTCATACAACCTCTTCGAAGGCTTCCCTTCCCCGTACCTGGCCGAGCACGCGGAAGCTTGGTGCGGCCGGGAAGCGAACTCGGGGCAGTTCGGCTATGTATGGGCGATCACCGTCGGCGGGGTGCTTGCGGGTACCGTCGGCTTCCAGCAACTGGAGAGGCCCGGCAATCGTTGCAACGCGGAGCTGGGCTACTGGCTGGGCGAGCACTGGTGGGGTCGCGGCATCGCCAGCGATGCGGTGCGGCAGATGACCGATTGGGCATTCGCCGCCCTGCCGCAGATCACACGTATCTACGCGTCGATCTACGCGCGCAACGAGGGCTCGCAGGCGGTTGCACGCAAATGCGGTTATGTGAGAGAAGGCCTTCAGAAGCAGGCCGTCATCAAACATGGCGAAGTGATCGATGCAGTTGTCTGGGCCAACTACCGCACCGAGATCGCCCGCCGCGACGCCGACATCGACGCCGCGCTGGCCGCCACGGCCGCCACCGCCATGGAGCGCGCATGAACCAACCCGGCGCCATCGCCTGCATCGGCGGCGGAGGCTTTCTCGTCCGCGATGACAGCCACCTGCAGGAGGAGTTCCTGCTGTCTCTGATCCCGGAGTCGCGCCGCCGCGAGCGCCCGCGCGTGGTGTTCCTCGGCCTGGCGCATGGTGACCGTGAGCTGGGCCAGCTGAAGGCGCTGAAGACCTTTTCGAAGCTGGGATGCGACGCCTCCACGCTGCCGTTCTTCCCCTATGAGATGAAGCGCGACTACGTGGCGGAGGTGATGGCCGCCGACCTCGTCTACGTGGGCGGGGGCAACACGCCCGCCATGGTCGCTGTGTGGCGCGAGTTCGGTTTCGACCGCGCGCTGCACGACGCGTGGCAGGACGGCACGGTGCTGTCGGGTATCAGCGCCGGGGCCAACTGCTGGTTCGAGCACGACGTGACCGACAGCGTGCCGGGCGGTGGCGTACGCGCGGGCCTGGGCTGGATCAAGGGCACGTTCTGCCCTCACCTGGACAGCGAACCGTGGCGCCAACCGGTGCTCGCGGGTGTGCCGAACGCGCCCGCGTACGGCGTGCGCGAGGGCAGCATGATGGTGGTGCGGCTCGGCGCCGAGCCCGAGTTCGTGGCCGACAAGCCGGGTGTCACCGCCAGCGTGCGCCTGCCCGACGAGGCGGCGCGCGAAGTCCCCGCCATCGACTTGTCGTCGCGCTGAAGCCGCGCGCTCAATACACTGCGAAGACGCGCACAACGACCCCGAAAGAACCATGTCCGACGACACCAGCACCGACCACGACCTCTCCGGCCTCTTCGAGAAGAACACCCGCTGGGCCGAAGGCATGGAGCGGCGCAGCCCGGGCTTCTTCACCAGCCTGCTCACCCAGCAGACGCCGCAGTACCTGTGGATCGGCTGCGCAGACAGCCGCGTGCCGGCCAACGAGCTGGTGGGCCTGCTGCCGGGCGACGTGTTCGTGCATCGCAACGTGGCCAACGTGGTGGCGCATTCCGACCTGAACGCGTTGTCGGTCATCCAGTACGCCGTCGATGCGCTCAAGGTCAAGCACATCATGGTGGTGGGCCACTCGCGTTGCGGCGGCGTCACCGCCGCGCTGAACAACACCCGCGTGGGCGTCGTCGACAACTGGCTGCGCCACGTGCAGGACGTCCGCAACGCGCACCTCGAGTTCCTGCAGCAACTGCCCGCGGATCGCCGCGTGGACGCGCTGGTGGAGCTCAACGTGCTGGAGCAGGCGCGCAACGTGTGCCTGTCCACCGTGGTGGAGGACGCCTGGGCCAACGGCCAGACGGTGGTCGTGCACGGCTGGGTCTACGGCCTGCACAACGGGCTGCTGCAGGACCTGAGCTTCACCGTCGAGAACACCGACGACGTGGCCGCCGCCTACCAGCGCGCGCTGTTCGCGCTGCGCCTGCGTCACATCCCGGTCGCCTGACGACGAGCACGAGCGCTGCGATGTTCCCGCACCCGCTGGACGACCCGAACGCGTTCGCGATCGCCCAGGCGATCGTCGAGGGCTTCGATCGCCACTACCGGCTGTTCAGCGCCGCGGCGCGGGCCGCGAAGTCGCGCTTCGAACAGGCCGACTGGCAAAGGCAGCTCGACGCCCAGCGCGATCGCATCGCGTTCTACGACCTGCGCGTGGACGAGGCCGTCGAGCGCCTGAACACCGAGTTCCGGGCCACCGAGCTTCCCGCCAGCACCTGGCACCAGGTCAAGCTGCACGCCATCGGGCTGCTGATCGACCACCACCAGCCCGAGCTCGCCGAGACTTTCTTCAACTCGGTGACGACCAAGATCCTCGACCGGCGCGACTTCCGCAACGACTTCATCTTCGTGCGCCCGGCGCTGTCCACCGACTACATCGAAAGCGACGAGCCGGGTGCGGCGTCCACCTACCGCGCGTACTACCCCACCCGCGCGACGCTGCACGAGACCTGCCTGCGAGTCGTCACCAACTTCCAGCTGGAGGTGGAGTTCCACGACCTCGCACGCGACGTCGGCGACGTGGTGGCAGCGCTGCTGCGCGCACTCGGCGACGCGCGGCTGCGCGCCAACTTCCAGGTGCAGGTGCTGTCGTCGCTGTTCTTCCGCAACAAGGGCGCGTACGTGGTCGGCAAGATCGTCAACGGCTTCACCGAGCTGCCGTTCGCGCTGCCCATCCTGCACGGCGACGACGGCCTGCTGGCGATCGATGCCGTGCTGATCGGCGAGGATGACCTGCTGCTGCTGTTCAGCGCGGCACGCGCCTACTTCATGGTGGAGATGGGCGTGCCCAGCGCCACGGTGCAGTTCCTGCGCACGCTGATGCCGCGCAAGACGCGCTCCGAGCTGTACAGCCAGGTGGGGCTGCAGAAGCAGGGCAAGGCGCTGTTCTACCGCGACCTGCTCACGCACCTGCGCCACTCCAGCGACAAGTTCCGCATCGCGCCCGGCATCAAGGGCATGGTGATGCTCGTGTTCGACCTGCCGTCGTTCCCGGTGGTGTTCAAGATCATCAAGGACTTCTACCCGCCGCAGAAGGACACCACGCGCGAGCAGGTGATGGGCAAGTACCTGCTGGTGAAGCAACACGACCGCGTGGGCCGCATGGCCGACACGCTGGAGTTCTCCAACGTGGCGCTGCCGCGCCACCGCTTCGACGACGAGCTCATCGCCGAGCTCCGGCACTTCTGCGGCAGCCTGCTGGAGGACGACGGCCGGACGCTGGTGATCCGCCACGCCTACATCGAGCGCCGCATGGTGCCGCTCAACATCTACCTGCAGGAGGCCGATCCGGCGCAACTGGAGCAGGCGGTGGTGGAGTACGGAAACGCCATCAAGGATCTCGTGTCGGCCAACATCTTTCCCGGCGACATGCTGTGGAAGAACTTCGGCGTCACGCGCCACGGCAAGGTCGTGTTCTACGACTACGACGAGATCGAAAACCTTACCGACTGCAACTTCCGCCGCGTGCCCGAGCCGCGCAACGAGGAAGAGGAGATGTCGGGCGAGCTCTGGTACACCGTGCGCCCGCGCGACGTGTTCCCCGAGACCTTCGGCCCGTTCCTGCTTGGCAATCCCGAGGTGCGGCGCGTGTTCATGGCCGAACACGCCGACCTGCTCGATGCCGACTACTGGCAGCAACGCAAGCAGCGCATCCTGGCGGGCTACGTGCACGACGTCTTCCCGTACGACCCGTCGCGGCGCTTCAGCGCGCAACGCGCCAACCCTTCCGATTCCGGGAACCGGGCCACGCAGCCCGCTTCCGCCTGACCCCCCCGTCCTTTCTTCAGGAGCATTCAAATGTCCGATTCCATCGTCATCGTTTCCGCCGCCCGCACGCCCATCGGCGGCATGCTGGGCGACTTCTCCGCGCTGGCCGCGTGGGAGCTGGGCGCCGTCGCCATCAAGGCGGCGGTCGAACGCGCCGGCGTGCCTGGCGACGCCGTCGACGAGGCGCTGATCGGCAACTGCCTGATGGCCGGCCAGGGCCAGGCCCCGGCGCGCCAGGCCGTGCGTCGCGCAGGCCTGCCCGATTCGGCGGGCGCGGTCACCCTCAGCAAGATGTGCGGCTCGGGCATGCGCGCGATGATGTTCGCGCACGACATGCTGCTGGCCGGCAGCGCCAGCGTGATGGTGGCCGGCGGCATGGAAAGCATGACCAACGCGCCGCACCTGATGTTCGCGCGCAAGGGCGTGCGCTACGGCGCCGCCCAGATGTTCGACCACATGGCTCTCGACGGCCTGGAAGACGCCTACGACCGCGGCCGCGCCATGGGCGTGTTCGCTGAAGCATGCGTGGCCAAGTACGGGTTCACGCGCGAGGCGCAGGACGAGTTCGCCATCGCCTCCACCCAGCGCGCGAAGGAAGCCAACGAGAGCGGCGCGTTCGATTGGGAAATCGCGCCGGTCACGTTGCAGGGCAAGGGCGGCGAGACGCTGGTCAAGCACGACGAGCAGCCGTTCAAGGCCAGGCTCGACAAGATTCCCACGCTGAAGCCGGCGTTCAAGAAGGACGGCACGATCACCGCCGCCAACGCGTCCAGCATCTCGGACGGCGCCGCGGCGCTGGTGCTGATGCGCGAATCGGAGGCCGCCAGGCTGGGCCTGAAGCCGCTCGCGCGCATCGCGGGTCACGCCGTGCACGCGCAGGCGCCCGAGTGGTTCGCCACGGCCCCGGCCGGCGCCATCGCCAAGGTGCTGAAGAAGACGGGCTGGACGGCGCCGTCGGTCGACCTGTGGGAAGTGAACGAGGCCTTCGCGGCCGTCACCATGGCCGCCATGAAGGAGTTCGACCTGTCGCACGACATCGTCAACGTGCATGGCGGCGCCTGCGCTCTGGGCCACCCGATCGGCGCCTCCGGCGCGCGCATCGTGGTGACGCTGCTGGGCGCGCTGCGCAAGCAGGGCAAGAAGCGCGGCGTCGCGGCGCTGTGCATCGGTGGCGGCGAAGCCACGGCCATGGCGGTGGAATTGCTGTAACCGGCCGGTAACTCCGGCGAGCTTGCAACCACGGGTAACGCCGAAGGGCAATACCCCATCGGGGATTCGGACTGGCACACTGCGTGCCTTCCACATGACTGCGAAACGCTTTCCGCCCTCACCCGGCACCCTCCAGGAAAGCGGCTTCGACCGTCCGCACCCGCTGAAAGCTCACGCCATGAACATGACCGAACCCTCCACGATCATCGCCGACGAGGCCGCCATCGCCGCCTTGGTGAAAGTGGGCGAGCGCATCGAGCACGTCGCGCACTACACGCGCGAGGACATCTCGCGCTTCGCGATGCTCACGCTCGACTCCAATCCCGTCCACCACGACCGCGAGGCGGCCATGCAGGCGGGACTGTCCGACGTCATCGCCAGCGGCCAACAGACCTCCGCCCTGATGAGCGGCCTGGCCGCCACGTACTTCTCGCGCGCCGGCGACGGCATCGCGCGCTCGATGCTGTGCCTGCACTTCAACTTCGCCTACCGCGAGCCCATCTTCGCGGACTCCGACGTCACCATGCGCTGGGTGGTCTCCAGCACCGAATGGAACGCCAGCCTGGACGGCGTGATCGCGCAACTCGAAGGCAAGGCGACCATCGCCAATGCACTGGCAGTGATCGCTCGCGGCACGGTGCTGGTGCGTCGCGCATCATGACGGTGAGCGGACGTCCATGGCCCTGAATCGCTGGCTGTTGCGTCCGCGAGTCATGGGCTGGATCGCCGCCGCGGTCTTCCTGTGCATCCTGCTGTTCCAGCTGCCCGCGAGCCCGGCGGCCAGCGGCCACTTCGTGGCCTTCACCGGCGCCGCGCCGTTCGACGAGCGGCCGGCCGGCTATACCCTGTCGGGTGTCCTGGTGGCCTTCCGGCAGCTGGGTCCGCAGGGCCTCGCCGATTACGCGGCGTATCGCACGGTGGACCTGGTGTTTCCGTGGCTGCTGTGCGCGCTGGTGGCGGCCGTCATGCTGCGCCTGGATGCCGCGCGCGCCACGATGTGGCCCTGGCTGGCCGCCATCGCCGACACGATCGAGAACGCGTTGCAATGGCGCATCCTCGTCACGCGCGACGACCTGTCGCCCGAGCTGGTGCAATGGGCCAGCGCCGCCACCCAGATCAAGTTCGTGCTCTACGCCCTCATGCTGCTGATGCTGTTGGCCGTGGGCGCCCGCATGCTGTGGCGCCAGCACCGCGCGCTGCGCTGATCGACCTCCCGCGAAGGATTCGACCATGACCTCCCCGATTGCCCGCAACGTCCTCATCGTCGGCGCCTCGCGCGGCCTCGGCCTGGAGTTCGTGCGCCAGTACCGCGCCGACGGCGACCGCGTCACCGCCAGGGCACGCGCCGACGACGGCCTGGCCGCCATC
>JBBQYL010000114.1:0-15982 GCA_038208735.1 Burkholderiales bacterium
AATCAGCGCGCAGCCAGTCGTCCGCCGGCAGCACGGCTGCGCTGTGATGAGCGAGTCGATGCAGCAGGAGATGGTCGGGTTCGGCGAGCACGAGTTCGAGGCAGTCGCCCGACGGCGTGGCTTCGCGCAGGTGCGCCATGAGCGAGCGGTGCGGTCCGGGCGTGTCGCGCAGCCTGTGCAACGATGCGCCGGCATCCGTGGCACCCAGCGGACGGCCGTCGTGGAAACGCAGCCCCGGGCGGAGCCAGAGGCGCCAGCGGCGCCCGTCGTCGGCGCGCTCCCATTGATGCGCGAGTGCGGGCACGATGCAGTCGCGCTGACGGTCGAACCCGGTCAGGCCGTCGCATAGCTGCATCACGAGATGCGCCTCCGTGCGGCGCGTCACGTGGATCGGATCGAGCGCATGCAGGGGGCGATAGAACGGGATGCGCAGTCCGCCGCCGGCGGTCGGCCCGAGAAATGCCGGCAACGCCGATTGCAGCCGCGAGCGTGCGGCCGCGGGCAGGCTCTCGAACGCCTCTTCCAGGCGGCCGTAGCCGATGAGTCCGCGCAGATGGGCCTCGCGCAGCGCGCCGGGCTCCTGGCGCAGCACCAGCACGGACAACCTTCCGCGCCCGCGCCCTGGCGTCCATTTCAACCAACCCTCGGACTGCATCCGTCCGAGAAGCAGGCGAGCGTTGCGCGGCGTGCAGCACAGTCGATCGGCCACGGCGCTGATCGACAGGCTGGACGCCGGCGGCAGGCCGTCTGCAAGACGGAGGTACTGATGCAGCAGTTTCATGGCGTCGCCGTAAAAGAGGAAAGTCGGGTTGCATTTTGACCTTCTTGCCTTCCGTGTTTCGAAGCAAACTGCGGCGTCCCCATCCGATGCCGTGCCCTCCATGTCCGACTACATCCTCTGGCGCAACGTCGGGTTCCGCCGACTCATCGCGTCATCCGCCTGCTTCGCGCTCGGCGTCCAGATCTACCAGCTGGCCTTGCCGCTGGCGTTCTACGAGCTCACGCGATCCGCAGGGATCATGACGGGGCTGCGAGCGGTCGAACTCTTGCCCAACCTGTTGCTGGCGATGTTCATCGGCGTCTGGGTCGACCGTGTCGATCGTGCGCGCTGGGCGCGCCGCGCGATGGCCGGCATGGTGGTGCTGATGGGCGCGCAGTCCCTGCTGCTCCCTCGCGCCGACAGCCTGGTCGTGCCGTTCTTCGCCGCCGCGTTCGCGCTCATGACGCTCAACTACGTCTATGGCATCTGCAGGATGGGGCTGGTCAAGGAGATGCTGCCGTCGGCGCTGTTGCTGCCCGCGACGGGACAGCTGTCGACCGTCACCCAGGTTGCCGCGATCGCGGGGCCGGCTCTTGCGGGCATGCTGGTTGCATGGCGCCCCGACGCCTGCCTGTGGGCATCGATGGGTGCGTTGCTGTCTGCCGCGATGTTGTTGCGCGGGCTCGACCTGCCGTCCCGGCCGCTGTCGACCGGCGCATTCTGGCCAGCGTATCGCGAGGGATGGCGCGTGCTGCGCGCCAACCGGCCGCTGTGGCACGTCGCATGGATCATCGTGGCGACCAACGGCAGCGCCGGGGTGGTCGAGGTGCTGTTCCTGTTCCGCGCCCGGGACCAATTGCAGTTCTCGCCGGCCTTGCTCGGCGCGATGCTGGCGTTCGCGGCCGCGGGTGGGATCGCCGCGGGGATGCTGTCGGGAGCGATGCGGCGCCGCGTCGGCCTGGGGCGGCTGCTCACGGCGGCGATGGCGTTCGAGGCCGCGAGCATCGCGGTGCTGGCGACGGGAGGCAGCGCGACGATGCTGGTTGCCGGCCTGGCGCTGAACAGCTTCGCGCAGGTGGCCGGCAACGTGTGCGTCTGGGGCTACCGCCAGGAGAGCACGGCGAGCGAGCACATCGGCCGCGTCTCGGGAGTGACCGGCTCGCTGTTCAAGCTGGGAATGCCGTTGGCGCTGGTGGTCTCGGGGCAACTTGCCGCGCAGCAATCGTTGACGGCGCTGCTTGCCGTTTGCGCCGGGGTTCATGTGCTCGCGGCGCTTGGCGTTCGCTGCTCGGCCATGTACTCGGTACGCTGAGGCTGATCGAAGCTTTGCCCGCGCGAACCGCCGAAGCGCGATACGTCGGGGGGTAGGCAGCTGCCGTGAGCGCCGCATCGAAGCGAACGTCCTCGCCTGGATGAAGAGGACGGAGACCTGACGGACATGCTCAGCGAGCTGTGCGTGCTGTTGCCCACGGCTCAACGCGCACCGCAGCTGGCAGCAGCTTCAATCTCCTCGACTCATGCCGGCGGCCCCGCCAGCGCCTGCTGCATGAAATCGATGAAGGCCCGCAGCTTTCGGGGCACGTGGGCGCGGCTCGGGTGATAGAGATGGAACCCGGGAAACGTCGGCCACCAGGCCTTGAGCAGCGGAACGAGGCGGCCTGCAGCAAGGTCGTCCTGCACTTGGGACTCGAACGCCAGGCCGATGCCGGCGCCTGAGCGAATGGCGCTCAGCAGCGTGTCCCCGTCGCGCGCGATCAGCGCGCCGCCGACCTGCACATCGACTCGACGACCCCGGTTCGTGTACTCCCATCGGTACAGCGCTGCGCCCAGCCGGACGTTGAGGCAACGGTGCTGCATGAGATCCGCGGGAACGCGTGGAGCGACGCGGCCCGCAAGATAGCGCGGCGCCGCGACCGTCACCATGCGCTGGTGTCCGCCCAGCGGCGTCGCCACCACGTCCTGCGCCAGGTTCTCGCCGAGCCGGATACCCGCATCGAAGCCGCCGGCAACCAGATCGACCAGTGCGTTGTCACAGTCGAGCTCCAGGGTGATCGCCGGAAACGCTTCGAGAAATCCGGTGAGGTGCGGCAGCACGACAAGGTCTGCCGCGGTGCGCGAAAGCGTCACTCGCAGCAGGCCGGACGGTTGATCGCGCAATTCCTCGAGTCCGGCGACCGCCTTGCCCAGCGTGGCCAGGCCGTTGCGTGCATCGAGCAGGAAGCGCTGTCCGATCTCGGTGACGCCCACGCGCCGGGTCGAACGATCCAGGAGCCGTACGCCGAGGCGGGCCTCGAGCGTTCGCAGGTTCTGCGACAAGGCCGACGGTGACACGCCCAGCTCGTCCGCGGCCCTTGTGAAGCTCGCATGGTGGGCGACGCGTTCGAAGCTGGCGATGAGAGGAAGCAGTTCGGGAGACATGCAGGGATTATGAAGGCAGCCTTCACAAAGCATCCCGGGTTTGGGGCTATTTCGAATGTCGACCAGGCCCTATCGTGCGGCTTCGGACGGCGAGGCCGTCTTCCTCTCAACGCATCAGGAGCATTCAAATGAAAACACTCGACGGGATGGTCGCCATCGTCACGGGCTCGTCCAAAGGCATCGGCGCGGGCATTGCAATGCGCCTGGCCGCGGACGGCGCCAAGGTCGTCGTCAACTACTCGCGCAATGCGGCCGACGCCGACGCAGTAGTGCAGCGCATCGTCGCCGCAGGCGGCACCGCCGTGGCCATCCGCGCCAACATCGCCAAGCCGGACGAGATCGCGGGTCTGGTCGGCGCGGCGATGGACAACTTCGGAAGGCTCGACATCCTCGTCAACAACGCCGGCGTCTACAAGGTCGACACGCTGGACACCCTCGATGCGACGAGCTTCGCCGAGCACTTCGACCTCAACGTGCGCGGCCTGTTGCTGACGACGCAGGCGGCGGCGCGCGTGATGGCGTCGGGCGGTGTCATCGTCAACATCAGCTCCGGGCTGGCCAAGAGCCCGTACCCGATGGTGCACGTCTACTGCGCCACGAAGGGCGCGGTCGACACGCTGACCCGCTCGCTGGCGATGGAACTCGGCCCGCGGCAGATCCGTGTCGTCGGCATCGCGCCCGGGTTCGTCGCGACCGAGGGCAACGCCGATTCGGCCAAGGGCATGCACGACTTTCTCGTCGGCAAGACGCCGCTGGGCCGGGTCGGCCAACCCGCGGACATCGCCGCTGCCGTCGCCTGGGCGGTGTCGGCGGACGGGCACTGGGTGACGGGAACGACGATCGACGTCGCCGGTGGCATGGTGTTCTGACGTTGGCTTGAATGCGGGCCGATCCGACTCGACGGCTCGCAGGTCAGCTCATTCGACCTTCAACTGCGCGGCCAGGAAGTCCACAAGCGCCCGCACCTTCGGCGACGTATGCCGCGACGCCGGCCAGAAGATCCGGAACGTCGTCTCGCGCAACTCGGTGAACGCCGGCAGCACCACCTCGAGCCTCCCCGCCGCCAGCGCATCGCGCACCGAGAACTCGGGCAGGCACGCGATGCCCAGCCCGTGCTCCGCGAAACACGTCCGCCCCTCCAGGTTGTTGGAGACCATCGACACCGGCAGGTCGACCTCGCCCTCGACCTCGCCCCACGCCAGTGGCCAGCGCTCGAGCTTGCCGGTGCCGTTGAACTGGTGATGCAGGCAGCTGTGTCCGGTCAGGTCGGCGGGACGCTCGGGCCGGCCCCGCAGCGCCAGGTAGGCCGGCGACGCCACCAGCAGCAGGGGCCAGCTTCCGAGGGCGCGGGCGCTGAGCGTGGAATCGTCGGGATCGCCGGTTCTCAGCACCGCGTCGAACCCTTCTTCGACGATGTTGACCATGCGGTCGCTCAGATCGAGGTGGAGGTCGATGGCGGGATGCGTCCGCATGAACCCGGCGAGCAGCGGCAGGAATAGCGAGCCGACCATCGGCAGGCTCACCTTGAGCCGGCCCCGCGGTGCGCCGGAGGCGCGTGAGAGCTCGTGTTCGGCACCCTGGACTTCGTCCAGCACGCGCCGGCAGCGCGCCAGGAACATGGCGCCCTCGGCGGTGAGCGTCACGCTGCGGGTGCTCCGATGTAGCAGGCGCACCTTCAGCCGCTCCTCGAGACGGGCCATCCGCTTGGCGATGGCCGACGCCGACACGCCGGTCAGCCTCGCCGTCTCCGCGAAGCTGCGCGTCTCCGCCACCTGCACGAACACGGCGAAATCGTCGAGGCTGTCGAGCAACAAGGGCTTCACTGCAGACATTGGCGTCATGAGAGATGGGAAATGTACCCACCTTTATCCGGAGTGAAAGCTTGCCTATCGTCAAGTCCTTCGCTTTCGACAGGCAACACCCATGCGTGACATCCCCCGTTTTCCCTGGATCGGCCTGCTGGCATTGGCCGCGGCAGGCTTCGTCGCCATCCTGAGCGAGGCCCTGCCGGCGGGCCTGCTGCCGGCCATCGCCGCCGACCTGGGCATCTCCGTGGGGGCCGCCGGACAACTGGTGACGCTATACGCCCTGGGCTCGGTGCTGGCCGCCATTCCGCTGGTCAAGGCCACCCAGGCCTGGCGCCGACGGCCGCTGCTGCTGATGGCCATCGGCGGCTTCTGCGCGGTCAACGTGGTCACCGCCCTGTCGACGTCCTTCGCGTTGACGCTGGTCGCGCGATTCGGTGCGGGCGTGTTCTCGGGCTTGTTGTGGGCGCTGCTGGCCGGGCATGCCAGCCGGATGGTGTCGCCGGCGATGCAGGGCCGCGCCATCGCGGTGGCCATGGTGGGAACGCCCCTGGCGTTGTCGCTGGGCATCCCGGCAGGAACGCTGCTGGGTGGGCTGGTGGGATGGCGCTGGTCCTTCGGCGCGATGTCGCTGCTGGCCGCCGCCTTGTGCGCCTGGGTGCGGCTGGGCGTGCCCGACTTTCCGGGCAAGCCGGGCGCCGCCGCGCACGGCGTGCGCCAGGTGCTTCGCCTGCCGGGATTGCGTCCCGTGCTGTCGCTCACGCTGCTGTACGTTCTCGCGCACAACCTGCTCTACACCTACATCGCCCCGTGGCTGGCCTTCCTGCAATCGGGCGGGCGTGTCGATGTCGTGCTGCTCGTGTTCGGCGTGGCGGCGCTGGGCGGCATCTGGCTCACCGGGATGCTTGTCGACCGGTGGCTGGCGGTGCTCGTGCGCGCGAGCATCGCCGCGTTCGCCGCCGCGGCCCTGGTGGCCGGCCTGCTGGGGCACTCGGCCGCCGTGCTGGTGGCGTGCATCGCGTTGTGGGGCCTGGCCTTCGGAGGCACGGCCACGCTGTTCCAGACCGCCTCGGCGCGCGCCGCCGGCGACGCCGCCGATCTCGCGCAGTCGATGCTCGTCACGGTGTGGAACGCGGGCATGGCGGGCGGCGGCCTTCTCGGCGCGGCGTTGCTGCCTTCGTTCGGGGCCGGGTCGCTGCCCTGGGCCGCGCTCGCATTGCTGGCAACCGCGTGGCTGGCGACCCTCGGCTTGGACTGCGCCTCAAGACCGGCCGCCCCCAGGCTGCCGCAAACCAATTGAACTTCAACCCAAGGAAAGTCCCATGAAAATCGACCTGAACGGCAAGCTCGCCATCGTCAGCGGATCCACCGCCGGCATCGGCCTGGCCATCGCTCGCGGGCTCGCCGCCGTCGGCGCGCATGTCGTCGTCACCGGCCGCACCGACGCGCGCGTCCAGCACGCCATCGAAGACATCCGCGCCACGGTGCCCGGTGCCGAGCTGGAGGGCGTGGCCGCGGACCTGTCCACGGCCGCAGGCGCCCGGGCGCTCGCGGAACGCGTGGCGCGCGCCGACATCCTCGTCAACAACCTCGGCACGGCTGTCCCCAAGCCGTTCGGCGAACTCACCGACGACGACTGGACGAACCTGTTCAACTTCAACGTGATGAGTGGTGTGCGGCTGACTCGCCGGTACCTGCCGGGCATGGTCGAACGCGGCTGGGGCCGCGTGGTCTTCATCAGCAGCGAATCGGGCCTGCACATCCCGAAGGACATGATCGACTACGGCATGACGAAGACGGCGCAGCTCGCGATCTCCCGCGGCCTGGCCGAATCCGTCGCCGGCAGCGGCGTGACGGTCAATTCGGTGCTGCCGGGGCCCACCAGCTCGGAGATCTTCGCGAACTGGCTCGAGCCGGTGGCGCGCGAGCAGGGCAAGACGCTGGAGCAGGTGCAGAAGGACTTCATCGACACGATGCGTCCCAGCTCGCTGCTCGGCCGCTTCGCGACCACCGAGGAGGTGGCCAACATGGTCGTCTACGTCTGCTCGACGCAGGCGTCGGCGACGACCGGGGCGGCGTTGCGGGTCGACGGGGGGATCGTGCGGTCGCTCGGTTGAAGACGGGTTGCGCTCTGCGGCCTCATGCCGGTATCGGCAGGCACACCATCGAGCGCTTGCCGCGGCGATGGTAGCCTCTCGGCCCATGCAGAGCCGCAACCCCTACGAACCACCGCAGGCGCCGGTCGTCGCGATCGATCAGTCGGTCGACATCGACATGACGCCGATGCAGCGTCCGTCGACCATCCATATGGCGTTCTGGTTGCTCATCGTCTCCGCCGCTCTCGAACTTCTGGCCGGCTACATTCCCGGCCTGGAGACCTCCGCGTTCTTGGTCGCGTTCACGCTGGCCTACCTGACCGGCTTCGCGTTCCTCTTTCGGGCGGGGAAGAACTGGGCGCGCATCGTGTACCTCGTCTTCCTCGCGCTCGGCGTGCTGGTCCTCGTCACGCACATCGAGATCCTGTTGCGACAAGGCCGGCTTCCCTTGGCCTTCATGTGCGTCAACACCGCTTTGCAAGGCTATGCCGCGTGGTTGACGTTTCGACCGCCGGGGAGTGCTTGGTTCCGACGGCGCCCGTAGGCAAGCGCCCGGCGTTGCGCTATCGGCGCTGCGTGGCCGCCAGCCACTCGGCGCGCTGCTCCGGCGACGACTCCGCCATCAGCGCACAGGTACGCCGCGTGAGGCTTGGTGACGGCGCGCCTGGACATTCCCGCGGTGACCCTGACTCGGTTGTGGAGGGCTCGGCCCTCCGATGACTGGCGTGGCCCGTACCGGGCTCAAGCGGCGGCGAGTCTCGCACGGGCGCCGAAGAGTACAGTCCGCCCCAGGGACCAAAGTCGATGACGCCCCCAGATCGCCACTCGGACCAGGTCCGACGCATGCGACAAGCGTCGCTCACATCCCACCGGAGGCCACAGGCGCATGCCCAATATTGCCAGCGTATTCAAGGCTGAAATCACGAGACTCGCGCGCAAGGAATTGCGCGAGAACGGCGACGGACTGAAGAAGGCCGTCGCCACCCAGCGATCGGAAATCGCGACCCTGAAGCGGCGCGTGCAGGCCCTCGAGGCCCTGGTCAAGCGGCTTGCCAAGAGCCAGGTGGCCAAGCCTGCCCGGGCTCGAGCCGCCGCGGCGCCAGAGGCCGACGAGGCCAATTCCGGCGAGCTCCGCTTCCGTGCATCGGGCATGGCGGCCAACCGCAAGCGGCTGGGCCTGTCGGCGGCCGACTTCGCGCTGCTGGTGGGCACGACGGGGCAGTCGGTCTACGCGTGGGAGGCGGGCAAGGCGAAGCCGCGGGCCGACGCGTTGGCCGCGATCGCGGCGCTGCGGGGCATCGGCAAGCGCGAGGTCGAGGCCAGGCTGGCGGGGCTGAGGGGCCAGTAGCCAGCCCGACGGGCGGGTGCCGACAGCACCGGCGCGCGCTCCGCGTTGCTGTATAAGTGTCCAGTCAAGGTTACTTTTGTGACTGGTCATGACAGGCGGCCCGTTTGGCTGACGTTGACCCAAACGACGCACGCCGTCTCAAATTGGAGTCACATGAATGACGACTTCCGAACGCTCTTCGACCTGAGCCCGGTGGCGGTGTACACCATCGACGCCGCCGGGATGGTGAAGCAGTTCAACCAGAACGCCGCCAGGCTCTGGGGACGGAGTCCCAACCCGGGCGACACGGACGAGATGTTCTGCGGCTCGCACCGCATGTTCCGGCCCGACGGCACGTTCATGGCGCATCGCGATTGCCCGATGGCCACCGTCGTCCACGGCGACATTCCCGAGGCACGCGACGCCGAGGTGATCATCGAGCGCGAGGACGGCTCGCGCATCACGGTCATCGTCAACATCCGGCCCCTGAAGGATGCCGGCGGAGACATCGTGGGCGCCATCAACTGCTTCTACGACATCACCGAGCGCAAGCTGCTGGAGGTGAAGGCGCTGCAGCAGTCGGAGGACCTGATCGACCTGCATCGACGCAAGGACGAGTTCCTCGCGATGCTGAGCCACGAACTGCGCGGGCCGCTGGCCCCCATCTTCAGCGCCGTGCAGGTACTCCAAAGCGGCGACCTGGACAGGAGCCGCCAGGCGCGGCTGTTCGAGATCATCGCCAACCAGTCACGCCAGCTCAAACTGCTCGTCGACGACCTGATGGATGTCTCGCGCATCACGCACGGAAAGGTGGCGCTGCAGAGGCGGCAGGTGTCGCTCGCCTCGATCATCGAGCGTGCCATCGACACGTCGCTGCCCTTCATCGAGCAGAAACGACACGAGTTCCTCGTGACGGTGTCGCCCGTGCCGATGCAACTGCATGCCGATGCGGGGCGTATCGAGCAGGTCATCGTGAACCTGCTGGCCAACGCCGCCAAGTACACCAATGTGGGGGGCCGCATCTCTCTCTGGGCCGGCGTCGAAGGCGGGCAGGCCGTGCTTCGCGTGACCGATACGGGCGTCGGAATCTCTCCCACGTTGCTGCCGCGCATCTTCGACCTGTTCTCGCAGGCCGAGCGTTCGATCGACCGATCCGAAGGCGGCCTGGGCATCGGCCTGTGCCTGGTGAACCAGCTGATCGACCTGCACGGCGGTGGCGTGGTGGCCACGAGCGAGCTGGGGCGCGGCAGCGAGTTCACCGTTCGCCTGCCCATGCTCGATGGCGCGGGCCCGTCCGAGCCCCACCCACGCGCCGAGAGCTGGCGCGACGCAGGACACCGCGTCCTCGTGGTGGACGACAACGTGGAGGCCGCGCAGGTGCTCGGCGCGCTGATGCAGTCGTCCGGATTCGAGGTTCGCTTCAGCCACGACGGAAGATCGGCGCTGGAGATGGTCGGCGCCTTCCGGCCGCACCTGCTGCTGCTCGATATCGGACTCCCGCTGCTGGACGGCTACGCCGTCGCGCGTGCGATCCGTGACGATCCGCTGCTGGAGCAGCCCACGCTGATCGCGATCACCGGCTACAGCCAGGATGGCGATCGCGACCGGTCGAGCGCCGCGGGCTTCGACCACCACCTCGTCAAGCCTGTCGACTTCGAACAGCTGTTGACGCTCATATCGACCACCAGGCTCCCGGCACTGGCGGACCGCGCGATCCTGGTCTAGGGGCAGTTGGCCACGATTCTGCGCTCGCCGAGGGCGCAGGCCGCGCCCTGGGCAGCCCGCGCCTGGCTCGCGCCCAGCGCCTGACGCACGCCTGATCGCGGGCCCGAGGCACGCAGCCGTTCGCTGTCGCGACAGCGAACCCGCCGTGTCCGGCTTGGCTCCGGAATCTCGTTCAGTCTGTCGAAGGGCATCGATTCGACGCCCTCCAACGTAGGGACGTATGAACTTGTGGCGCGACACCAGGAAGACTCCTCCCGCTTGTCTGGCCGGGATCGGCGAGGGCGTTCTGGCGCGCGCAGGGGTGACCATGCTGCTCATCGTGGCGCCAGCGTCTCCTGCGCAGGAGGTGAACGCCCCCCTCTCGCCGGCGCCGATCACGCTGGCGGCACGCGTCGTGGCCACCGGGCTCGTCGGCGCCCATGGCCTGACCCAGGTCGGACGGTTCCATGTCGGCGGCCCGTTCGTGGCCAATCCGGAGTTCCTGCTCAGCACGCAACCCGGGCACGTGCTGGATCCGGAGCGCCTGTTGGTGACCACGGATGCGCACGGGGGCGCCGTCCTGTCGATCGACCCGTCCGCACAGGGCGTGCGGGTGCCCACCGACGTCACGACGCTGAAACGCCAGGCCGGCGACCCGGTCCAGCTCTACAACGTCGACACGACCGCGTTCGCGAATGCGGTGCACAACGCCGGTGCGCAGACTGCCGCCGACGCGGCGGTGTCCAGCCCGCGCTACCTGTCCATCAACAACGCCTTCGGTCGTCCCTGGATCGCCAATGCGCCGCGCGGGCTGCAAGGCGAAGGCACCGTGACCGTGACGGATCCCGACGGCGCGCCCCTTGCAAACGCGCCGAGCGCCATCGCCGGCGGCGTCTTCGCAGGCGACCGCACGCCGCGCACCAGCGTTCCGACGACCATTCATGCAGGATGGTTCGCCGCGCATTTCGAGCGCCGCGCCGGCGGCCAGCTCACGCCGGGAAAGCTGGCGCGCGGCACCTACGGCACGGCCTTGCTGGGCGCATCGCCGGACGGCACCGGATTCGCGGTCTTCGCCGCGGTCACCGGCACCGGGGCGGTGGCGCAGGTGCACGTGCAGGACGGCGTGGACGGCCTCGCCCCGGCCGGCACGATCGCGCTGGATCCGGGCGATCCCGGCGTGGTGGGCATGGCGTTCCAGTGGGCGCCCCGGCGTGCCCTGTTCGTCGCCGAGGCCGCCCGCGACCAGGTCGCGGTGCTGCGATTGAAGGACGACGGTCGCCAGTTCGTCCTCGATGGCGTCGAGCGACTGCGTTCGCCGTGGCTGAAGCACCCGGTCGACCTCGCGCCCGCGGTGCCGGAGGTCGCCAACCCGCGCTTCGCGAGCCATACCTCGCTGGCCGGAGACTCCGATCTCTATGTTGCCAACCAGGGCGACGGCTCGCTGCTCAGGCTGTCGCGCGACGGTCGGGCGATCGCGCTCGCCAGGCTCGTCCGAGCCGATGGACAAGAGGTTGGCGCGGGGCAACTGAAGGCGATCGCCGTCTCTTCGGACGCGCAAAGAATCTGGGTCATCGTCCGTTCTCAAGGCGGCAGCGGGCTCGACGAGTTGCTCGAGGT
This sequence comes from Burkholderiales bacterium, assembly GCA_038208735.1. Taxonomy (GTDB): domain Bacteria; phylum Pseudomonadota; class Gammaproteobacteria; order Burkholderiales; family Burkholderiaceae_C; genus Scleromatobacter. The sequence continues at coordinate 11,728 of JBBQYL010000114.1, forward strand.
CCACGCTTTCGACTCGCAAGGCGTCTTTCGCAGCCGGGAGGATGCCGCGCTCGCAGCGCGGCCGGTCGCGAACACCGAGAGCGGCGCCCGGCTGTTCGCAAAGGTGTTCAGCGCCGAGACCGGCCTGGGGCCCCGTTTCAATGCCACCTCATGCGAGAGTTGCCACGCGGGCGGTCGGGGAGCGACGACGCGGGATAAATTCTTCGCTCGCCGCGTTGCCCGGATGAATCCCCGGACCGGCCGGCTGATTCCGATCGACGGGCGCGACAGCGTCGTCGCACCGCGCCGCTCGCTTGCCGAAGCGGGGCTGTTGCCAACGCCGCGCGACGCCAATGTCGTCTCGTTGCGCATGCCGCTGGCGCTGGCGGCCGCCCCGCGTATCGACGAGATCGATGACGCGGCCATCGAGGCCCAGGCGGTGGCCAAGGGAGACGGCATCCACGGCCGCGTGAACCGTATCGTGGACGCGGCGGGCGGCACGCGCATCGGACGCTTCGGCTGGAAGGCGGATGTGGCGACTCTCGACGAGATGGTTGCGGTGGCCTTCGCAGACGAGCTCGGCATGCCCAGTGCCCTGGCGCCCCGTGCGCATGCAGCCAGCCACGACGACGGCACCACGGCGCGCGCCGTCGCCGAGTTCCTGCGCGGCGAACCCGGCAGGCCGGACGCCGCTTCTCCTGCGCGCACGGCACGCTTGCAGGAGCGCGCTCCTTGAACGCGATCACGCTGTCGACGGTTCGCGGCCTCGTGGGCTCGCGCCTGACCGGCCTGGGCGCCGCTGCGGGACTCGCGTTGACGTCCGGCTGGATCGCCGGCGGACTCGGCGATCCGTTGGCCCGCAACCCGGTGCTGGTGGCCATGTTGCTCGGCTTGGCCATCGGGCTCACCTTCGGGTGTCCGGCAACGCTGCGGCCCGGACTGGACTTCACGAAGCGAACCCTGCTGCGCCTGGGCATCGTGCTGCTGGGCTTTCGAATCACGGCGGCGCTGCTCGTCGATCTCGGGCCCGGGCCGATCGCCATCGCGGCGGTCGAACTGGTCGTCGTCCTCACGGCCGTCAGGTGGGTGGCGCGCCGCGTCTTCGGACTCGACCCCGACCTCGCCCTCCTCGTGGCTGCCGGCTCCGGCATCTGCGGTGCCGCGGCGATCCTTTCATTCGCCTCGATGAAGAAGGAACGCGAGAAGTACGCCGGCCCGGCGGTCACGCTGATCACGCTTGCGGGAACGCTGGCGCTGCTCGGCTATCCACTGATGTACGCGCACGACTGGCTGCCGGGCCTCGATGAACGGTCCTTCGGCGTCACCGTGGGTGCCAGCATCTTCGAACTCGCGCAGGTCTACGGCGCCTCGGCCAGCGTGTCCGACGACGCGCTCAACGTGGCGACCCTGGTCAAGCTGACCAAGGTGCTGATGCTCGTGCCGCTGCTGCTGATCACCGGGCTGGGCGACGCGCGAAGTCGGGGCACGCAAGAAAGGCGGCGTGTTCCGATACCGTGGTTCATCGTCGCGTTCCTGGTCGTGCTCGCCGCCAACTCGTCGTTCACATTCCATCCGCAACTGCGTGCCGTGATGCTCGGCACGAGCCAGTTCCTGCTGATGATGACGACCGCGGCACTCGGGTTGACCACGTCCCTGGCCGCGCTGCGCACCTCGGGCGGCGTGCGGCTGCTGGCGACCGGGGCGGTCGCGCTCGTGCTGTCCGCCGGCACCGCGTACGGGCTGACACGAGCGTTGTCGGCGCCGCGCCCGGCATCGATCGTGGGCAAGTCGGACCGTGCAGGCGACGCCGTCGCTTTCGGCCCCGGCGCGAAGATCTTCGACGATGTGGGATGTGGCAAGTGCCACGTGCCCTTCATGCACGGCGTGCGCGGCAACGTGCTGATCTACTCCGACCTGCTGCTCCACGACATGGGGCCGGCCCTGGACGACAAGATCGTGCAAGGCGACGCGGGCGGCGCCGACTGGCGAACCACGCCGCTGGTCGGCCTCGGCACGCATGGGCGCTATCTGCACGATGGTCGCGCCGAGACGCTGCGAGATGCGATCCTGGCGCACGGTGGCGAAGCGGAAATCGTGCGACAGCGCTTCTTCGACCTGGACGCTGCCGACCAACGGCAGGTCGTGGAATTTCTCAAATCGCTCTGAGTCCGGCGATGTCGGCGTCCGGCCGACCGAACGCCTGGCTTCGATCTCCACTCAAGACTTGCTGCTACACCGGCGACGGCCCACGCACGCACATCGTCATTTGAGGGCCTCACGAGGAAACGTCGTTCGCCATCGACCGCAGGCAGTCCACCGCCTCGGCCACGATGTGCTCGTAGCGCGCCTGGTGGCCCGCATCGCGCAGCGCGGTCCACTCGGCCATGCCCAGCGCCGCGTCGAGACGCCGCCGCGCGACGGCCTGGGGCGCGAGCCAGAAGCGCAAGATCGGCGCCCCCGCGCGGTCGCGGATGGTCTCCGCGGCCGCGAGCAACCGCGCCGATGAACGCCGACGAGCAGAAGTTGCTCGACGACATCGCGAAGACGCGCAAGACGTGCATCGGCTACCGCGACGCGATGATGACGGCCAAGCGCGCAGGCCAGGCGGAAGAGGCGAACCGGATGCACGATGAGCAGTTCCTGCCCGCCGCGAAGACGTACATCGCGGCGCTGAAGGCATTCCTGGATTTCCAGCACGACGGGATCGATGCCGCGGCGAAGCAGGTCGACGCCACGGCCGCCGAGGCGCGCTGGCAGGTGCTCACGATCGGCGACGTCGCGTTGTTTTTCGGCGCGCTGTGCGCCTGGACGCTCACGCGCTCGATCACCCGGCCGATCGCCGACGCGATGGACGTGGCCGATGCGGTGGCGCGCGGGGACCTGTCGCGCGCGGTGGTCGTGGCCGGTCGCGACGAGATGGCCCGCCTGATGAGCTCGCTGGGCAAGATGACCGGCAACCTGCGCACGCTCGTCAGCCAGGTGCGGAGCTCCACGGACAGCATCGGCACGGCAAGCAGCGAGATCGCCACGGGCAACCAGGATCTGTCGACCCGCACGGAAGAGGCGGCATCGAGCCTGCAGGAGACGGCCTCGTCCATGGAGCAGCTGACCAGCACGGTGCGCCGATCGGCCGACGCCGCCAGCCAGGCGAACCAGCTCGCCTCCTCGGCCGAAGCGCCGAGGCGGCCAAGGAAATCAAGGCCCTCATCGGGGCCTCGGTCGACCGGGTGGAGAACGGCTCGCGCCTGGTGTCCGCGGCCGGCGCCACGATGAGCGAGATCGTGGGCTCGGTGAAGCGCGTCTCCGACATCATCGGCGAGATCACCGCGGGCGCCTCCGAACAGAGCGACGGCATCGGCCAGGTCAACGTCGCGGTGGGGCACCTCGACCAGATGACGCAGCAGAACGCCGCGTTGGTGGAGCAGTCGGCGGCCGCGGCCCAGAGCCTGCGCGTTCAGGCCGCGCAGCTTTCCCAGGTGGTCGCCAGCTTCCAGCTCTGAAGCCGGGCGCCGGGCCCGGCGGGTGCGGTCAAGGCAGGTCGACGATCTCGACCCAGTTCGGGTTCTTGCCGACGGCCACGTGCCGGGGCGCGCCGAGCGCGCCGCTGGCCGCGTCGATCGCGTGCAGCGACACGGCGTTGGAATCCTGCCCCGCGGCGATCAGGAACGCGCCGGTCGAATCGATCGCGAAGCCGCGCGGCGTCTTCTCGGTGGGCGTCTGGCCCAGCGGTTGCAGCAGGCCGGTGGCGGCATCGACGCGGAAGGTCGTGATCGTGCTGGAGCTGCGCTCCGACGCATACAGGAATCGGCCGTCCGGCCTCAGGTGCAGATCGGCGGCCCAGGGCTTGCCGCCGAAGCCCGCCGGCAGCGTGGTGGTGCGCTGCAGCTCGCTCAACGCGCCGCGCTGCGCGTCCCAGGCATAGACGCCGAGGGACGCGTCCAGCTCACCCAGCAGGTAGACGAAGCGCTGCGCCTGGTCCCAGACGAAATGACGCGAGCCCGATTTCGCGGGCGCCGAAAGCTGCGCGGGGTCGTTCGCCGTGAGCTTGCCGGTCTGCGCGTCGAAGCGCCAGATCGAGACGTTGTCGCCCCCGAGGCTGGTGGCGAGCACGAAGCGGTTGCTGGCGTTCGCGTGGATCGCATGCGCGTTCGGGGCGGTGTCGATCACCTGGCGCACCGCGCCGACCACCCCGTCCTTGCCGATCTCGTTGACGCTGATCTTGGCGCCGCCGTACGAGGCCGAGAACAGCCAGCGGCCGCTGCGATCGGTGTCGATG
>JBBQYL010000115.1:0-15907 GCA_038208735.1 Burkholderiales bacterium
CGTGATGACGCTGCCCACCGGCACGCGCGTCATGTCGGTCGGCCTGAACAGCGCCGCCGACAAGGCCGGCTTCGAGCAGGGCTTCACCATCACCGGCATCGAGGCCGAGCGGTTGCGCCCGGCCAAGGAATGGCTCTTCGTTCCGGCCTTGCTGCTGATGGCGCTGGTCGCGTGGTTGCAGCGTCGTCGTCGCGCGACTCTCGCTGGCTACAGCTGAAGCGCTGCCCGCAAGGAGCTGTCGTCCAGGGCCTTGTTCACGGTTTCCCGGAGCGTCTTTTCCATGACGACGCCAAGGTCCTCGATCGAGGCGAAGCAGAAAGGATCACCGAATGGCACTCGTACACACCCGGCTGGAACCACCGCACCTGCAGCGCAACGAAGAGGATTTCGCCATCGTCAGAAAAATCTCCGAGAGTGCGAACGACGGGCCGGTGCTGATGCTGAACATGAACCGCTACAAAGCGGATTGCGGCTACCCGGACAGCGGAGACTACAAAAACTACATGGACGGCCTTGGGACATTCCTGGAAGGCGCCGGCGCGAAACTCCTCTGGCGCATGCCCGTGTTGGGGCAGGCGGTTGGTGAGCAGAAAGTCCACGAGCTCATCGCCTGTTGGTACCCACAGCACAAGAACTTCCTGAACCTCTACCAGTCTCCCGGTGCGGAAGAGAACTTCCGGCGCAAGAGCGTGTGCGTGGAGTACGCCGTGATTCATCGCTGCCCCGGCGATCGCGCGCCCTTCTCTCCTGAAAAATAGCGGGTGCAGATCTATCCCGACCCCGTCTCCTTTCCAAACAGTGGCACGAAGAAAAGCGGCGAAATCGAATGAATCGCCCTGCCCGTCGACCTTTGTCATGGACGAGGGGCGGGTTGCACGGTGAACAGCGCCTCATACCAGCCGCTCAGCTGATCCACGGTTTCGGCGAGCGTGCTGTCGTTGACCAAATGAAGGTCCGAAAGCGCGTGCGCGACCTGTCGTCCGAGCCGAAGCCGCGAGGCATCGAAATCCTCACGCGCGCGCTCCCTCAGGCGTTGCGTGCGTAGCGCTTCGGGCGCATCGATCGACACGACCCGTGCGAGCGGCGCCGTCGCGCGCAGCTGCGCCAGATGCTCGCGGGAGCCGTTCAGCACGACCCATCGATCCTGCGCCAGCGGCGCCAGCGCGGCATGCCGCACACCGTAGTCGAGACCATGGGCCTGCCAATGGAAAGCGAACTCACCGGTGTCGCGGGCGCGATGGAAGGCCCCTGTGTCGATAGCTTCATGGTCTTCGTTCGGATCGAACGGACGGGTGATCGTCCGGCGCGCGCGGTGGGGGCGCCGCGACAGCGGCAAGGCGGCGAGCCAGGCGCGGATGATGCTGTCCTTGCCGGCGCCTGACGGACCGACGATGACGATCAGACGATGTGAGCCCTGAGCGATCGCGTTCATGGCGATGACAGCGCCACGCGGTGGCGCAGTTCGAAGGGCGCACCTGGTGCGGGTTCGATGAAAAGAGACAGCGACTCGCACCGCAAAGGCACCGGCAGTGCGGCCGAAAAACGCCGTTCCGCCGTCGCACGCAGAGAGTCTGCGTCCCCGGACGCCAGCCCGGCCAGCGAGCCGGTCAGCGTCATGTGAAACCGCCACTGCTCCAGCACATGGGGGTAGCCATGGTGCGCCACGTTGGCCCGGCGCTCCGCGTCGGGCTCGGCCGCCTGCCGCGATGCCATTTCGTCGCTGGCGAAGGGAGCACGAAAGCGGTCCAGCCACAGCACGCAGTCGTCGGCCAGCCGGCGCAGCGGATGTTCAGCAGGCAGGGGCTGCACCGGTCGCAGCGCCAGGAAATCACCCAGCGTGGCCACCTGCAGCGCCGGCATCGAGAACGCGGCGTGTCGCGCCGCCAGGCGGGTCGCGGCTTCGAACCAGTCGGCTTCGGTGACGCCCTGGGCCAAGCGCAGCGGGGCCTTCAGGGTCGCGTGCCAGCCGTAGCGCCAGGGCGCGGCGGTCTCCGGGCACGACGGCGGCGATGAAGGGCTGCCGTCCGCACCGCGCCCCAGCCACTCGCAGCCCGCCGACCACAGCGGATGCGAGGCCTCGGGCGCGAAGTACACCGCGTGGCGCGCCCTGGCGTCGCCGATCATGCCTCGTGGGTGACGCTGAGCTGCACCGCGTCGGCGGCAAACAAGCTGCGGCAGGCCTCTACAGGCACCCCGTCGCTGCCGACGCTGAAATACTGCACCACCAGCACCGGTTCGGCCGGCGATCGGGCCATCGCATCGGCCTCGGCGTGCGTCGGCAAGCGGCAGGATACGGTACTGCGCACACGCACGTAGTCGGCCACGCCGAGCTGCTTCAGCGCGGCGGTGATCGATCCGGTGGCGGCGAAGGCGGCGGCCATGCCGCGCAGCCGGGGCGCAGGGTAGGCCGCCGTGCACAGGCCCACCGGCCGCCCGCGCACCTTGATCCTGGAGTGCAAAAGCTCGACCCGGGCACGCGGCGACACTCGCAAAGCGCCGGCCCACTCGCCGGCAGCGACGAGGTGGTGCGACAGCAGCTCGCGTCGGGCACTTTCGCCGGCGTTGGCCAGGTTCTCTGTCATGCGCGTGCGCCGCTGCAGCACGTAGTCCACCACCAGCTCGCGAACAAACGTGCCGCGCCCTTGCAGCACGCGAAGATGGCCTTCCTGCGCCAGCTGGCCTACGGCCTGGCGCAGGGTGTGCCGGTGCACGCCGAATCGTTCGGCCAGCTGAAGCTCGTTGGGCAGGCGCATTCCCGGCGCGAAACGCCCGGCCGCGATGTCCGCCCTGAGCGCGGCCGCGATGCTTGCCCAGCGTGCCGTGCGACTTGGCGTCTCGACGGGCTGACTCTCCGAGTCGATCGTCGTCTGCAGCATGGTCAATAAACTGTCATGAGGTCTGCGGATACTGCCGTCGATGGTGAGTCGTCTAGATGACATCGGCATGACCGACCCGGCCCCGGCCCTGCCCCAAGCCTCGGCGCAGCGCGCCGACTGGCTGCGTGTGCTGGCGCGTGCTGTGCCCGACGAACTGGCGGCGCGTGCGGCGCCGGTGCTCGCCGACTATCGCTTCGAGACGCTTCGTGCGCCCGAGCACGGCCTGGTGATGGTGCGGGCCCGCATCGGCAACACGGGCGACCGCTTCAATCTCGGCGAGGCGACGGTCAGCCGCTGCGCGGTCCGCCATCGGGCGAGCGACGGCAGCGTCGTCGTCGGCGTCGGCCATGTGCTGGGCCGCGACACAACGCGCGCGGAGTGCATCGCTGGCCTCGACGCACTGCTGCAACGCGAGCCCTTGCAGTCCCTGCTCATGCGGGAGGTCGTGGAGCCGCTGCGGGCTGTACGACTGCGGCGCGACCGCGATCAATGTGCCCGGACGGAAGCCACCCGCGTGCGCTTCTTCGCCTTGCAGCCCGAGGCCGCGACATGAGCGCCATGACGGCAGATATCGGGCGTGGATTTGCGCAGCCGGTGCACGATGCACAGCGCGTCTTTCGCGCGGTCCTGGACGCCACGGCGCGCCCCGGCCGAGTGCAAACATTGCCTGCCGCGGTGCTCGACGGCTTCGATAGCGTCGGGCTCGGGCGCGGCCTGTGTGCGGTGCTGCTCGCGCTGCTCGACGCGGAGACCCGCCTCTGGCTCGACCCCGGGCTGGCCGACGGAACAGCGGCGGCCCATCTGCGCTTCCATACTGGCGTCCGCCTGGTGGCCGACCAGGCCCATGCGGCCTTTGTTGCCTGCACCCCGGCTGCCGCCGGAGCGCTCTGGGTGCAGTTGAACCCCGGCAGCGACACCGGGCCGCAGGACGGTGCGACCTTGCTCATCGAGGTCGCTTCACTGGGACACGGCATGGCGATCGACCTGCGCGGCCCAGGCATCCAGCACGTACAGCGCCTCCAGGTAGAGGGCTTGTCAGAAGCTTTCTGGCGCGCCCGCATCGTTGCTGAAGCAGATTTCCCGTGCGGCATCGATCTCATCCTCTGCAGCGGTGACTGCATCGCCGCACTACCGCGCAGCACGCATTTGCGCCTGGAGGGCTGACCTCATGTACGTGGCCGTCAAAGGAGGTGAGCAGGCGATTGCCGCTTCGCTGGCGCTGCTCGCGAGCGCGCGCCGCGGCGACCCGACCGTGCCCGAACTTCAGGCGCCGCAACTGCGCGAGCAACTGCGGCTGATGGTCGATCGGGTGATGGCCGAGGCCTCGCTCTACGACCTCGACCTCGCGGCACTGGCGCTCAAGCAGGCGCGGGGCGACGCCATCGAAGCGGTTTTCCTGCTGCGGGCTTACCGCACCACGCTGCCGCGCTGGGGCTTCAGCGAACCGGTGGACACGGCGCGCATGGGCGTGCAGCGCCGCATCTCGGCGATCTTCAAGGACGTTCCGGGCGGCCAGCTGCTGGGGCCGACCTACGACTACACCCAGCGGCTGCTGGAATTCGGCCTCGCCGGCGCCGCCAAGGCGCCCGATGTACTGCCCGTGGCGCCGCCGGCCGGGCGTGGTGCCGACCGCGAAACCGCGCTGCGAAACCCCATCGACGACCTGGCGGCCCAAGGCCTGATCGAGCCCTGCGTGCCGGCCGCCGGCGACCCCGAGCCGCCCGACATCACCCGCGACCCGCCGGCCCATCCGCTGCCACGCGCTGCCCGGCTGCAGATGCTGGCTCGTGCCGACGAGGGCTGGGTGCTGGGCATGGGCTACTCGACGCAGCGTGGCTATGCCAACACCCACCCTTTCGCGGGCGAGATCCGCTTCGGCGCGGTGCCGGTGGAGATCGTGTCCGACGAGCTGGGCTTTGCGATCGAGATCGGCGAAATCGAGTTGACGGACTGCCAGATGGTCAACCACTTCGTCGGCAGTGCCACGCGGCCGCCGCAGTTCACGCGCGGCCAGGGCCTGGTCTTCGGGCACGGCGAGCGCAAGGCGATGGCGATGTCGCTGGTCGACCGCGTGCTTCGCACCGACGAGTTCGACGAGCAACCGAGCAGCCCGGCACAGGACGCCGAGTTCGTGCTTTCGCACGGCGACAACGTCGAGGCCTCGGGCTTCGTGCAGCACCTGAAGCTGCCGCACTACGTGACCTTCGAGTCGGAGCTGCTGCTGGTGCGCGCGCTGCGCGAACAGAGGGGAGGCGGCAATGAGTGAAGCGCACGCGCTGCCGCACCGGGCGGGGACCCTGCCAGGCAACCAGGACCAGGCCTGTGCCGGCTACAACTTCGCCTACCTCGACGAGGGCACCAAACGCATGATCCGGCGCGCCCTGCTCAAGGCCGTGGCCATCCCGGGGCACCAGGTGCCCTTCGGCTCGCGCGAAATGCCGCTGGCCTATGGCTGGGGCACCGGCGGCATCCAGGTCACCGCCGCGGTGATCGGCCAGACCGACGTGCTCAAGGTCATCGACCAGGGCTCCGACGACACCACCAACGCGGTCAACATCCGGCGCTTCTTCGCCCGCACGACCGACCTTCGCACCACCGAGCGCACCGCCGAGGCCACGATCATCCAGACCCGGCATCGGATCCCCGAGCGGCCGTTGACCGAGTCGCAGATCCTGGTCTACCAGGTGCCGCAGCCCGAGCCGCTGTACAAGCTCGAGCCGCGTCGCCAGGCGGCGCTGAAGCTGCATGCTTTCGCCGAGTACGGGCTGATGAACGTCAAGCTGTACGAGGACATCGTGCAGTGGGGCCGCATCGACACCAGCTACGACTACCCGGTGCTGGTCAACGGTCGCTACGTGACGTCGCCGTCGCCGATCCCGAGTTTCGACAACCCCAAGATGCACCGCATGCCGGCGCTGCAACTGTTCGGCGCCGGCCGCGAGAAGCGCCTGTACGCGATCCCGCCGTGGACCGACGTGAAGAGCCTGGACTTCGAGGACCACCCGTTCCGCATCGAGCCGCAAGGGCATGCCTGCGCGCTGTGCGGCTGCCAGACCAGCTACCTCGACGAGATCCTCATGGACGACGGCCGAACGCAGTGGACCTGCTCCGACAGCGACCATTGCCGCGAGCAGCTGGAGCGCAAGGCGTGACCGAGGCGCCTTCGGTGTTGCGAGTGACCGGGCTCGGCCACCGCTTCGACGCCGCGCGCGATGGCAGCTGGGCGCTGCGCGATGCCTCGCTCGAGCTAGCTCCCGGCGAGGTGCTGGCCATCGTCGGCGAGTCCGGCTCAGGCAAGTCGACGCTTCTGAACTGCATCGCCGGCCGCCTCTTTCCCGCCGAAGGCCAGGTGCTGTACCGGCGGCGTGACGGGCGCGAGATCGACGTGCATGCCATCGGCGAGCGCGAGCGGCGCGAACTGGCGCGCACCGAATGGGGCTTCGTCGAGCAGCATGCCCACGAAGGCCTGCACATGAATGTCAGTGCCGGCGCGAACGTCGGCGAACGACTGATGGGCCAGGGCGAGCGACGCTACGCCGCGCTGCGCGACACCGCCACGCGCTGGCTGTCGCGCGTCGAGCTCGACGCCGCCCGGCTCGACGACTCGCCACGCCACTTCTCTGGCGGCATGCGCAAACGCCTGCAGATCGCGCGCAACCTGGTGACTCGGCCGCGGTTGGTGCTGATGGACGAACCGACCTCGGGGCTGGACGTGTCGGTGCAGGCGCGCCTGCTCGACCTGATCCGCCTGCTGGTCGGCCGCCTGCACCTGTCGGCCGTGGTCGTCACGCACGACCTGGGCGTGGCCCGGCTGCTCGCGCACCGCACGGCGGTGATGAAGCAGGGCCGCATCGTCGAGCACGGCCTCACCGACCGCGTGTTCGAAGACCCGCAGCATCCCTACACGCAGTTGCTGGTCTCCTCGGTGTTGATGCCATGACCGCCGTGCTGACGGTGCGCGGCGTGGACAAGTGCTTCACGCTGCACCTGCGCGACTCGCTGAAGCTGCCGGTGCTCGACGGCATGGACCTGCAGGTGCACGCGGGCGAGTGTGTCGCACTGGTCGGCCCGTCCGGACGCGGCAAGTCGACGCTGATGAAGTGCCTGTATGGCAGCTATGCGGTCGACGCCGGGGAGATGTGGCTGCAGCCGGCGGCCGGGGCACGCGTCGACCTGGCAAAGGCCGGGGCGCGTCAGATTCTGTCGCTGCGCCGGCGTGAGCTCGCCTACGTCAGCCAGTTCCTGCACGCCTTGCCGCGCCAGCCGGCGCTCGACGTGGTGGCCGAGCGCATTTTGGAAGCCGACCCGGCGGACCCGGAGGCCGACGCCGACCCGCTCGACGACACGCCGTACCTGGCGATGCTCGAGGCGGCACGCGAACGCGCGCGTGCGTTGCTGGCGCGGCTCAACATTCCGGTCGCACTCTGGGACTTGCCGCCGGCCACTTTTTCCGGCGGCGAGCAGCAGCGCGTGAACGTGGCGCGCGGCTTTGTCGTCCCGTCGACCCTGTTGCTGCTCGACGAGCCGACGGCGTCGCTCGACGCCGCCAACCGCCGCGTCGTGGTCGAGCTGATCCGCGAGGCCAAGGCCGGCGGCGCGGCCGTGGTCGGCATCTTCCACGACGAGGAGGTCCGCGACGTCGCCGCCGACCGTCGGATCGACTTCTGCATGCAAGGCCAGCCATGAGCGAGCGCATCCTGAGCAACGCCCGCGTCGTGCTCGAGCACGAGACGCTTCTGCGCGGCACGGTGCACGTCGTCGACGGCCGCATTGCCGGCATCGATCGGGGCGTCAGCAGCCTGCCGGCCGCCGAGGACCTGGACGGCGACTGGCTGCTGCCCGGCCTGATAGAGGTGCACACCGACAACCTGGAGCGCCACGTCACGCCGCGGCCCAAGGTGTCTTTTCCGATGCGCGGCGCACTGCAGGCGCACGACGCCGAGCTTGCGGCGGCCGGCATCACCACGGTGCTGGACGCCATTGGCGTCGGCGACCCGTATGGCGACGGCTTCCGCTCGCGCGACCAGAGTTCGCTGCTAGGTGTTCTGGATCAACTCGAAGCAGCCGGGCTGCTGCGCAGCCGCCACCTGATCCACGTGCGCTGCGAGCTGCCGGCGGCCAATGCGCAAGAGCTGTTCGAACATTTCGCCGGCCACCCGCGGCTGCGCCTGATCTCGCTGATGGACCACACCCCCGGCCAGCGGCAGTGGACCGACATCGAGCAGGCGCGCACCTTCTACACCGGCAAGAAGGGCTGGGGCGACGCGAAGTTCGACGAGGAGATGCGCATCGCGCCCGAGCGGCAGGCCCGAAACGCGCAGCCGAACCGCGACTGGTTCGCCGCCTTCGCGCGCCGCCACGGCGTGGCACTCGCGACGCACGACGACACGACGGTGGCCCATGTCGACGAGGCGCTGGAACTGGGCGCCACGATGAGCGAGTTCCCGACCACGCTCGCGGCGGCACGACACGCGCACGCGCACGGCCTCGTCACCATTGCCGGCGCGCCGAACGTGGTGCGTGGCGCCTCGCACTCGGGCAACGTCGCGGCGATCGACCTGGCCCGCGAAGGCGTGCTCGACGGCCTGTCGTCCGACTACGTGCCGGGCAGCCTGCTGCAGGCGGCCTGGTGCCTGTACCGCGACGCCGGTTTCGGAATGCCCGAGGCGGTGCGCGTGGTCAGCCGCGGCCCGGCCGAGGCCGCGGGCCTGCATGACCGCGGCCGGCTCGCCCCGGGACTCCACGCCGACATGGTGCGTGTGAAGGAACTGGACGCGTACCCGGTGGTGCGCGAGGTCTGGGTCGGCGGTCGTCGGGTCGCCTGACCGAGCAGCCTGGCGGACCGGCTGCGTCAGATCAACCGCTTGCGAAGCTGCGACGACAGCAGGTCGATCAACGAGACGGACAGCACCAGCATCACCAGCACCGCCGCGGTCTGTGCGTACTGGAATCCGCGCATGACGTCCCACAGCACCATGCCGATTCCGCCTGCACCCACCATGCCGACCACCGCCGCCGAGCGCACGTTGGACTCGAAGCGGTACAGCGTGTACGACAGCCATAGCGGCATGACCTGCGGGATGACGCCGAAGAGCACCTCCTGAAGCGGGCTGGCGCCTGTGGAGCGGATGCCCTCCACCGGCTGCGGATCGATCGCTTCGACGGCCTCGGAAAACAGCTTGCCGAGGATGCCCGTGGTGTGCACCCACAGCGCCAGCACGCCCGCAAACGGTCCGAGGCCCACCGCCACGACGAAGATCAGCGCAAACACCATCTCGTTGATGGCGCGACAGGCGTCGAGTACCAGGCGGACAGGCTGACGCAGCCACCATGGCGCGAGGTTGCTCGATGCCAGCACACCCAACGGCACCGCGCCGATCACCGCGAGGGCGGTGCCCCAGATCGCGATCTGCAGCGTGACCGCCATTTCCTCGAGGTAGTGTCGCCATTCCGCGAAGTCGGGTGGGAAAAAGCCCCTGGCGTACTCGACGATGTTGCCGGCGTCGCGGATCAGGTCCAGCGGCCGCATCTCCGCACCGCGCCACGACGCAGCCAGCAGCGCCAGCAGCGTGCCCCAGGCCAGCATTCCCGCCAACCCCAGGCGGGGCGCCTGCGGCACCTCACCGGAGGCCGACGCGCGCTGCAGTGCAGCGACCGCGGTCATGGCCTATTTCGCAGTCGCAACCTGCTTGCCCAGCTCGTCGAGCTTGTCGTCGATCTCGTGCAGCTTCTTCGCCTTGTCCTCGGCGGACAGCTTGTCGTCGCCCTCGACTTTACTGCGCGCCTTGGCCAGCTCGATCTGGCGAATCGTCACCAGCTGCGCGTTGCTCGACGGACGGAACTGGCTGTAGCCCAGCTTGTTCAGCTTCGCCAGCTCGTCGGGCTTCTTGCCGTAGCTCAGCATGAAGTCACGCACCTTGGCCTTGACGGCCGGATCGAGGTCCTTGCGCCAGACGATCGGGTCGCTCGGGATCAGCGGCGAACGCCAGATCTCGCGAACGCTCTTCAGCTGCTCGGGGTGGGTTTTCTCGAAGCGCGCCCAGTTCTCGGTGTTGTTGGTCGCCACGTCGACCTGCTTGTTGACGACCGCGAGCAGGTTCGTCTCGTGGTTTGCGCGCACCGTGCGCTTGAAGTCCTTCATCGGGTCGACACCATGCTTGGCAAAGGCGTAGTAGCCCGGGATCACGGTGCCGCTGGTGGAGTTGGGGTCGCCGAAGCCCAGCATCAGGTTGGCGCGCTGCTTGATCACGTCGTCCAGGCTCTTCAAGGGGCTGTCCTTGTTCACCACCATGAGCGAGTAGTAGCCCTCATCGCCGGCTGCGTCGACCACCTTTGCGAAAACCTCGCCGTTGGAGCGGTCCACCGCCTCGATGGCCGACTTGTTGCCGAACCACGCGACCTGCACCTTGTTGAAGCGCATGGCTTCGATCACGCCGGCGTAGTCGGTCGCAAAAAATGCGTTCACCTTCAGGCCGGTGGCCTTGCTCATGTCGTCGAGCACCGGCTGCCAACCGGCCTTCAGACCAGCGGACGACTCTGTGGAAATGAAGCCGAAGTTGATCTCCTGGGCAGGCGCTGCGGCGGCAAATGCGAGGCCGGCGGCCAGTGTCGCCAGGGATAGGCGGATGTTCATGATGGACTCCTGTAGGTAGCGGAATGGAATGCGACCTCAGGCCGCATGGAGGACTGGCGTGCGCAGTGGGCGAGACGAGGCGGCCGCGTGGCCAACCTCGTTGGGCTGAAGCAGCTCCTGGCTCTGTGCACCGTACAGCGCGCGCAGCCGGTCGGCGTTCAGCTCTCGGGTCGGCCCGTCGAAGACGATCTCGCCGGCACGCAGGGCAATCGTGCGCGGGCAGTGGGCGAAGGCGTGCTCGACCTGATGCAGCGAGACCAGCACCGTGACGCCGAGCTCGCGATTGCATTCGGCCAGCAGCTCCATCACGCGCCGGCTGGATTCCGGGTCGAGCGAGGCAATTGGCTCGTCGGCCAGGATGATCCGGGCTTGCTGCACCAGCGCGCGCGAGATCGCTGCGCGCTGCTGCTGCCCGCCGGACAGAGTGGAGGCGCGCTGCCAGGCGCAGCGCTCGATGCCGACGCGGCGCAATGCGTCGTAGGCGCGATGCTGCAGTTCCTTGGGAAAACGCCTCGTCAGGGCACGCCACAAAGTCAGATGGTGCAGACCGCCGACCATCACGTTCGTCATCACCGGCAAACGATCGACCAGATTGAACTGCTGGAAGATCGCCGCGATCTCCGAACGCCGGCGGCGGATGTCGGGCGACAGTCGGCCGCCAGTCTGTACGGGATGGCCAAGAACGTGGACTTCGCTGCCCGGGCCGGCGTCGGCGCGCTGCAGGCCGCTCAGGAGGCGCAACAGAGTCGACTTGCCCGAGCCGGAGGCACCCAGCAAGGCCACCATTTCGCCTTGTTCCACGCGCAGCGAGACACCGCACAACGCGGGCACTCTGTTAAAGCTTTTGCGCAGCGACTTGACCTCGACGGCAGCTTCGCGCGGTGGGGTTGACTCGACTGGCACGCCTGAATCATCTAGACGGCCCGTGACCGTGGGATGACAGGTCCGCGCGTACCAGCCCAGTCACGACACCGTCATGGCCGCGTAACAAGATGACGCATCGATCGTGAGGTGCGGGACCTCGGCGGATCTGCTGCCTCGATCGCTTTCACATTCAAGGATGAAGGGCTTCCCAATGAGAGAAACATTCCGCGCATTGAGTGCAATCGGCATGGCCGTGGCTGTATCGATCCTGGCTGCGTGCGGCGGCAGCGATGACACGCCCAAGGACGCTGCATTCACCACCGCGTTGATCGGCGACATGCCGTACGGCACTTCACCCACGGACACGACGGCATTCAACGCCCATCCGGCTTTCATCAGCGCCGTCAACGCGGACGCAGACGTTTCCCTGGTGCTGCATGCCGGCGACATCCACTCGGGCAAACAGTACTGCACGCAGGCGTACGACCAGTCGATCCACGACCAGTGGACCGCGTTCAAGGATCCGGTCATTTACACCCCGGGCGACAACGAGTGGTCCGATTGCCACAAGGCCAAGGAAGGCGGCGGCACCTTCAATGCCCTTACAGGCCGAATCGACTATGTGGTCGACTCCGGGGGCAACCTTGTCGACTACGCCGGCGGTGATCCGATGGCCAACCTTGCACTGGTGCGCTCGATATTCTTCGGCGATCCGACGCATGCCTTTGGCGGCCAGCTTGCGGTGCATAGCCAAGCCGTGGACTACGACAAGACTCACCGGACGGACCGCGACTATTCGGAAAATGTCTGGTTCGAGAAGTCCGGCGTGCTGTTCGTGACGCTGAACATCCCCGGCGGCTCCAACAATGACACCGATCCGTGGTACGGCGCCCCGGTGATGAGCCCAGCGCAGCAGGCCGAAGTCGACAACCGCAGTGCCGCGAATCTGCGCTGGCTGGACGCCGCCTTTGCCCGAGCCGGGGCCGCCGGCGACGTTGCCGTGGTCATCATGGAACAGGCCGACATGTGGGATCTGGACGGAAAATTGCCGGCGGCGAACCATCTGTCTCAATACAAGCCCTTCATCGACGCGATCGCCGCCAAGACGACGGCCTTCGGCAAACCCGTGCTATTGATCAATGGCGACTCGCATTTCTATCGCTCGGACAATCCGTTGGTGCGGGGCGCACCATGCACGATAGAAACAGGCACGGGCACCGCGGTACAAGCCTGTAGTGCGACCACGATCCAGGCGAGTGTCGGCAATCCCGCCGATCCGTACGACACCCAGCCCAACGGCTACAACGTAGCCAACTTCCATCGCATCGTCGTGCACGGCAACTTGTTGCCGCTGGAAATGGTGAAGCTTCGCTTCGAACCCGCGTCGAATGCCGCCGGCAGCGCCGCTGCGTTCGGCCCGTTCAGCTGGACCCGCATACAACCGTAATTCCCATGGGGTGCGTCGTCGTCGGTCGCTTCGTTGTCACGCGGCATTCACGGGCGACCCGTAGGCTCGCCAGAGACCTCAACGACGGAGCCTTTCGAATGCGACATGCCTCACTCGCGGCCCTTCTCGCCGCGATCCTCTCTCTCAACGCCTGCAGCTCAGGCGACAGTGCCCCGACAACGCCGCCACCGGCGGCGACGCCGAAGAACGTGATCTTCTTTCTCGGCGACGGCTACGGCATGGTGCCGATGACGGCCGCTCGCATCTACGCCGCCGGCGAGGACGGCTCGCTCGCGATCGACACCTTTCCCGAGACGGCGTTCGTCAAGACTTACTCGAACGACGCCCAGGTCACGGACAGCGCGCCTTCGATGTCGGCCTACATGACCGGCGTCAAGATGAACAACGACGTCATCGCGATGTCGACCAATACCAGTGCTTTGACGCCGGCCGGTGCGCCCTACTTCATCGGTGCGGACAGCACCTGCCCGGCTGCCGGCAACGGCACACCGGTGACGACCTTGCTCGAGCTTGCCAAGGCCGCCGGCCGCGGCACCGGCGTCGTCACGACGACGCGCGTCACCCACGCCACGCCGGCTGCCACCTACGCCCACATCTGCCACCGCGACGGCGAGAACACCATCGCCGCGCAGCTGGCCCCGGGCGGCGCCGGCTACAACGCGGCGCTCGGCAGCGACGGCGTCGACGTCGTCCTGGGCGGCGGCTGGCAGAACTTTCTTGCCAAGGGCGACGCGGCCGGATCGTCGCGCACCGACCCTCGCGACCTGGTCGCCGAGATGAAAGCCAAGGGCTACACCTACGTCAGCGACAAGACGGCGCTCGCCGCCGTGCCGACCACGGCCACCAAGCTGCTAGGTCTCTTCAGCAAGAGTCACATGAGCTTCGACATCGACCGCTCAGCGACTGCCGAGCCGAGTCTGGCGGAGATGACGACGAAGGCGATGGACGTTCTCGGCGCCAACAAGAAGGGCTACTTCCTGATGGTCGAAGGTGGCCGCATCGACCAGGCGCTGCACCCGACCCTGGCGAGAAAGGCGCTGCAGGACGCCAAGGCGTTCGACGACGCCATCACCGCCGCCATCGCCAAGGCCCGGCTGACGGACCCGACGCTGGCCAACACGCTCATCGTCGTCACCGCCGATCACGACCACACGCTGGTGATGAACGGCTACGCCGCCCGCACTGGCCCGACGACCGACGCCAACCCCGGCATCCTCGGCCTGATGCGCGATTTCACCGACCCGACGAAGCCCGCGCTCGATGCCGATGGCATGCCGTTCACGAACCTCGTCTTCGGCAATGGCGAAAACCGCATCAACACCGCGCGCAGCGCCATGACCGCACTCACCGACGCCGCCGTGTACGACAAGAACTACCACCAGGAAGCGGTCGTGCAGATGCCCTCGGGCGGCGAGACGCACGGCGGTGCCGATGTCTTTCTCGGCGCCATGGGCCTGAACGCCGACACCTTCCACGGCGTGATGGACAACACCCGCGTCTTCGCTCTCGTCAAGGCCGCGGCCGGCCTGTGAGCACGGCGCCCGCAACGACATCTGGAAACGATCCGACATGAACATCAAACACACCCTCATGGGCGCCGCGTTCTGCGCCGCGTTCGCACCGCACGCCGCCTTCGCGGCCGGCGAGGCGAAGAACGTCATCTTCTTTCTGGGCGATGGCATGGGCCCGGTGACCACGACCGCCGCGCGCATCTGGAAATACAAGGAGGAAGGCTCGCTGAACATGGACACGCTGGCCTATACGGCACGGGTCAAGACCTACTCGCTGGACGCGCAGACCACCGACAGTGCACCCTCGATGGCCGCCTACATGACTGGCGTGAAGACCCGCAATGACGTCCTCGCGATGGATGGCGCGACGCTGGCGCTCCGGCCGTCTGCGTCGGCCGCGCCCCTGCCCGTGGTACCGAACGCCGTCAGCAACTGTCCGGCAATCGGCAACGGCGCGGCGTCGACGACGCTGCTCGAGCTTGCCAAGGCCAAGGGCAAGGCCACCGGCGTGGTGTCGACGGCGCGCCTCACCCACGCGACACCGGCCGCGACCTATGCCCACAGCTGCCACCGCGACGCCGAGTACGAGATCGCTCGCCAGGCCGTGCCGGCCGGCGCCGGCTACAACGCCGCGCTCGGCACCGGTGTCGACGTTCTCCTCGGCGGCATCAGTACCTACTGGCGGCCCTACGTCGCGGTGACGACGCCGCGCGGCCGACCTGACGGGCGCGACCTCGTCGCGGAGCTGCAGGCCCTGGGCTACAACTTCGTCAACGACCTGTCGAGCTTCAACGCCGCGCCGGCCGCGGCGGGCACCAGGCTCATCGGCCTGTTCGATTTCGCGCTGGCGCAGGGCCACATGTCCTACGAGCTCGATCGCGACCCGACGAAGGAGCCCAGCCTGTCGGAGATGACCGCCAAGTCGATCGACATCCTGTCGAAGAACGCGACCGGTTTCTTCCTGATGGTCGAAGGTGGCCGCATCGATCACGCACTCCATGGCACCAACGCCGCCCGCGCCCTCGCCGACACGAACGCGTTCGACGATGCGATCAGGACAGCGATCGCCAAGGTCAAGGTGTTCGATCCGACGCTGGCCAACACGCTGATCGTCGTCACCGCGGATCACGATCACACGATGGCATTCAACGGCTACGGCAAGCGAGGTACCGACCCGCTCGGCCTGAACATCAACTACGCCACGGGGGCGCCCAACACCGACGTCAACGGCAACAGCTACTCGACGCTCGTCTTTGGCAACGGCTCGAACCGCGTCCCCGTGCGCGGGCCGCTGGATGCGGCGACCGTCACCCACAAGGACTACCTCCAGGAGGTGGCGATCCGGCGGGGCGGCCCGGGCTCGGAGACGCACGGTGGCGGCGACGTCATGCTGTTCGCCGACGGCGCTGCGGCAAAGACCTTAAAGGGGACCATAGACAACACGAAGGTGTTCGACCTGGTCAAGGCGGCCGCGGGGTACTGAAGTGAGGATCATCGGACTCTTCGCGTTCGGCGCCGCGCTGGCTTCAGTTGCGGCGGGCGCTTTCGCCGCGGC
>JBBQYL010000116.1:0-15858 GCA_038208735.1 Burkholderiales bacterium
GTTCTTCGCTTCCGGGATCCTCACGCTGTTCGTGGTGGCGTCCGCGCATCGCCATCGCACCTGGTCGGCGGACCACGACCTGTCCGGACCGCAGAAGATGCACGGCATCGCGGTGCCCCGAGTGGGCGGCATCGGCGTGGCAGCGGGCATCGTCGCGGGCGCCCTCACGCTCAGCTGGATCGAGCCGCAGTTGTCCAAGTCGGTGATGCTGATGATCGTGTGCGGCTCACCCACGTTCATCGTAGGCCTCGTCGAGGACATCACGAAGTCGGTGCAGCCGCGCTGGCGCTTTCTTGCCCCGGCCATCTCCGGGCTGCTGGGCGCCTACCTGCTCAAGGCCATCCTGGTGCGCACCGGGTGGCATTGGTTCGACACCCAGTTCGTGTATCCCGGCATCGCGCTGCTCCTGACGATGTTCACGTCGTCGGGCATCGTCAACTCGTTCAACATCATCGACGGCATGAATGGCCTCGCGTCGATGTGCGCGGCGCTGATGCTCGGTGCGATCGCCTACATCGCGTTGCACACCGGCGACCTGATGGTAGGCGGCATGGCGCTGGCCACTTCGGGCGCGGCGCTGGGCTTCTTCGTGTGGAACTATCCACGCGGCCTGGTGTTCCTGGGCGACGGCGGCGCCTACCTGCTGGGCCTGATGGTGGCCGAGGAGGGCCTGATGCTGATCTACCGCAACGGCAGCATCTCGCCGCTGACGCCGCTGATGATCGTGGCCTACCCGGTGTTCGAGACGGTGTTCACGATGTACCGCCGCAAGGTGCTGCGCGGGCGATCCATCAGCATGCCGGACGGCATTCACCTGCACACGCTGATCTACCGCCGCCTGATGCGCTGGGCCATCGGCGCGGACGGCCGCGCGGCGCTCACGCACGGCAACTCGATGACGTCGCCGTTCCTGTGGGTGCTGACCTCGGTGTCGCTGCTGCCGGCGCTGATCTGGTGGGACAACACCGAGATGCTGGCACTGTGCATCGTCGCCTTCGTGCTGATCTACCTGCGCGTGTACTGGCAGCTGGTGCGGTTCAGGACGCCGTGGTGGATGACCAAGCTGCGCGGGCGGCATTAGCCCACCGCAGAGAAGGTCAGTGCAAAGCGGGCCGGTGCAGCACGCCAAAGCGCTCAGAAAGAAGGGACAGGCGCTTGTCCATCGTCCACAGTTCGACGCCTGGCGTCAGCAGCGCGGAGGCCAGCAGCAACAGATCGACGAGCCCGCACCCCAGGCCGAACAAGCGTTCCCGCTCGATGAGATCCATGACCTCGTGGATGCCGGCTTGTCGAGACTGGCTCAGGCCTTCGAGATCGGACAGCGTCTGGACTCTGTCGGGTGGCGTTCCACAGGCGATCTCTCCGATGACCATCGGATGCACCATCACGAGGTCCAGCGCTAGCAGATCGACCAGGGCGTCGTTGCGTCGGCGGAAATGGTCGACCCACACCGAGGTGTCGACGAGGACACCGTTCATTGACTGGAGTCCGACCCGCGACGTGGCGGCGCCTGCATCTGCGGCATGGTGGCGCCCAACGCGGCGAGGCGCTTGGCGGCCTGTACGCGAACGAAGGTCTTGACCGCCTCACGGAACAGGTCGGCCCTGTCCATGGCCGGATCGGCCATGGACAGCGCTTGCTCGTACAGCGCATCGTCGATCGTCACGGTTGTTCTCACGGCATTCCCGATCAGCATCAAATATGATGCAAATGTACATCATTATTGGTGCGAACGTTCGAAGATCGGTGGCACGTGCCCGTGCTGGTCGCTCACCCCAGCACGCTGAACACCGCCGGCACCCGATCCGGCAGCTCGATCTTCGCTTCCTTCCACTCCGCCGCCGTCTTGCACAGCGACCACCCGTCGGCCAGCGTCAGACCGCAGCTGATGGCCAGCCGCGTCGTGGGCTGCAGCACCTCCAGCGCGGTCTCCAGCATCACGGCGTTGCGGTAGGGCGTCTCGATGAAGACCTGCGTCTGCTGCAGCCGCTTCGACGTGGCCTCGAGCTCGCGCAGCCGGGCGCGGCGCGGGTTGGCCTCGCTCTGCAGGTAGCCGTGGAACACGAAGCTCTGGCCGTTGAGGCCGCTGGCGGCGATGGCCAGCGTGATGGAACTCGGGCCGCTCAGCGCGACGACGGGGATGCCGAGATCGTGGGCGGCGGCCACCAGCAGCGCGCCGGGGTCGGCCACGCCGGGCAGGCCGGCCTCGCTCAGCAGGCCGATGTCGTTGCCTTCCAGCGCCGGGTTCAGCAGCAGCTCCCACGCCGACGCGCGCGCCACCTCCGGCCGGGCCGGCGCGGAGGACTGCGATTGCTTGAGCGGCTTGCCGGGGATCACGCGCTGCGGCCCCTTGGGCGTGCGCGGCAGCTCCTCGATCAGCGTCTGCTGCAGCGGCTGCGCCAGCGGCACGACCTTGTTGACGCGGTTGAGGAACGCGCGCGCGCTGCGCGAGTCCTCCACCACCCAGTGCAGCAGCTTGGCGGCCTGCGCGATGACGCCGCCGGCCAGCACGTCGGTGAGCGGCACCTCGGGCGCGCCCAGGTCGAGAGCGTTGGGCATCAGCAGCAGGCGGCCGAAGGTCTTGTCGGAAGAAGTCATTGCACGGGTCCGGTGGAGGCGAGGGCGCGGGCGCGCAGCGGGTCGAGACCCGCGGCGCGCAGCAGGGCGCAGGTCTGGATCAGGGGAAGGCCCACCAGCGCGGTGGGGTCGTCGGACTCGATGGCCTCGAGCAGCGCGATGCCCAGCGTCTCGCACTTGGCGCTGCCGGCGCAGTCGTAGGGCTGCTCGGTGCGCAGGTAGAACTCGATCTCGGCGTCGCTCAGCGCGCGGAAGCGCACCGGCACCGGCACGCAGCGCGTCTCGGCGAAGCCGGTGGACTCGCGCACCACGGCCAGCGCGGTCTGGAACACGATGGTGCGGCCGCTCATGGCGCGCAGCTGCGCCACGGCGCGCTCGTGGTTGCCGGGCTTGCCGATGGCCACGCCGTCGACGTCGGCCACCTGGTCGGCGCCGATCACCACGGCGTCGGGAAAGCGTCTCGCCAGTGCGCGCGCCTTGGCGAGAGCAAGGCGCGGCGCAAGCGCCGCGGGCGCCTCGCCGGGCAGCGGGGTCTCGTCGGTGCCGGGCGGCAGGGCCTGGAACGGGATGCGCAGGCGTTCGAGCAGTTCGCGGCGGTAGGGCGAGGTGGACGCCAGGATCAACGGGGGGTCTGCGAGCATGGCGGATTGTCGCCTGCGCGGGCGGCCCGTCGATTGCCGCCGCCTTGCAAGAGCCCACGCACTAAAATCCCGCCATGACTTCTCCCGCCTTCGATCCGCTGCGCTTCCATGTGGCCACCTTCGCCGCCGACGCCCAGGAGGCCGAGGGCGACTGGGCCATCGCCGAACTGTCGCGCCTGGCCGACAGCGAGTGCCCGCTGGACGCCGGCTCGCCGCTGAAGTCCCGGACCGGCGCGGATACGCCGCGACTGCCGAACCGGGCCGAGAGCGACCTCACGCGCCGTGTGCGCTGGCGCGCGACGGGCTCGCATCGCCCGGTGGGCGGCGAGGACCAGGTCTGGCTGCACCTGCAGGCCGACGCCGACGTGGTGCTGCAATGCCAGCGCTGCCTGCTGCCGCTGGACGAGGCCGTGCGCGTCGACCGCCACTTCCGCTTCGTGGCCGACGAGGACACCGCCGCGGCGATGGACGACGAGATGGAGGACGAGGTGCTGGCGCTGCCCAAGTCGCTGAACCTGCGCGACCTGGTGGAGGACGAGATGCTGCTTGCGCTGCCGCTGGTGCCGCGCCACGACGTCTGCCCCGAGACCGTGCCGCTGCAGTTCGGCGACCTGGAGGAGGTGGAGGAGAAATCCAACCCGTTCGCGAGCCTCGCGTTGTTGCGCAAGGACAAGGACGGCGACGGCGGGCCCGATATCGTCTGATGTGCGGGGCAGCAGCGTCCCTTCTTCGCATCCGGACAACGCCGGGACTCGTACAATGTGTGTATCGCCGAGTTAACTGAACAACTTGTGGGGCGATTCACAAATCCCACTAAAGCGTTCGCCGGGCATGACGCGCAAAGACGGCCGAACGCAGCTTCCTCGAACCTGCGCGCCTGGAGCTCTGCAACGTGGCGAACGACTTTCTCTTCACCTCCGAATCCGTTTCGGAAGGTCACCCCGACAAGGTAGCGGATCAGATCTCGGACGCGATCCTCGACGCGATCTTCGAGCAGGATCCCCTCTCGCGCGTTGCCGCTGAGACCTTGTGCAACACCGGCCTCGTGGTCCTGGCTGGCGAGATCACCACGCAGGCCAACGTCGACTACATCCAGGTCGCGCGCGACACCATCAAGCGCATCGGCTACGACAACACCGAGTACGGCATCGACTACAAGGGTTGCGCCGTGCTCGTGGCCTACGACAAGCAGAGCAACGACATCGCCCAGGGCGTCGACCGCGCGAGCGACGACTACCTGAACCTCGGCGCCGGCGACCAGGGCCTGATGTTCGGCTACGCCTGCGATGAAACCCCCGAGCTGATGCCCGCGCCCATCTACTACGCTCACCGCCTCGTGGAGCGCCAGGCGCAGCTGCGCAAGGACGGCCGCCTGCCGTTCCTGCGCCCCGACGCCAAGAGCCAGGTCACGATGCGCTACGTGGACGGCAAGCCGCACTCGATCGACACCGTGGTGCTGTCGAGCCAGCACGCGCCCGAGATGAGCGACGGCGCCAAGATGAAGCCCGAGTTCGTCGAGGCCGTCATCGAGGAGATCATCAAGCCGGTGCTGCCGGCCGAGTGGCTGAAGGACACGCGCTTCCTGGGCAACCCCACCGGCCGCTTCGTCATCGGCGGCCCGCAGGGCGACTGCGGCCTCACAGGCCGCAAGATCATCGTCGACACCTACGGCGGCGCCTGCCCGCACGGCGGCGGCGCGTTCTCGGGCAAGGATCCCACCAAGGTCGACCGCTCGGCCGCCTACGCCGCGCGCTACGTTGCCAAGAACATCGTCAAGGCCGGCCTGGCGCGCCAATGCCAGATCCAGGTGGCGTACGCCATCGGCGTGGCCAAGCCGATGAACGTCACGGTCTACACCGAAGGCACGGGCATCATCCCCGACGACAAGATCGCCGAACTGGTCAACGAGCTGTTCGACCTGCGCCCGAAGGGCATCATCCAGATGCTCGACCTGCTGCGACCCATCTACCAGAAGACCGCGGCCTACGGCCACTTCGGTCGCGAGGAGCCGGAGTTCACCTGGGAGCGTACGGACAAGGTGCAGGTGCTGCGAGACGCCGCTGGCCTGAAGTGACCGGCCGCCGGCCGGTCATCCTGCGCGAAGCGAAGCGGAGTCGCAGGATCCACGCGTGATCTCCGGCCGGTCATCCTGCGCGAAGGATGACGGCGTTGGAGCGCTTGGCGAGTAGCGCCAGATGCGCTATGATCGCAGGCTTTCCCCAATCTTTGCCCGGCCGCTGCATCGGTTTGCAGCCCACAGCAAGGGCATGGGTTCACAGAACGGCTGCTGGTGTCAGCGGCGTTCCCAGGAGTTTCAAAATGGCTGTCCAGCAAAACAAGAAGTCGCCTTCGAAGCGCGGCATGCACCGTTCGCACAACGCCCTCACCACCCCGGGTACGGCGATCGAAGCCACCACCGGCGAAGTGCACCTGCGCCACCACATCAGCCCCACCGGCTTCTACCGTGGCCGCAAGGTCCTGAAGACCAAGGCCGACGCCTGAGCTTTCCAGGCGGCTGCGATTCGTCGCAGCTTCGGTCGCGCGCCTCCGGCGCGCGCCAACCCACCCGCGCACCCTGCCCAGCAGCGTCCCTCGCGTTCAGCGCGATGACGTGGCTCGGCTGTTTCCGCTGTGTCGCGGGGTCATTCGGGTTGATAGGTGGCGGCCTGACAGCCACGTCTGATATGGTCCCGGATTGCTGAAATCAGACCGACTCGATCGGTCACGACTGTGATTCAACCTGTATTCCTGACACCCCGAACGCGCGTTCGCCTGGCGGTGGATTGCATGGGCGGCGACCATGGCCCGTCCGTCACCTTGCCGGCCTGCAAGGCGTTCCTCGACAGCCACGCCGACGCCGAGCTGCTGCTGGTGGGCAGCTCCGATGCGCTCGCGCCCGCCACGCAGTGGCCGCGCTGCACGCTCATCACGACGAGCCAGGTCGTCACGATGGACGACACGGTGGAGACGGCCCTGCGCCGCAAGCGCGATTCGTCGATGCGGGTGGCCATCGAACAGCTGAAGGCCGACGAGTCGGGCGCCATCGCCGCCGACGTCTGTATCTCCGCCGGCAATACGGGCGCGCTGATGGCGGTGTCGCGCTACCTGCTCAAGACAATGGACGGCATCGATCGCCCGGCGATCGCCACGTTCATGCCCACCATCCGGGACACCTTCACCTGCGTGCTCGACCTGGGCGCCAACGTCGACTGCAGCGCCGAGCACCTGGTGCAGTTCGCCGTGATGGGCAGCGCGCTCGTCACCGCCACAGAGGGTCGGGCGGAGCCGGTCGTCGGCCTGCTCAACATCGGCGAGGAGATGATCAAGGGCAGCGAGGTCATCAAGCGCGCGGGCGAACTGCTGCGCTCCATCGCGGGCCACGGCCACCTCAACTACCTGGGCAACGTCGAGGGCGACGACATCTTCAAGGGCACCGTCGACGTCGTGGTGTGCGACGGCTTCGTGGGCAACGTCGCGTTGAAGAGCAACGAAGGCGTGGCCAAGATGATGAACGCCATGATCCGCCAGGAGTTCGAGCGCAACATCTTCACGAAGCTGGCGGGCCTGGTGGCCATGCCGGTGCTGCGCCGATTCAAGGCCCGCGTCGATCCGCGCCGCTACAACGGCGCGGCGCTGCTGGGCCTCAAGGGCCTGGTGTTCAAGAGCCACGGCGGTGCCGACGCCTTCGCCTTCGGGCAGGCGCTCATCCGCGCGCACGATGCCGCGCACAACTGCCTTCTGGATGGCGTGCACGACGCCATCGTCGACACCATGCAGGCTCTTCCGCCCACCGGCAGCGAATCCATACCGCAGGCCGCCTGAGCGGTTTTGCCGTCAGAAGAGGCCTGTTTAGACGCACGCATTGGGGAGTACTCTCAAATTAATGCCGTTCGACATTCCCGCATCGCTGGCACCGGCAGCGATCTTCCGCCGCTTCGCCTGACCAACGACGACCTGGTAAAGATGCTCGCCAAGCGCGGCATCGAGACCTCCGACGACTGGATCGTGGAGCGCACGGGTATCCGCGCGCGCCATTTCGTGGCCGACGATGTGCACGCCAGCGACCTGGCCACCGCCGCCGCGCAGCGCGCGCTGGAGGCCGCCGGCTGCACCGCGTCGGACATCGACCTCATCATCGTGGCCACGTCCACGCCGGACATGATCTTTCCGTCCACGGCCAGCATCGTGCAGCGCAAGCTGGGCGTGTTCGGCTGCCCGGCGTTCGACGTGCAGGCCGTCTGCTCCGGCTTCATCTACGCCCTGAGCGTGGCCGACGCCATGATCAAGACCGGCAGCGCCAAGCGCGCGCTGGTCATCGGCGCCGAGGTGTTTTCGCGCCTGCTCGACTTCGACGACCGCACCACGTGCGTGCTGTTCGGCGACGGCGCCGGCGCCGTCGTGCTCGAGCTGTCCGACACGCCGGGCGTCGTGGCCACCAGGCTGCACGCCGACGGTCGCCACCTGGAGATCCTGTGCACCCCGGGCACCGTCAACGGCGGCAAGGTGTTCGGCGATCCGCTGCTCAAGATGGACGGCCCGGCCGTGTTCAAGCTGGCCGTGGGTGTGCTGGGCGACGTGGCCAACGAAGTGCTCGCGGCGGCCGGACGCACCACTTCCGACGTCGATTGGCTCGTGCCGCACCAGGCGAACATCCGTATCATGCAGAGCACGGCCCGCAAGCTGAAGCTGCCCGCGGAGCGCGTGGTGGTCACGGTGGCCGAACACGGCAATACCTCGGCCGCGTCCATTCCCCTGGCGCTCGACGTGGCCATCCGCTCCGGCCAGATCCAACGGGGGCAGCGATTGCTCCTTGAAGGCGTCGGTGGTGGCTTCACCTGGGGTGCCGCCCTCGTCGACTACTGAGACAGGCGGCGCCCGCGAGGCGCCGCATTGAAGAGAACAACAAGATTTCCCATCCCATGACCGCATTCGCATTCGTCTTTCCTGGCCAAGGCTCGCAGAGCGTCGGCATGCTCGACGCCTGGGGCGACCACCCCGCCGTGGCCTCCACGCTGAAAGAAGCCTCCGCCGCGCTCGGCGAGGACATCGGCCGCCTCATCCATGAAGGCCCGAAGGAAAAGCTGGATCTCACCACCAACACCCAGCCGGTGATGCTCACCGCCGGGATCGCCGCCTACCGCGCCTGGTGCGCCGAAGGCGGCGCCACGCCGGCCGTCGTGGCGGGGCACTCGCTGGGCGAATACGCCGCGCTGGTGGCCGCCGGCGTGCTGACGCTGGCCGACGCGCTGCCGCTGGTGCGCCTGCGCGCCATCGCCATGCAGGAGGCCGTGCCCGTGGGCGTGGGCGCCATGGCCGCCATCCTGGGCCTCGACGCCCAGGCCGTGCGCGACGGCTGCCAGGCCGCCGCCACCGTCAGCGGCGAGGTCGTCGAGGCGGTGAATTTCAACGATCCCAGGCAGGTGGTCATCGCCGGCACCCAGGCCGGCGTCGACAAGGCCTGCGAGATGCTCAAGGCCGCGGGCGCCAAGCGCGCGCTGCCGCTGTCGGTGTCCGCGCCGTTCCACTCCAGCCTGATGAAGCCGGCGGCACTGCGCCTGCAGGCCGCGCTGGAGAAGGTCACGTTCCACGCGCCCAGCATCCCCGTCGTCAACAATATCGACGTCGCCACCCCGGTCGACGCCGCGGCCATCCGCGACGCGCTGGTGCGCCAGGCCGCGGGCCCGGTACGCTGGGTCGAGGTCATCGAGTCGCTGAAGGCGCGCGGCATGACCCACGTCATCGAATGCGGCCCGGGCAAGGTGTTGGCCGGCACGGTCAAGCGCATCGACGCCACGCTGGTCACCGGTTCCCTCTACGACCCGGCCACGCTGGTCGAGGTGAAGGGGCTGCTGGCATGAGCGATCTCAGCGACGGCAACGTTCAAACGGCGCTGGTCACCGGCGCCTCGCGCGGCATCGGCCGCGCCATCGCGACCACGCTGGCCGAGCGCGGCTTCCGCGTCATCGGCACGGCCACCAGCGACGCGGGCGCGCAGGCGATCACCGAGGCCCTGGCCGGCCATTCGGGCTGCAAGGGCGTCAAGCTCGACGTGAACGACGCCGCCGGCGTCACCGCGCTGGTGGACGGCATCGTCAAGGAATACGGCGGCATCCACGTGCTGGTCAACAACGCGGGCATCACGCGCGACGGCCTGGCCATGCGCATGAAGGACGACGACTGGGACGCGGTGCACGACACCAACCTCAAGTCGGTGTTCCGCATGTCGCGCGAGGTGATTCGCCCGATGATGAAGCAGCGCTTCGGCCGCATCATCAACATCACGTCGGTGGTGGGCGCCAGCGGCAACGCCGGGCAGGCCAACTATGCGGCGGCCAAGGCCGGCGTCGCGGGCATGACGCGCGCGCTGGCGCGCGAGCTCGGCAGCCGCAACATCACCGTCAACTGCGTCGCGCCCGGTTTCATCGAGACCGACATGACCGCCGTGCTGCCCGAGGCGCAGAAGGCCGCGCTGATGCAACAGATCCCGCTCAATCGCCTCGGCAAGCCCGAGGAGATCGCGCAGGCGGTGGCGTTCCTGGCCTCTCGCGAGGCCAGCTACATCACCGGTACCGAGCTGCACGTCAACGGCGGCATGTACATGAATTGAGCGGATTGCCGTATCGGCCGCAAGGCCGGCGCGGCCGTCTGGTTGTCTGGGCAAGTAGAATCCGCCCGTTTTTACGCAAACCTCCCGGAGGAGTGTCATGAGCGATCTCGAAGCACGAGTCAAGAAAATCATTGCCGAACAACTCGGCGTTCCCGAAGCCGACGTGGCCAACGACAAGGCCTTCGTGGCCGACCTGGGCGCAGACTCGCTCGACACGGTCGAACTGGTGATGGCGCTGGAAGACGAGTTCTCCATCGAGATCCCCGACGAAGAAGCCGAGAAGATCACGACCGTCCAGCTCGCGATCGACTACGCCAAGGGCCACGCGAAAGTTTGAGCGCCCACGCGCCCTGGCGGGCGCTGCCCCCCGTGGGGGAGTTCCGCGACGGGCCCGGCGAAGCCGGTTCCCGCGCTCCCTTGATTTTTCTTTGGGGAGTACCGAGCGGCAGCGCCGGAACCGCATTGCGTTCCAGCGTGCCGCCGTTTGAATCAGCCTTGACGGGCTGGAGAGAATTCTGAAATGAGTCGTCGTCGCGTCGTCGTCACCGGTCTCGGTCTGGTCTGTCCCGTGGGCAACACGGTGGCAGAGGGCTGGGCCAACATCGTTGCGGGCAAGTCCGGCATCGCCACGGTCACCAAGTTCGATGCCAGCGCTTTCGCCTGCCACTTCGCGGGCGAGGTCAAGGGCTTCAATGTCGAGGACTACATCCCCGGCAAGGACGCCCGCCACATGGATACCTTCATCCATTACGGCGTGGCGGCGGCGCTGCAGGCGGTCAAGGACGCCGGCCTCAAGACCGGCGACCAGCTGTCCGAGCAGGACGGCGACCGCATCGGCGTGCTGATGGGCGCCGGCATCGGCGGCCTGCCCGAGATCGAGCACACCCAGACCGAGTACGCCACGCGCGGTCCGCGCCGCATCTCGCCGTTCTTCGTGCCGGCCTCGATCATCAACATGATCTCCGGCCACGTGTCGATCTACTGTGGGTTCCGCGGCCCCAATCTCGGCCTGGTGACGGCTTGCACCACCGGCCTGCATTCCATCGGCATGGCCGGCCGCATGATCGAATACGGCGACGCCGACGTGATGGTCGCGGGTGGCGCCGAGTCCACGGTGTCCCCGCTGGGCATCGGCGGCTTCGCGTCGGCGCGCGCGCTGTCCACGCGCAACGACGATCCCGCCACGGCCTCGCGTCCGTGGGACAAGGATCGCGACGGCTTCGTGCTGGGCGAGGGCGCCGGCGCGCTGGTGCTCGAGGAGTACGAGCACGCCAGGGCGCGCGGCGCCACCATCTACGCCGAGCTCGCGGGCTTCGGCATGAGCGGCGACGCGTACCACATGACCGCGCCCAACGTTGACGGCCCCAACCGCTCGATGCGCGCGGCGCTGGCCAACGCCGGCATCAACGGTGACGCGGTGCAGTTCCTCAACGCGCACGGCACGTCCACGCCGCTGGGCGACCTGAACGAGACCAACGCCATCAAGAAGGCGTTCTGCGACCACGCGAAGAGGCTGGCCGTGAGCTCCACCAAGTCGATGACGGGCCACCTGCTGGGCGGTGCCGGCGGCATCGAATCGGTGTTCACCGTGCTGTCCCTGCGCGACCAGGTGGCGCCCCCCACCATCAACCTGTCCAACCCCGATCCCGAGTGCGATCTCGACTACGTGCCCAACACGGCGCGCGAGATGAAGATCGATGTCGCGGTGAAGAACAACTTCGGCTTCGGCGGAACGAACGGAACCCTGGTGTTCCGCAAGATCTGACCGTCACCGACCACGCCCCGTCCCGGCGAGCCATGCGCGCGCCGCCTCCCGTCGAGTTCAAGAGCGCGCTGGGCAGCGCCTGGCGCGCCGCGCTGTCGCTGCTGGTCGGCGCCTCCGTGGCCGTGCCGCTGGCGTGGGGCCTGCCCTGGCTGGCCGCCCGCCGGGACAGCCGCCAGCCTGAGGCCTTCTTCGAGGCGCTTGGCGACCCCCTTGTGCAGGCCGCCCTCGCGATGTGGGTGGCTGCCATGGCGGTGGCCGCATTCTGGCTGGCCAGCAAGCGCGCCGCCGCGGGTGAGCGCACGCTCCGCTGGGATTGCCAGGACTGGGTGCTTTCGGGCGACGCCCAGGGCCGCCCCGATCAGCGCGGCGACGCCGCCCTCATGCTGGACCTCGGACCGTGGATGCTGGTGCGCTTCACGCCGACGCCGGGATCGGGGTCGCGCCCCACCTGGCTGCCGCTCATCGTCAGCGGCGACCTGGCGCGCTGGGCCGCATTGCGCGGCGCGCTGTGGAACTGGCGCGCCGGCCACGGGAATGCACGCTGATGGCGATGCTCAATCCCGACCCCGACGCGGCCCTGGTCGAGCGCGTCAAGCAAGGCGACGTCCGCGCCTTCGAGATGCTGGTCGTCAAGTACCAGCGCCGAATCGAGCGCCTCATCGGCCGGATGGTGCGCGACGTCGACCTCGTGGCCGACATCGCCCAGGAGACCTTCATCCGCGCCTACCGCGCGCTGCCGCAGTTCCGCGCCGAGAGCGCGTTCTACACCTGGCTCTATCGCATCGCCGTCAACACCGCCAAGAAGGCGCTGGTCGACATGAAGCGCGATCCCGTCATCACCCACACGGCATTGCGGGGCGGGGATGACGACGATGAAACTTACCGCGGCGGAATGGAACCAACCGATGGCGAGACGCCCGAGGCCCTGCTCGCCAGCAAGGAAATCGCCGCGACGGTCAACTCGGCGATTGCCGCCTTGTCGGAAGATCTGCGTCAGGCAATCACCCTGCGCGAGATCGAAGGACTCAGCTACGAAGAGATTTCGGACGTGATGAACTGCCCCATCGGAACCGTGCGCTCGCGCATCTTCCGCGCCCGCGAAGCGATCGCCGTGAAGCTGCGACCGCTGCTCGACACGCGCGACGGCAACCGTTGGTAAGCACACACTCGTCAGTACATAACCACCCATGAACACCCGACCCCATGCCACCCGGCGAACCGACGACCTGTTGCGAGGTTTGAATGTCCCTGCCTGATAGCGATCGCCCCTCTTCCAACGACAGCCGCCGCATCCTGTCGGCGCTGGCCGACGGTGACGCCACCCACAGCGAGGCCGCCCGCGCATTCCAGGCCTGGCGCGACGATCCCGACGCCCGCGCGACGTGGCACGCCTGGCAGCTGATCGGCGACGTGCTGCGCAGCGACGACCTGGCGGCCGAGCCGGCCGCCGACGAAGCCTTCCTGGTGGCGCTGCGCGCCCGCCTGGCCACCGAGCCGGTGGTGCTGGCGCCGCAGCCGCGCGCCGACGAGGCGTCGGTCGCGCAGCCGGTGGCTGCCAACGCGTCGGCGCGTTCGCGCGCTCGCTGGCAGGGCCCGGTGGCGATGGCCGCCGGATTCCTGGCCGTCGTGGGCGTGCTCAACGTCGCGGGCCCGTTCCGGCACGGCGGCAACCCGTCGCTGGCCGCCGCGGGCGCTTCGGCCCCGGGCCCGCTGCTGGCGTCCACCACCTCGGTCAACAACAGCGGTGCGGTGCCCACCTCGGTGCAGACCCCGGCCCAGACCCAGGCCGCCGCCGACCAGCTCGCCCCCTACCTCGCCGCGCACCGCCAGTCGGCGATGAGCGGGCCGTTCCAGATGCCCGGCAGCGACCTGCGCAACGTGTCCCTGGTGCAGCCCGCGCAGTGATGGGCGCCGCGTTGTCCACGAGCCTGCGCGTGGCCGCGCTGGTGTGCGCCGGCGCGCTGGGCGCGGGCCAGGCCCGCGCGCAGGCGCAGAAGCCGCCCGCGCCGCCGCAGGCCGCCAGTGGTGCCAGCGCGGCCGACCTGTACGGCTGGCTCGCGCGCATCCGCGATGCCGCCGCGCGCAGCAACTACGTCGGCACCTTCCTGGACAGCACCGGCACCAGCGTGTCCAGCTCGCGCGTGGGCCACTTCAACGAGGGCAAGACCACGCTGGAGCGCGTCGATGCGCTCGACGGCGAACAGCGCTCGATGCTGCGCATCAACGACGAGGTGCGCACGCTGTGGCCGCGCTACCGCGTGGCGGTCATCGAGCCGGTCGACCCGCGCGCCTCGTTCCCGGCGCTGGTGAGCGGCAGCGAGAAGCACATCCCCGATTTCTACGAGCTGCACGTGCAGGCGCCCGACCGGGTGGCCGGCCACGACGCCGACCGCCTGCTGCTGAAGGCGCGCGACGAGAGCCGCTTCGACCACGTGATCTGGGCCGACCACGCCACCGGCCTGCTGCTGCGCGTGGACGTGCAGCTGGCCGGCCGCACGCTGGAGTCGTCCGGCTTCTCCGACGTCAACATCGGCGTGAAGCCCGATGCCGCGGCCGTCTACGCCGAGCTGCATCGCGCCGACGGCTACCACGTGGTCCGCCCCGAGGTGCAGCACACGAAGCTGGAGGCCGAAGGCTGGAGCATGCAGGCCGCCCTGCTGCCGGCCGGCTTCCAGTCGCTGGGCTGCGTGAAGCGCACGATGGACATGCCCGGCGAGACCGCGGTGCAGACCAAGGTGCTGCAGTCGATCTGGTCGGACGGCATCACGCACGTGTCGCTGTTCATCGAGCCGTTCCAGCCGCAGCGCCATCTCACCGAGGGATTGACGGTGATCGGGGCCACCCACACGCTCACCCGCCGCGTCAACGACATGTGGCTCACCGCCGTCGGCGACGTGCCGCCCGCCGCGCTCGACCAGTTCATGCGGGCGCTCGAACGCAAATCCTGAGAATCCCTCGCCGCGCATTCTGCTGCTCGCTTTCCGAGCAAGGCGCGCGCGCATACTCCACCGTTTCAACCGACTCACCGTCCCCGGAGCCCTCGTCCATGTCGCATCCGCACGCCGCCTTCCCGACGACCGTTTCGCCTCGCCTGCGCCTGGCGCTGGCCGTCGCGGTGCTGACCACGACCTCGCTGGCGACCGTGCCCGCCAGCGCCCAGGCGCCGGCGGCGCCCAGCGCCGCGTCGGCCGTCCCCGTGCAGGCCCCCGACACGCTGGTGCGCGGCCTGCCCGATTTCACCGGCCTGGTGGAGACCGTCGGCCCGGCCGTGGTCAACATCCACACCAACATCAAGCCCAAGGCGGGCGGCCCGGACACCTCGCTGCAGGCACAGATGCAGCAGCTGATCGAGGAATACATCCGGCGCCACGGCGGCCGCGGCGGCCGCAACGCCCCGCAGGTTCCTGGCGGCAACGACACGCCCGACGCCGACGACCAGCCCGAGCAGGGCTACATCGGCTCGGGCTTCCTGCTGTCGGCCGACGGCTACGTGATGACCAACGCCCACGTGGTCGAAGGCGCCGACGAGGTCACCGTCACGCTGACCGACAAGCGCGAGTTCAAGGCCAAGGTCATCGGCAGCGACGCACGCACCGACGTCGCGCTGCTCAAGATCGATGCCACCGCGCTGCCGTTCGTCAAGATCGGCAACCTCGATCGCCTGAAGGTGGGCGAGTGGGTGATCGCCATCGGCTCGCCGTTCGGCCTCGAGAGCACCGTCACGGCCGGCATCGTCAGCGCCAAGAAGCGCGAGACCGGCGACTACCTGCCGTTGCTGCAGACCGACGTGGCCATCAACCCGGGCAACTCCGGCGGCCCGCTGATCAACATGCGCGGCGAGGTGGTGGGCATCAACTCGCAGATCCTCAGCCCGTCGGGCACCAGCGCGGGCATCTCGCTGGCCATTCCCATCGACGAGGCCATCCGCGTCTCCGACCAGCTGCGCACCAGCGGCCACGTCACGCGCGGTCGCATCGGCGTCCAGATCGGGCCGATCTCCAAGCAGGTGGCCGAATCGGTCGGCCTGGGCAAGCCGGTGGGCGCTCTCGTCGAGAGCGTGCAGGCCGGCCTGCCGGCCGAGAAGTCCGGCGTCGAGGCGGGCGACATCATCACCAAGGTGCAAGGCCAGCCGGTGGAGCGCTACTCCGACCTGCCGCGCCTGGTGGGCATGGTCAAGCCCGGCGACAAGGCCAGGCTGGAGGTCTTCCACGACGGCAAGTTCAAGGAGGTCACGGTCGACGTGATCGACTTCGGACCCGAAGTGCCGC
>JBBQYL010000117.1:0-15834 GCA_038208735.1 Burkholderiales bacterium
CGTCCAGGTAGTCGCGCTCCTGCTGCGGATCGTCGTTGGTGTTGCAGATGACCAGGAAGTAGCCACGCTGGCGCACCGCGCGCTCCACCGCCAGCGCGAACTCGGGGTAGAACGGGTTGGCGATGCTGCTGACCACCAGCGCGATGGTGGACGGCCGGCCCTCGGCCAGCGCGCGCGCGTTCAGGTTGGGTCGGTAGCGGAGCGCCTGCACCGAGGCCAGCACGCGCTCGCGCGTGACCGCGCCCACCTTGCCCTTGCCACGCAGGACATTGGAGACGGTGGCGGCGGTGACGCCGGCATGACGAGCGACTTCGACAAGGGTGGCCATGTCCGCGATTGTGGCCGTCAATCCGCCAGCCAGGCGGCGACCCCGGCCGGCCCGAGTTCGCGCTCGCCCAGCAGCCAGGTGGCGCCGGCCGGTGCGGGCACCTGGACGCGGCCGGGGCCGCTGTGGAACGCGAAGCGCACGCGGCCGCGTCGGCGCAGCCGCAGGCCCTCGGGCAGGCGCGTGGTGGCCAGGCCGGCGTCGGTGGCCGCGCCCTCGATCACGGCGTCGAGCAAAGCGTGTTCGAGCGTCGCGGCCAGGTAGCGCACACGGCCGCGCTTCAGGATCGCCGGGCTGGCGTCGTCGAAGCGCGCCAGCACCTCGGTGCCGGCGTCGGCCTCCACCTGCTCGCGCCAGGCGCTCGCCCGGCCATGCAGGCCGTTGCCGGCGAGCGCGACATCGAGACCGGGACGCAGCGATTCCACGCTGCGCACGCGAAGGCCGGCCAGCGGCGCCAGCGGGCCGGGCGGCAGGCCGTCGGCGATGCGGAAGTCGGTGGTCTTGGAGCCGCTGCGCGCGCCGATGACCACCTGCGCGGCGCTCGCCTGCAGGCGCTGCGCCAACGCGGCGTCGGCGGCCAGCAACGCGGGCAGCAGCACCAGCGCGCGGTCGCCGAGGTCGGCGTCGGGGCCGACGATGTCGACGTCCAGCCCCAGCCGCCGCGCCGCGCCGTACAGCGCGAAGGCCTCGCCGAAGTAGCTGGCGTCGGCGCCGTGGCGCTGGGTCTCCAGCATCCAGTGGCTGGTGTAGTCCAGCACCAGCGCCACCGGCGCGGGGCGGGTGGGCTCGGCCGGAACCGCGTGCAGTTCGGTGGCGACGCGGGCCGCCTCGAGGCCGCCCACGGCCACGCGGTCGTCGCTGTCGTGAAGGCCCGAGTGCATCTGTTCCTGCGCATAGGGCAGCTGGCGCCAGCGGAAGTACGACACGAACTCGGCGCCGTGGGCGAACGCCTCCCAGGTCCAGGCGCGCACCTGGCCCGGCTGCGGCACCGGGTTCCATGGTGCCCAGTTCACGGGGCCGGCCTGCTGCTCCATCACGCCGAAGCGGCCGCGGCCCACGTTGCGGTACAGGTCGTGGTGGAACGCCGCGATGTCGGGGTGGCCGCTGCGGGCCCAGCGCAGGCGCTCGGCCACCGGGATGAACGCGGTGGAGTCGGTATGCCCCAGGGGGTAGCTGTCCCAGGTGGCCATGTCCAGGTCGCGGCCCATGGCGTGGTGGTCGAACTCGCCGAAGAAGCCCATGAAGTTGTGCAGCACCGTGCGGCCGGGCGAATGGGCGCGCAGCATGTCGGCCTGCAGGCGGTTGAAGCGCAGCACCTCGTCGGAGGCGAAGCGGCGCCAGTCGAGCGCGTGGATGGGGTTGGGCTGCGCCGGCAGGCCCACCGGCAGGCCGATCTCCTCGAAGGCGTCGCAGTCCATGCTCCAGAACACGTTGCCCCAGCGCTCGTTGAGCGTGGCGATGTCGCCGTAGCGCACCTCCAGCCAGCGGCGGAAGCGGGCCAGCGCGCGCGGCGAGTACGACTGCACGGTGTCGTGGCAGCCGTACTCGTTGTCGGTCTGCCAGCCCACCACGGCGGGGTGCTGGCCGTAGCGGCGCGCCATCGCCTCGACGAGGGTGAGCGAGGCCGCCACGTATCTGTCGCTGGAAAAGTCGACATGTCGACGCGAACCCGCGCCGCGTGGGCGGCCCTGCGCGTCGACCGCCAGCACTTCCGGGTAACGTTCGGTGAGCCAGCGCGGCGGTGCCGCGGTCGGCGTGCCCAGCACCACCTCCAGCCCGGCGGCGGCGAGCGTCTCCACCGCCTCGTCGAGCCAGGCCCACTCGAACTCGCCCTCCCGCGGCTCCATCCGTGCCCACGCAAATTCGGCGATCCGCACCAGCTTCAGGCCCATGGCCGCCATGCGCCGGGCGTCGTCCTGCCAGCGCGCACGATCCCATTGCTCGGGGTAATAGCAGACACCTAGTTTCATCGCGATGGAGAAAAAGTTAAACGATTAACCCACTATGCAGGTGCGCGCAAGACCTTGTCAATTGCGTGTTCGCACCAGAACCATGCCATTTCTGTACAGAGCCATGACTCTTTGCACCGTAATGGTTCTCCCGGATGACTCCCGCTCCGGACAGGCAGATAGTACCGACAAATTAAACGCTTAACCTACTTCATGACCGTTCTCCGCCTCAGCACCCACCTTCCGCACGTCGAGCGCGACTTCCTCGCGCTGGGCGACGGAGGCGTCGGCCCCGCGGGCACCCTGGCCGTCAACAACCGCTACATCGAGCGCGACGGCCGTCCCTGGATGCCGGTGATGGGCGAGTTCCACTACTCGCGCTGCCCGGAAGGCGAATGGGCCGACGAGCTGCGCCGCATGCGCGCCGGTGGCATCGACATCGTGGCCACCTACGTGTTCTGGAACCACCACGAGGCCGAGGAGGGCCGCTACGACTGGGGCGGTCGCCGCGACCTGGGCCGTTTCGCCCGCGAGGCCCATGCCGCCGGCCTGATGTTCCACCTGCGTCCCGGTCCATGGGTGCATGCCGAGGCGCGCAACGGCGGACTGCCCGACTGGCTGCAGGCCCTGGGCGACGCCGGCGAGATCGCGCTGCGCAGCAACGACGCGCGCTACCTGGCGCACGTCAATCGCTTCTACGGCGAGATCGGCGCGCAGCTGCGCGGCCAGCTTTGGTCGGACGGCGGCGCGCTGGTGGGCGTGCAGCTGGAGAACGAGTACGACGGCCGCGGCCCGTCGCGCGGGGCCGAGCACATCGCCGAGCTCAAGCGCATCGCGATCGCGAGCGGCCTGCGCGTGCCGCTGTGGACGGTGACGGGCTGGCCCACGCTGGACATCCCGCCGCACGACGTGCTGCCCGTCTCCGGCGCCTACCCCGATGGATTCTGGGGCGGCTCCACCGGGCCGCAGCCGCCGTCCGGCGTGTTCGCGTTCAACACCGGCCGCAGCATCGGCGAGATGGGCAACGTGGGCGGAACGCCGCCCGAAGGGCGCATCGACGCGGCGCACTACCCGTTCTTCCTTGCCGAGGCCGGCGGCGGCATGCATGTGTCGTATCACCGCCGCCCCGTGCTCTCCACCGACGACGTGGCCGCGTGCGCGCTGGTTCAGGTGGGCTCGGGCGCCAATCTGTACGGCTACTACATGTACCACGGCGGCACGAACCCGGCCCGCGGGCTGGAGGAGACGCAGGCCACGCGCTACCCCAACGACGTGGCCGAGCTGGGCTACGACTTCCGCGCCCCGCTGGGCCAGTACGGCCAGGCGCGCGCGTCGTACGGCCGGCTGCGCACGCTGCACAGCTTCATGGCGGCCTTCGGCGACGAGCTGGCCACCACCGACACCGCGGTGGGCGACAGCACCGACCCGGCCGACCTCACGCGCCTGCGCATCGCGGCCCGCTCCAACGACGGGCGCGGCTTCCTGTTCGTCAACAACCACTGCCGCCACCATCCGCTGCCCGACTTCACCGGCGTGCAACTCACGCTGGCGCTGCCCGGTGGCGGCGCGCAGGTGCTGCCCGTCGCGCCCATCGACGTGCCGCGCGGCGCCTACTTCATCTGGCCGCTGAACCAGCGCATCGGCGGCGCGCTGCTGCGCCACGCCACGTTGCAGCCGCTCACGCGCTGGAGCGAGGGCGCCAGCGTCACCTGGGTGGGCTTCGCTCCGCAGGGCATCGCGTCCGAGCTGTCGTTCGACGTCGCCAGCGTGCGCTCGTTGTTGCCCGCGGCGGGCGTGCGTGCCGATGTTCTCGGCACCACCTTGATGGTGCATGTCGAGCCGGACGCCGCGCTGCCGTTGGTGCTGCAACTCGTCGACGCCGACGGCATCGACCACCGCCTCGTGCTGCTGTCGCAGGCGCAGGCCGACGCGTGCAGCCGCCACGAGCTGGCCGGCAGGCAGCGCCTGGTGATCGGCGACGAACCGCTGCACGCCGAAGGCGACATCGTGGTCGTGCTGGGCACCGCCCGCCCCGAGCTGCACGTGTGGCCGGCCGACGACCTGCAAGGCGGCGCCGGTTTCACGCGCTGGGAACGCGCGGCGGACGACGCCGACGAGCTACCCGTGCGCTGGCACGTGACGCACGACGCGCAGGTGCCTCCCGCGCCGCGCGACGGCCCGGTGGTCAGCTGGCGCGGACGCGCGGTGCCGCTGGCCCCGGCGGACGCGGCCTACGAGCAGGGCATGCAGGTGCGCCTGGAGCCCGCCGCGCCGTGCGCCGCCGGCACCCGCGTGCTGCTCGCGCTGGACTACATCGGCGACGCCGCCCGCCTGCTGGTCGACGGCGAGCTCGTGGATGACCAGTTCGCCGACGGCGAGCCCTGGATCATCGGCCTGCACCGCTTCGTGCGCGCCGACGGCTCGTGGCCGAAGCTGGAGCTGCAGATCGTGCCGGCCAATCCCGAGCTTCCGATCTTCCTGGAGGAGCGCGCCCGCGAGCGACTCGCCGCCGCGGCGCCGCATCGCGCCGGCGTGCTGGGCGCCACCGCGCGCGTGCTTCGCCGCTCTCGACTGAAGTTCCAACCGAACGAGGCTCCCCAATGGCTGGACTGACCCTGCGGTCGCTCTCGAAGTCCTTCGGCGAAGTCGCCGTGGTCAAGGACGTCTCGCTGGACATCGCCGACGGCGAGTTCTGCGTGTTCGTGGGGCCCAGCGGCTGCGGCAAGTCGACGTTGCTGCGCATGATCGCCGGCCTCGAGGACATCACCGACGGCGAGCTGCGCATCGGCGGCGAGCGCGTGAACGAGCGCGCGCCGTCGCAGCGCAACGTGGCGATGGTGTTCCAGAACTACGCGCTGTATCCGCACATGAGTGTGGCCGAGAACATCGGCTTCGGCCTGGGCCTGGCGGGCGTCGCCAAGGCGGTGGCGCGCGAGCGCATCGCGCAGATCGGGCAGATGCTGCAGATCACGCCGCTGCTGGATCGCAAGCCGGCGTCGCTGTCGGGCGGCCAGCGCCAGCGCGTGGCGATCGGGCGCGCGCTGGTGCGCGAGCCGGGGGTGTTCCTGTTCGACGAGCCGCTGTCCAACCTCGACGCCTCGCTCCGCGCGCAGACCCGCGTGGAGATCGCGAAGCTGCATCGGCAATATGCGCGTGCGGCGTCCGTCTACGTCACGCACGACCAGGTCGAGGCCATGACGCTGGCCGACAAGATCGTGCTGCTGCGCTCGGGCAACGACGTGCTCACCCTGGGCAGCGTGGCCCAGGTGGGCACGCCGCTGTCGCTCTATCGCGAGCCGGCCAACCTGTTCGCCGCGACCTTCCTCGGCTCGCCGAAGATGAACCTGCTGCAGGCGAGCGTCACCGCCATCGCGGACGACGGGCTCACGCTCGCCACGCCGGAAGGCCACACGCTGCACGCCGGCGTGGATCGCGCGCGCGTGCGCGTGGGCGACACGCTCACGCTGGGCGCGCGCAGCGAGGAGCTGCGCCTGCAATCCGACGCCGGCGTCGACACGCTGCCCTGCCAGGTGCAGTGGGTGGAGCGCCTCGGCGACATGACCTACGCGTACCTGGGCCGGGCCGGCAGCGACACCACGCTGGTGGCGCGCCTCGACGGCCGCAGCAACGCGAGCGTGGGCGACGCCGTGCACCTGCACTGGGTGCCCGCCGCCTGCCATGCGTTCGACGCGAGCGGCGCCGCGCTGCGAAGGCTGGCGCCATGACCACGCGCCGCCACCTGCTGCGGGCCGTGGCGGCCGCCGGCGCCCTCGGGCTGCCGGCGCTCGCCCGTGCCAGCGCGCCGCCGCTGAAGGTATGGATCAACGGCGACAAGGGCTGGCATGGCCTGGCGCTGGCCGCCGCGGCGTTCGAGCGGGACACCGGCGTCGCGGTGCAGATCGAGCATCCCGAGGACGCCATCTCCAAGTTCGAGCAGTCCGCCGCCGCGGGCAAGGGTCCCGACGTGTGGATCTGGCCGCACGACCGCCTGGGCAGCTGGGCCAGCGCGGGCCTGATCGACGCCGTCACGCCGTCGGGCGCCACGCGCGCGTCCATCGACGACCAGGCCTGGAGCGCCTGGACGCTCAAGGGCCAGACCTGGGGCTTCCCGCTGGGCATGGAGACCGTGGCGCTGCTGTACAACAAGGCGTTGGTGCCCACGCCGCCGGCCACGTGGGACGACGTGCTGGCCATCGACAAGCGGCTGTCCGCGCAGGGCAAGCACGCGATCCGCTGGTGGATGACCGAGGTCTACTACAGCTGGGGCCTGATCGCCGCGGGCGGCGGCTACGCGTTCGCGCGCCGCGCCGACGGCAGCTACGACGGCCAGGACACCGGCATCGCCTCCGCGGGCGCCGCGCGGGGCGTCGACGTGATGCTCGACCTCGTGCATCGCGGCGCGCTGCCGCGCACCGTCACCTACGCCGACGCCGAGGCCGCCATCAACGACGGCTCGGTGGCCATGACCTTCAACGGCCCGTGGGGCTGGGGCAACCTGCGCAAGAGCGGCATCGACTTCGGCGTGGCGCCGTATCCGCGCATCGGCAGCCATGCCGGCGGCTCGTTCGTGGGCGTGCTCGGCGCGATGATCTCCAGCGCCAGCCGTCAACGCGAGCTGGCGCACGAGTTCATCGAGAGCTACCTGCTGAGCCTGCCCAGCCTGCGCGCCATCGACGCCGACGTGCCGCTGGGCGTGCCCGCCAACAAGGCGTTGTACGCCGAACGCTCGGCAGACCCGCTGATCGCCGGCAGCATGGCCGCCGTGCGCGCCGGCACGCTGATGCCCAGCAACCCCGAGATGACGCGCTTCTGGACGGCCATGCAGGCCGCGCTGCAGAACATCATGCAAGGCCGCGAGCAGGTGGCGCCCGGCCTGGCGCGCGCGGCCACGCGCATCGTGGGGGGCGCATGAAGGCGCTCCGCTTCGCGCTGATGGCGCTCGGCGCGCTGGCGCTGCTGGCCGCGCTCGCGCTGGCCTTTGCGCTGCATGCGGCGCACGCCAGCGGCTGGGCGCTGGCCGTGATCGCGCTCACGGGCCTGGCCGCGTGGGTGTACCTCAGCCCGCGCCTGATGGCCTGGCGCTACATCGTGCCCGGCGGCCTGGCCGCCGCGCTGTTCATCGTGTTCCCCATGGCCTACACGGTGGGCATCAGCTTCACCAACTACAGCGGCGAGCACCTGCTGTCGTTCGAGCGCGCCACCGAAGTGCTGCTGGCGCGCGGCCAGGGCGACGGCCGCAGCATGGCGTTCACGCTGGAGTCGCTGGGCGGCGATTCGCGCCGCCTGCATGCGCAGTCCGACGACGGCCATCGCTACGCGAGCGCACCGTTCAGGCTGGGCGGCACGGTGCGGCTGCCGCTGCAGGACGAGCCCGGCGATGCGTCCCCCGCGCCCGTGGCCGACCTGCGCACGCTGGCCGCGCAGATTCCCGCGCTGCGCCGCGTCACCGCGCTGCTGCCCGATGGCAGCGAGATGCGCCTGCTGAGCCTGCGCCGCCTGGCCGTGGAGCGGCCGGCCTATGTGCGCGAGGCCGATGGCTCGCTGCGTGCCACCGCCGACGGCGCTCGCCTGGTGGCCGACCTCGACCAGGGCGGGTGGCACCGCGCCGACGGCACCCCCGTGACGCCGGGCTTCCGCGCCACGGTGGGCCTGGCCAACTACCGCAGCATCTTCCTGGAGAGCCGTTTCTACCAGCCGTTCATGCGCGTGTTCGCGTGGACGGTGACGTTCGCGACGCTCAACACGCTGTTCACGTTCACCATCGGCCTGCTGCTGGCGGTGGCGCTGAACTGGCCGGCGCTGAAGGGCAAGCCGGGCTATCGCATCGCGCTGTTCCTGCCCTATGCGGTGCCCGCGTTCATCTCCATTCCCGTGTTCCGGGGCCTGTTCAACGAGAACCTGGGCGAGATCAACCTGGTGCTGTACCAGCTGTTCGGCGTGCGCCCGGGCTGGTTCAGCGACGCCACGCTGGCGCGCTCCATGGTG
The DNA here is from genome assembly GCA_038208735.1 of Burkholderiales bacterium. Classification (GTDB taxonomy): domain Bacteria; phylum Pseudomonadota; class Gammaproteobacteria; order Burkholderiales; family Burkholderiaceae_C; genus Scleromatobacter. Next base: position 8,260 of record JBBQYL010000117.1, read on the forward strand.
CTGATCGTCAATACCTGGCTCGGGTATCCGTACATGATGATCCTGTGCATGGGCCTCATCAAGGCCATCCCGGGCGAGCTGTACGAGGCGTCGTCGCTGGTGGGCGCCGGCCCGTTGATGAACCTGTGGCGCATCACGCTGCCGCTCATCGGCCGGCCGATGGCGCCGCTGCTCGTGGCCTCGTTCGCCACCAACTTCAACAACCTCACGCTCGTGGCGCTGCTCACCAACGGCGCGCCCGACTACCTCGACACCGCGGTGCCGGTGGGCGCCACCGACCTGCTGGCGTCCTACACCTACCGCATCGCGTTCCAGGACTCGGGCCAGCACTACGCGCTTGCCTGCGCGATCGCCACGATCGTGTTCCTCATCGTGGCCACGATCGCGCTGGTCAACCTGCGCCTGTTCAAGGTCGGCCGGTCCGCCCGCTAGGAAACCGCCATGGCCGTTGTCACTCCCTCCAACCAGCGCTGGCGCGTGTGGGCCGTGCACCTCGCGCTGCTCGCGTTCATCGCGATCACCCTGCTGCCGCTGCTCACGATCCTGTCGATCTCGCTGCGGCCCGGCAACTTCGCCGGCGGCAGCCTCATTCCCAAGGCGCTGACGCTGGACCACTGGAAGCTGGCGCTGGGCATCTCGGTGCTGGGCCCGGACGGCAAGTGGGAGGCGCCGCCGTTTCCGGTGCTGCAGTGGATCGCCAACTCGATGAAGGTGGCGCTGGTGTCGGCCGCGGTGGCGCTGCTGCTGTCGGTGACCTCGGCGTACGCGTTCGCTCGCATGCGCTTCCGCGGCAAGCGCCTCACGCTCGACGCGCTGCTGCTGCTGCAGATGTTCCCGTCGGTGCTGGCGCTGGTGGCCATCTACGCGATCTTCGACCGCATCGGCGAGTGGGTGCCGTGGCTGGGCCTCAACAGCCACTGGAGCCTCGTGCTCGCCTACAGCGGCGGCATCGCCCAGCACGTGTGGCTGATCAAGGGCTATTTCGAGAGCCTGCCGGTGGAGCTGGAGGAGGCCGCCGCCGTCGACGGCGCCACGCCGCTGGTGGCCTTCGTGCGCGTGCTGCTGCCGCTGGCCGGCCCCATCCTGGCGGTGGTGTTCGTGCTGGCATTCCTCGGCGCGATGATCGAGTACCCCATCGCCTCGGTGCTGCTGCACGAGGAGTCGCAGCTGACGCTGGCCGTGGGCTCGCGCCTGTTCCTGTTCAACCAGCGCTACCTGTGGGGCGACTTCGCCGCCACCGCCATCCTGGCCGGACTGCCGCTGACGTTGCTGTTCCTGTTCACGCAACGCTGGCTGGTGTCCGGGCTGTCGGCCGGCGCCGTGAAGGGATGAACGCGATGCGACGCACCCTGCTCTCCTGCCTGGCCGCGCTGCTGCTCGCACCCGCGTTCGCGAAGGCCGACGACTTCATGGCCGGCGCCGACTTGTCGATGCTGGCCGAGGTGGAACGCCATGGCGGCAAGTTCTCCAGCGCGGACGGCAAGCCCGGCGACGCGATGCAGATCCTCAAGGACGCGGGCGTGAACTGGGTGCGCCTGCGCCTGTGGCACACGCCCGTGTTCGCCGCCGACGTCGTCGAGGACGGCCGCGTGGTCGCGAAGAAGGGCGTGGCCGTGGGCGGCGGCAACAACGGCCTGGCCACCACGATGCGCCTGGCCCGCCGCGCCAAAGGGCTGGGCCTGAAGGTGCTGCTGGACATCCACTACAGCGACTTCTGGGCCGACCCGCAGACGCAGGCCAAGCCCGCCGCATGGACCGACCTGCACGGCGCCGCGCTGCAGGCCGCCGTGCGCGAGTACACCGCCAACACGCTCGACGCGCTGGACGCCGTCGGCGCCGCGCCCGACATGGTGCAGATCGGCAACGAGACCAACGCCGGCATGCTGTGGCCCGACGGCCAGACCTGGTCGGCCGACAAGGGCGCGAAGATCGGCGGCGACGCGGCCTTCGCCGCGGTGCTGCGCGCCGGCATCGAGGGCGTGCGCGCCAACGACGCGCTCACCGGCCACCGCCTGCCCGTGATGCTGCACCTGGCCGGCGGCACCGACCCCGACCTGTGCCACCACATGCTGGACCTGTTCGCGGCGGAACACCTCGACTACGACGTCGTCGGCCTGTCGTGGTACCCGATCTATCACGGCACGCTGGCGCAGCTGAAGGCCAACCTCGACGAGCTCGCGCAGCGATATGGCAAGCCGCTGGTGGTCGTGGAGACCGCCTACGGCTGGACGCTGCAGCGCGGCGATTCCACGGCGCCGCTGCTGGACGCCCAGCACGAGGCCAAGGCCGGCTATCCCGCCACCGTGGCCGGTCAGACCCAGGTGATCCGCGACGTGATCGCCACCGTGGCCGCGGTACCGCAAGGCCTCGGGCGTGGCGTCTTCTATTGGGAGCCGGACTGGATTCCCGCGGCCGGCGCGGGCTGGCGCACCGGCGAAGGCAACAACTGGGAGAACCAGGCCTTGTTCGACTACGCGGGCCGCGCGCTGCCGTCGATGCAGGCGCTGCGCCCGCCGGCATCGCATTGACCCATACGAACGCGTCATAGCTGAGGCAGCAAACGGAAGTATTCGACATCGCGTCGCATCCCTATCGTTCCGACATCATGAAGATCACCAAACTCACTACCTGGCGCGTGCCCCCGCGCTGGATGTTCCTCAAGGTCGAGACCGACGAGGGCGTCGTCGGCTGGGGCGAGCCCGTCGTCGAAGGACGCGCGCGCACCGTCGAGGCCGCGGTGCACGAACTCTCGAAGCTGGTCGTCGGCCAGGATCCGTCGCGCATCAACGACCTCTGGCAGGCGATGTACCGCGGCGGCTTCTACCGAGTCGGCCCGATCCTGATGAGCGCCATCGCCGGCATCGACCAGGCGTTGTGGGACATCAAGGGCAAGGTGTTGAACGCGCCCGTGCACGAGTTGCTGGGCGGCCGCGTGCGCGATCGCATGAAGACCTATTGCTGGGTGGGCGGCGACCGGCCGGCCGACATCATCGAGTCCATCCACAAGGTGCGCGCCGCCGGCTTCGACACCGTCAAGATGAACGGCACCGAGGAGTTCGGCCTGCTGGCCACGCACGCCGAGGTAGATCGCGCCGTCGCGAAGTTCGCCGAGATCCGATCCGCATTCGGCAGCGACATCAACTTCGGCATCGACTTCCACGGCCGCGTGGCGCTGCCCATGGCCAAGGTGCTGCTGCGAGAGCTGGAGCCGTTGCGGCCGCTGTTCGTCGAGGAGCCCGTGCTGGCCGAGCAGAGCGAGCACTACGCGCGCCTGGCCGACGCCACGTCCATCCCGCTGGCGGCCGGCGAGCGCATGTATTCGCGCTTCGACTTCAAGCGCGTGCTGGCCGCGGGCGGCCTCGCGATCCTGCAGCCCGACCTCTCGCATGCCGGCGGCATCACCGAGTGCCACAAGATCGCCGCGATGGCCGAGGCGCACGACGTGGCGCTGGCGCCGCACTGCCCGCTCGGCCCGGTGGCGCTCGCCGCCTGCCTGCAGGTGGACTGGGTAGCGCACAACGCCGTGCTGCAGGAGCAGAGCGCGGGCATCCACTACAACCAGGGCGCCGAGCTGCTGGACTACGTGAAGAACCGCGCCGACTTCCGCATCGACAACGGCTACATCTCGCCGAGCCGCCTGCCGGGCCTGGGCGTGGACATGGACGAGGAACGCATCGTCGCCGCCAGCCTCGGCGCCGACGACTGGCACAACCCGCTGTGGCGCCACGCCGACGGGAGCGTGGCCGAGTGGTGAACGCCGTCGTCCCCGTCGTCCGGCTGGTCGCGCTCGACTGGGGCAGCACGCGCCTGCGCGCCTGGTTGCTGGGCGATGGCGGCGCCATCCTGGCCGAGCGTCAGAACGGCGACGGCGCCTCGGTGCTCGCGGGCGGCGAAGCGGCGTTCGAGCAAGCCTTGACGGCGTTGACCGGCGACTGGCTGGAGACCGGAACGCCCGTGCTCGCGTGCGGCATGGTGGGCAGCGCCCACGGCTGGCGCGAGGCGGCCTACGTGGCCTGCCCGGCGCGGCTGGATCGCCTGCACGAGCACCTCGTGGAGGTGCGCACGCGCGACGGCGCGGCGGTGCACATCGTGCCCGGACTCATCGACGAGACCGGCGACGCCCCCGACGTGATGCGCGGCGAGGAGACGCAGGTGGCGGGCCTCGCGCACGCGCTGCCGGGGCTGGCCGACGGCGCCTGCGTGCTGCTGCCCGGCACGCACGCCAAGTGGGTGCAGCTGCGCCACGGCGCGGTGGAGCGCTTCGGCACGCGCATGACCGGCGAGGTGTACGCGCTGCTGCGCGGCCAGTCCGTGTTGGGACGGCTGATGCCGCTCGACGATGCGGGCTGGCATCCCGAGGCCTTCGAGGCCGGGGTGACCGCCGCGTGGCGCGCCGACGGCGCCGACCTGCTCGGCCAGATGTTTTCCGTGCGCACGCTGGGGCTCACGCGGCGCTGGCCCGCGGAGGCGCTGGCCGACCATCTCTCGGGCCTGCTGATCGGCCACGAGCTCGTCGCCGGCCTGCGCACGGCGCACGGCCCGCTCGCCTTGGTGGGCGAGTCGGCGTTGTGCGCGCGCTACGTCCAGGCGTTGGCGGTGCTGGGCACGAAGCCCGTGGGTGTCTATGGCAACACCGCGGTTACGGGCTTATGGCAACTGGCCGTGCAAGCCGGATGGGTGGCGCGATGAACCGCGACATGTTGTTGACCGCGGCGATGTCGCAACTGCCCCTGGTGGCCATCCTGCGCGGCCTCCATCCGCACGAGGCCGAGGACATCGGCCTCGCGCTGGAGGCCGCCGGATTCCTTCTGATCGAGGTGCCGCTCAATTCGCCGCAGCCGTTCGAATCGATCGCCGCGCTGCGTCGCGTGCTCCGGCCCGCCACGCTGGTGGGCGCCGGCACCGTGACGCGCCTGGAGGACGTGGATCGGCTGCGCGAGATCGGCGCCGACCTGGTGGTGATGCCGCACGCCGACGTCGCCATCATCCGCGCCGCCAAGGCCGCCGGCCTGCTGTGCGTATCCGGTGTGGCCACGCCCACCGAGGCCTTCGCGGCGATTGCCGCGGGCGCCGACGCGCTCAAGCTGTTTCCTGCCGAACTCGTCACGCACGGCGTGATGAAGGCGATGCGCGCGGTGCTGCCGCCCGAGGTGCCGCTGCTGCCCGTGGGCGGCATCGGGCCCGCCAGCCTGGCGCCCTGGCGCGCGGCCGGCGCGTGCGGCTTCGGCCTGGGTTCGGCGTTGTACCGCCCCGGCCAGGACGCGGCCGCCGTGTCGGCCAACGCCCTCGAATTCGTGCGCGCCTGGCAGGCATGCAGCGAAGCGTCGACCCCGTTCCCGAGTTCCTGAAATGCGCCGCGGCGAGGAGATGCCGCGACAGACGATCCCGACGAAAACCATATAAACGGAGACCACGATGAACCGATTTGCCCACCAGTCGACTCGCCCACAACCGCTGCGCCTCAACGCGCTGCTCCAGGCCGTGCTGCTGCTGCCCGCCGTGATCGGCGCCGCCGCCGCGCAGGCCCAGGCCGCCGCCGCGCCGGCCGCCGCGCCCGCTTCGGCCGTGGCGCCCGCCAAGGCCAGGGACGACGACACGCAGACCGTCACCGTGACCGGCGTGGCCGCCTCGCTGGCCAGCTCGGTCAGCCAGAAGAACGCGTCGAACTCGATGGTGGAGGTGATCGCCTCGGAAGACATCGGCAAGCTGCCGGACACCACGATCGCCGAATCGCTGGCCCGCCTGCCGGGCCTGGCGGCCGGCATCGACCGCGGCAACGCCAGCCAGGTGGTGGCGCGCGGCCTGGGCCCGCGCTTCATCAGCTCCACGCTCAACGGCCGCGAGTTCGCCAGCACCGAACCCGATCGCGCGGTGCGCTTCGAGATGTTCCCGTCCGAGTCCATCTCGGGCGCCAAGGTGTACAAGACCCAGTCGGCGGAGATCGTCGAGGGCGGTATCGCCACCTCGGTCGACCTGCAGACCGTCGATCCGCTGGCCTACAAGGAGCGCAACGCGTCCATCAAGGCCGACGCCGAGTACTACAAGCAGGGCGCCGACATCCAGGGCGCCAAGAAGGTGGCCCCGCGCCTGGGCGCGGTCTACGTCGACCAGTTCGCCGACCACACGATCGGCGTGGCGCTGGCGGCAAGCTACTTCGACCAGCCCGACGTGAGCGACCAGTTCCAGAACTACGGCTTCAACGGCGGCACCCCGTGGGACGTGGATAACACCGGCGGCTCCGAGACCCCGCCGTGGGGCTTCCAGAACCAGGTCGTCAAGGGCACCAACAAGCGCTCCAGCGTGCTGGGCAAGATCGAGTGGAAGCCCAGCGCGGTCACGCAGCTGACGGCCGACGTCTACACCGCGCGCTCCAACATCCACGAGAACTCGATGTACCACGTGGCCGGCCAGGGCTTCCCGTACACGGACATCACGGTGTCCGACGGCTACGTGACGGGCGGCACCGCGCAGAACGTGTCGATGAACACGATCGAGGGCCTGTGGAAGCAGAACCAGCGCGACTTCGCGATGGGCCTGAACGGCAAGACCCAGGTGGCGGGCTGGAAGGTGGAGGGCGACGTCGCGCGCTCCACCGCCACGCGCGACACGCTGTGGGCCGGCGTGGGCCTGTGGATGACCGGCAACGGCGCGCTCACCTGGAGCGCCAACCACAACCAGTGGGGCACCTACTCATACACCGAGGACCTGGGCGACCCGGCCAACTACGGCAACACCACCTACGAGCAGTGGGGCCCCAACTACGCGGGCCACCTCACCGACAAGCTGACGTCGCAGGTGCTGAACGTCAGCCGCGACATCGACTGGGGCGCCATCCGCACCGTCAAGGTGGGCGTGCGCGGCACGCAGCGTGAGAAGGGCTACGACCAGATCTCCTGGAACTTCGACAACGGCTCGGCGGCGATCACCGCGGCGGATCTCCAACGCGTTCATGTACGCGGTCGGCCCGATTTCGTGGACTTCGCCGGCGGCCTCGAGCCGGCGATCACCCGCCTGTTCGGCAGTGATGCGTTGAGCACCGCCGGCCGCAGCGCCACCGACAGCGACCTGATCTACAAGGACTGGCGCGCCAAGGAGAACAACACCTCGGCCTACGCGCAGTTCGACCTGTCGGGCACCGCGTTGGGCAAGGACTTCCGCGGCGACTTCGGCCTGCGCGTGGCCCACACCGACCAGACCGGCTACGGCTACCAGCAGGTCGACGGCGGCGCGCCCGCGCCCGTGTCGGACGGCACGGGCTACACCAAGTTCCTGCCCAGCCTGAACCTGGTGCTGTCGCTCGACGAGGCCGAACAACACCAGATCCGCTTCGGCGCGTCGCGCGCCATGTCGCGCGCGCCGCTGGACGTGATGAACGACGCGCATGTCGTCACCGTTTCGCAGAACGAAGGCACGCTCACCACGGTGACGGGCGGCAACCCGCGCCTGAAGCCCATGATGGCCAACCAGCTGGACCTGGCCTACGAGGACTTCTTCGCCAAGGGCAGCCTGATGTCCGCCGGCGTGTTCTACAAGCAGATCTCCGACTACATCGCGCTCGACACGGTGCTGGGCACC
>JBBQYL010000118.1:0-15690 GCA_038208735.1 Burkholderiales bacterium
GAAGCCGCCGCTGTCGCTGAAGATCGTGGGCGGCAACCAGTTGGGCTACGACGGCCGCTACGCCGACCCGACGGGTCGCGCCATCGCCGTGGGTGCCAGCTACCGCTTCTGGTAAAACTACGCGCTGCGGCCCCGTGCCGCAACGACAACGCCCCGGCGCGCAAGCGACCGGGGCGTTTTTACATTCAAGCCGGGCTCAGGTGCCCAGCGCGGCGACCAGTTTCGCCCCATCCGGCGACCCCCATCCCGTGCACGCGTCCCAACCGGCGTTCGCGCTGAACGCTCCGTTGTTGCCGATGGTGATGTCGTGCGTCACGCCCTTGCCTTGCAGCGAGCCGTACAGCATCGGGTTGAGGAACCCCACGGGGTGTCCCAGCTTCTGGTTCATCAGCGCCACCAGCCCCGCCCACAACGGCGCGACGGCGCTGGTGCCGCCGATGACCAAGTCCTGGCCGTCGACCCGCACCTGGTAGCCGGTGGCCGGGTCGGCGTCGCCCGCGACGTCGGGCACGCCGCGGCCCGCCTTGCCGGCCGTGCCGACCGGCACACCGGCATTGGACTGGTAAGCGGGCAACGCGAAGAAGCCGCTCACGCCACCGCCCGTGGCACTGGTGGTGACGCCTTCGTTCCACACCGATTCGGAGTCGATGGTCGTGGCGCTGCTGGCCAGCAGTTTCGTGCCCCCGCAAGCCAGCACGTTGGGACTGGAAGCCGGGAAGTCGACGTGGGGCGAGCCGTCGGCCACGCCGTCCGACGAGCCGGAATCGCCGGCCGCCACGCAGATCGTCACCCCCATCGCGGCTGCGGCCTGGAAGGCCTGGTCGTACTGCGTCATGGCCTGTGTCGTCCAGTTGGCCTCCGCCGAGCCCCAGCTGACGGAGATGACCGAAGGCTTGTTGACGCTGTCGTGGACGGCCGTGGTGATGGCGTCGAGGAAGCCCTGCGTGGTGTTGGGCGCAAAGTAGACGGCGATGAGCGCCTTCGGCGCGACGGCGCCGGCCACCTCGATGTCGAGCAGCACCTCGCCGTCGGCGCTGTTGGCGTTGGTGGGAAGGTTCTTGGCGTGATCCACCAGCACGGCTTTCACCGTGGGCACGGCGAGGCCCAGCGAGCCGAAATACGTGGCCAGGTCGGCCGGCTTGTAGCCGCCGCCCAGCTCGATGATGCCGATGCACTGGCCGGCGCCGTCGACGCCGCTGGGGAAGTCGTACAGCCTGGCGAGCGCGGGCGGGGTGAAGGCCTTGGCCGCGATGGCGCGTACGCCCAGCGCGGGTTCGTAGCGCTGGAAGTGCGGATCGGCGGCGGGGCGGTCGTCCAGGCCGAACACGCCCTCGACCACGCCCGCTAGATTGCCCGGCACGCTGACGCTGCCCACGCGGCCGCGGTAGCTCCCGCCGGCGTGCTCGAACCGCTGCAGGTTGACGCCGAAGGCGTCGTTCATGCCCTGCGTGGTGCCGGAGAGCACGACGCTGCGCCGCGCCGCGTCGGACTGCACCACCGCCAGTCCGTGCGCCTTCGCGAACGCGGCCACGGCGGCCAGGTCGGGCGCGTCGGCGCCGTGGCTGGTGGCGTATTCCTCGCGCGTGAGGTACTGGCGACGGGCGGGATGCGTGTCGCCGGTGGCGCCGGTGGCGGCCAGCGCGTGGGCGATGGGCGTCTTCGCGCGCACGCGCAGGGTGACCTCCATGCGCTCGTCGGGGCGCGCCGGCCCGACGGCGCGGGCGCCCTCCAGCGCGTGGCGTTCGCTGCCCGGGATGGTGTGTCTGGTGGCCATGGTGGGTTCCTTTGCGATGGAGGGTTCGCCGATCGTCTGCCCGCAGCAAGCGGCCGTCCACCCCTATCCAGGTAAAAATGGGTGTCGCAATCGTGGGTCCACGCCTTGCTGAAACCTTGCAAGCGCCCACCCTGCGAAATGTCGCGCGGAACCTCTTGATGGGCAGCGGGTCGACCTCATGTTCACGTCGAGGAAGCGCCGGCTCCGAGAGAGCATGATGTCGGTGGCCCTCCGTCTGAAAGGACACGAAGATGAAACGCAAGATGCTGTTGGCGGCCGCCTGTGCCGCCGCCCTGTGGTCGACCGCCGCCATGGCCGTTCCCACGGTCGACGACGTGACCGCGGCCGACCGCGCGGGCGACTATCCCAAGGCCGAGTCCATGGTGCGCGAGGTGATCGCCGCCAAGCCGCAGAGCGCCCGGGCGCACTACATCCTGGCCGAGATCCTGTCCAAGGAACACAAGTTCGCCGACGCGTCGGCCGAGGCGTCGCGCGCCAGCGAGATCGATCCGTCGCTGAAGTTCTCCGGCGATCCGGCCCGGTTCCGCACCTTCCAGGGCGAGCTTACGCGTGAGCTGTCCCGTCCGGCCGCCTCGCCTGGCGTGGCGCCCACGCGCGTCGAGGCGGCGCCGATGGCCCCCGCCGCGCCGGTGCAGGCCGCCAGCAGCGGCGTCCCGGGCTGGGTGTGGGTGGGCGGCCTCGCCGTCGTCGCGTTCCTGATCTTCCGCGCCGTGTCGCGCCGCGCGATCGCCAACAACATGTCCGGCGGTGGCTTCGCGCCCCAACCGCAGGGCGGCTACGGCATGCAGCCGGGCGTGCCACAGCCCGGTTACGGCCCGGGGTACGGCCCCGGCTACGGCGCCGCGCCCGGGGGTGGACTGCTGCGCACCGGCCTGGCCGCCGGCGCCGGCGTGGCAGGAGGCATGCTGCTCGAGCGCATGCTGGAAGGCAATCGCCACGACGAGAACCTCGGCAACGGCAACAGCTTCGGTTCGCAGGGCGCCAACTACAGCGACGCCGACCAGGCCACGCGCGACCTCGACAACCGCCCGATCGACTACGGCGCCGGCGGCAACGACTGGGGCGGCGACTCGTCGGGCGGCGGCTCCGACAACTTCACGCCGTCCGGCGGCAGCGACGACGGCGGCGGCTGGTAAACGGCAAACGGGGCCTCGGCCCCGTTTTCAATTGCTTCACCGAGGATCTTCGGGGCGGCGCTGGGTCAGTCACGACTCACCGGGGCAGTCTCCTTTGTTCGAAGGGGCGGTCATCCCTGCAACGGCGTCGTCATCCTGCGCGCAGTCGCAGGATCCATGCTGGCGAACGACGATGTCTCTGGGGTGGATCCTGCGACTGCGCGCAGGATGACGGGACGGCGCAGGTCGTCCCTCACGAAAAGTAGCGGCGGCATGTCGATCCGCGATTCGCGTCAGGCCCGGCGGCGTGCGAGCCGGCCGGCCGCGGGCATCGTCGCGGCCTCGATGGCCCCGACGATGCCAAACACCACAAACAAAATTGGCGGACTTCTTACCCGGCGAATGTTGCCGTGGGCCGGCCGGGCGTGGAACGGCGAACCGGGCGAGTCTATTTTGTGAGGTCAAGGAGGAGCCGCGCCGCAGGCCGGCGGAGGACACGAACAAAAGAGACTCGCCCGGTGAGTCGTGACTGACCCCGCGATGTCCTAAGGCTCACGCATCCGTGAATGACTAAGCGCGCACCGCAAACCTAAGCCCCCGCAGATCGACGATGAACCTCTTAGTTCACCAGCCTTCGCTGCCCGGCTCCCCCTTGAACGGGCCTACCAGCTCCGGCGTGATCCAGCCGCCATAGAAGCCGCCCGGTTGCGGCGCCACCCGCGCGCCGCCCACGCTGCAATCGAGCGCGTGGCAATAGAACGCGACGGCGTCGCGCAGCGGTTCCGAGCCGGGCAACGGCCGCGGATAGCTCCAGGCCACCTTCGCCAGATGACGCGCGCCGTCGGAAAGCGACCAGTAGCGCGCCGGGCCCTTCCATTCGCACAGCGATTTGCCCTCGGCGGGCACCAGCAAGCCGGGGGCGATGTCTTCCAGCGGGATGTAGAAGCTGGGCGGATGCGCGGTCTCCAGCGCGCGAATGGCGCGCGTGCTGCGCGCCACCTCCAGGCCGCCCCAGCGGATGACCACCTCGCGTGGGTCGACCTCCAGCCGCGGCGGGCGCGGGTAGTCCCACACGGATTCCTGGGCGGCCGTGGGCGTGGCCGCGAACGCGGGGCGTGCCTGGCCGCGCCAATGCCAGTGGCCGCGCGCGGCGGCGAGGTCGTCGTCTTCGATCGGGAAGGGCAGTGAGCTCATGGCCCGCAGCGTACCGCGGGCATGTCTCCCGCACGTTTCGTGGGGTTGGTGGTGCGCTGCAGCAATGTTCGCCCCGGCTCGCGGGAGCCGTGGCGTAACGCATACCGCATACACTTCCGGTCGTCGATTTCTGTGAAGGTCCGGCGGTGGAGAGCGTGAAGATGATGGGTTCGGGCGTGGCGGTGCTGGCATACCTGCTGGGCTCGCTGAGCTTCGCCGTGATCGTCTCGAAGGCGATGCAGCTGGACGATCCGCGCTCCTACGGCTCGGGCAACCCCGGCGCCACCAACGTGCTGCGCAGCGGCAACAAGACCGCGGCCATCCTCACGCTGCTGCTCGACGCCCTCAAGGGCGTGGTGGCGGTGCTGTTGGCGCGCGCGCTGTCGGCCCGCTTCGGCTTCGGCGAGACCGTCATCGCCCTGGCCGGCCTGGCCGCCTTCCTGGGCCATCTCTACCCGGTGTTCTTCCGCTTCCAGGGCGGCAAGGGCGTGGCCACCGCGGCCGGCGTGCTGCTGGCGCTCAACGTGTGGGTGGGCCTGGCGAGCCTGGCCACCTGGCTGGTGATCGCCTTCGCCACGCGCTACTCGTCGCTGGCCGCGCTGCTGACTGCGCTGCTGGCGCCGGTCTACACCTTCTTCCTGATCGGCGACCCACCAGTCGTCGTGCTGGTGGCCGTCATGAGCGTGCTGCTGATCTGGCGGCATCGTTCCAACATCTCCAAGCTGTTGAACGGCGCCGAATCCAAGCTGGGCAGCAAGGCGAAGAAGCCCGGCGCCTGACCTCTTCCTTTTTCTTCGGAATTCTCCATGAGCGATATTCAACGATTCGACGTCGGCCCCCGCATCTCCGAGATGGCCGTGCACAACGGCGTGGCCTACCTCGCCGGCCAGGTGGCCTCCGACGCCACCCTCGACGCCAAGGGCCAGACCGCCGACGTGCTGGCGCAGGTCGACGCGTTGCTGGCCCGGGCCGGCACGGACAAGTCGCGCATCCTGATGGCGCAGGTCTTCCTGGCCGACGTCGCCGACTTCCCGGCGTTGAACGAAGCCTGGGACGCCTGGGTGGCGGGTGGCAACACGCCGCCGCGCGCCACGGTGGAGGCCAAGCTGGCGAAGCCGGAGTGGAAGGTGGAGATCGTGGTGAAGGCGGCTGTCTAGGATCGCTTTGTTTTTGAAGTGAGAGTTGAACGCCTCGCTTTGGTTTTAAGTGAGGGTTGAACGCTTCGCGCGGGTCGGGTGCCCGCGCTGCGGAGCGACTGGCATGCACTTGGCTCGACTCCGCACGTGCGCCTTGAATCCGGCCTGGACGGCCGAATTCCGAGGGCTTCCGGTCAAGGTTCGTCCGCGCGGCGTTTGTGGGCCGCGCTCGGCAGCTTCGTATGCGCGCCGACATGCCCTCGACGTCCCGGTGCTGCGTCTCGCCAAGTACACGCCCGCCGCACCGCCGGTTCACCCAGGCGGTTGGGACAAATACTTCCTCCCCCTTTTTTGATTGGTTTGGGCAGCGTCGGGCCTTCGAGGCCGCGACGCTGCCCGCGGCCAGCCGTGACACCTCCCATCGGGTCTGACGCGAATTGCGTGTCGGCGCGCAGGCGCTCCTTGTCGTGATGGACGACCGGCAACGTTCCGCTGTCCTGTCATTCCGCGCGCAGTCGCGGAATCCACGCCAGAGGCAACGTGGTCTGCGTGCGTGGATCCTGCGACTGCGCGCAGGATGACAAGGGGGGCGGGATGACGCGGTGGGCGGGATCGATGCCTGGGATGACGTCGTCGACGAGGTGATGCCCCCTTCGTCCTTCACGAGAAGGAGCGCCGGCATCGCGACACGACGCTGCCCGGACCAACTAAAAAGTTGGAGGAAGTATTTCGTCCCAACCACCTGGGTGAACCGGCGGTGCGGCGGGCGTGTACTTGGGGAGACGCAGCACCGGGCCATCGAGGGCGTGTCGGCACGACTACGAAGTTGCCGAGCACGGCCCGCAAACATGCGCGGACGAACCTTGAGTGAACGCCCTCGGAATCCGGCCGTCCAGGCCGGATTCAAGGCGCACGTGCGGAGTCGAGCCAAGTGCATGCCAGTCGCTCCGCAGCGCGGGCAGCCGACCCGCGCGAAGCGTCCCACCCTCACTTATCGCTCACAACCCCAGCAACGCCGCATCCCCACGCCCCGCCCGCACCAGCACCGGCTCGTCCCCGCTCAGGTCCACGACGGTCGTCGGCTCCATCGGACACGCTCCCGCGCACACGATCGCCTGCACGCTCTTCTCGAAGCGCGCGCGAATCTCTTCGGGGTCGTTCAGCGGCAGCGTCTCGCCCGGCGGGATCAGCGTGGTGGCCAGCAGCGGCTGGCCCAACTCTTCCAGCAGGCACTGCAGCACCTTGTGGTCGGGCACGCGCAGGCCGATGGTGCGGCGCGACGGGTGGGATACCCGGCGCGGTACCTCCTTCGTGGCGTCGAGGATGAACGTGAACGGGCCCGGCGTGGCCGCCTTCAGCATGCGGTACTGGCGGTTGTCGACGCGCGCGTAGTTGGCGAGTTCGGACAGGTCGCGGCACAGCAGCGTGAGGTGGTGCTTGGCGTCGACGCCGCGCACGCGGCGCAGCTTCTCGACGGCGTCCTTGTCGTCGAGATGGCACACGAAGGCGTAGCTGGAGTCGGTGGGCACCGCGGCCAGCCCGCCGTCGTGCAGGATCTGCGCGGCCTGGCGCAGCAGCCGGATCTGCGGGTTGTCGGGGTGGACGTCGAAGAACTGGGACATGGATTCATTGTCTCAGCGCGAGGCCGTCCACGGCGCCACAACGCCTATTCGGGCAGCAAGTCCACCGCGGCGGTGGGCGCGGACGCGCCCGGACGCTTCATGTTGAGTGCTGCCGACGTGGCGCCACAGCCCGCGATCACGGCCATGCCCACCCAGGCCCACTGGTCGGGCACATGATCGAACGCGAGCCAGCCGATCAGCGTCGCGAAGCCGATCTGCGCGTACAGGAAGGGCATCAGCGTGGCCGTGCGGGCCTTGCCCAGCGCCAGGATCAGGAACAGGTGTCCCGTGGTGGCCAGCAGGCCGCAGGCCACCATCCCGGCCCAGGCGGCGGGCGACAGGCGGTGGGCGATGGCCAGGCTGGCGTCCGCCCCCTGCGCCGCGGCCGCCACGGCCAGCACGGGCCACATCACGACGCTGCCCACCAGGCCCGTCCAGAAGTGCGTGGTCAGCGGGCTGTCGGCGCCCGCCAGGCGGCTCGTCAGCACCTGGAAGCTGGCGTAGGTGGCGGCGCCCAGCAGCGGCAGCAGCACCACCCAGCCGAACGCGCCCGAGCCGGGCCGGATGACGATCAGCGCGCCGGCGAAGCCGCCGCAGACGAGCACCCAGCGCAGCCGCGACACGCGCTCGTGCAGCAGGCTCGCGGCGAGCACGGTCACCAGCAGCGGCGTGAGCATGTTGATGGCGGTGTACTCGGGCACCGGCATGAAGCTGACGGCGAAGAACGAGAAGAAGCTGGTGGCCAGCAGCAGCAGGCCGCGCAGCCACTGGAATTTCGGATGCACCGACGCGAAGGCCGCGCGGCCGCGCGGCGTGAGCGCCACGGCCATCACCACCGCCTGCACGGTGTAGCGCACCGTCATGATCAACAGCACCGGCACGCCCCACGCGCCGCCGGGCTGGCTGAGGCCGCGCGCGGTGGAGTCGAGCGACGCGAAGAAGGCGGCCGCCAGCAGGATCAGCAGCACGCCCTGCAGCGGATGCGCGTGCGTGGCGCCCCTCGCGCTCACGACGCGAGCGGCTCGGGGCGCAGCTCGGCGGTCGTCCAGCGCGACCACACCGGCGTCAGGCGCGACGACAGGGCCAACTGGCCGGGAACCAGGCCGAGGTCCAGACGGCTCTCCTGCGGGTCGTGGAAGTCGCTGCCGCGCGAGGCGAGCAGGCCGAACTCGATCGCCGTCTCGGTGTACTTGACGACGTCGCCGGCGTGGTGGCTGCCGGTGACCACCTCCACGCCTTCGCCGCCGTGCGCCTGGAATTCGGAGAACAGCGCGAACTCCTCGGTGGGCGTGAACTTGTAGCGGCCCGGGTGCGCGATCACGGCCACGCCGCCGGCGGCGCGGATCCAGCGCACCGCGTCGCCGAGCCGGGCCCATACGTGTTCGACGTAGCCGGGCTTGCCCTCGGTGAGGTAGCGGCGGAACACGGCATGCATGTCGGGCGCCACGCCGGCCGCGATGAGGAAGCGGCCGAAATGCGTGCGCGACACCAGGTGCGGGTTGGGCGCCAGCTTGATGGCGCCTTCGTAGGCGCCTTCGATGCCGACCCGTGCCAGGCCGTCGCCCATCTGCTTGGCGCGCAGCTCGCGTCCCGCGCGCACCTGCGAGATGCCTGCCACCAGCTCGTCGTTGGACGGATCGAAGCCCAGGCCCACGATGTGGACCGTGTTGCCGGCGAACGTGACCGAGATCTCGATGCCGTTGACGAACGGCAGTCCCGCGGCGGCGGCCGCGGCGCGCGCGGCGGGCAGGCCGCTCAGCTCGTCGTGGTCGGTGAGGGCCCACAGCTCGACGCCGTTGGCCTTGGCGCGCGCCGCGAGCGCGTCGGCGCTCAACGTGCCGTCGGAGGCGGTGGAATGGCAGTGGAGATCGGCGTTGAGGGCGTGCACCGGACCGATTTTAACGACCGCTCGGCGACCGCTTCGCCGCAGGTGGGAAACGATGGCCTACCATGGCGGCCGCACGACCCGTGCGCCACCTCCTTGAACGATGCACGGACTCCACCTGATCGCCGACCTGCACGACTGCCGCGGCGAGGCCCCGCTCGACGATGCCGACGCCTTGCGCGCGCTGTGCCTGGACGCGGTCGCCGGCGCGGGACTGCGCGCGGTGGGCAGCGTGTTCCATCCGTTCGTCGACGAGGCCGGCCAGGCGCAAGGCGTCACTGGCGTGGTGCTGCTGGTGGAGTCGCACCTGGCGGTGCACACGTGGCCGGAGCTGCGCAGCATCACGGCCGATGTGTACGTGTGCAACCTGGGCGCCGACAACTCGGCGCGCGCCGAAGCCGTGATGGCGCGCCTGGTGCAGGCCTTCGGCCCACGCGAGCCGCGGGTGCAGCGGGTGCAGCGCGGCTGAGCCTGCGTCAGGCCAGCGGCAGCAGGGACTCGCGGCGCGCGTCCGATTCCATCAGGTGCAGCGTCAGCGGGGCGTCGCCGTCGGGGGCCGAGAGCAGGCGCTGCCGGTTGTCGCCGATCTCATCGGTGCGGAGCACGTAGCCCGCCTCGCGCAGCACGCCCAGCGCCTCGTCGAAGGTGTCGCGCGGCACGGCGATGCCGATGCCGACGCCGTCGAAAGCAGAAGGAATGGGCGAGATGCGCGCATCCGGCAGGATGGAGGACAACAGCAGTTCGGCGTCGTCGTAGGCCAGGCTCATGGTCTGGTTCGGCGCGGGGGCGCGGAGGTCTCGATGGGCCGCATTGTGCCGTGACCGTCCGCGCCCGTCACTCACCGCGGACCCTCAACGTGCGACATCGTTCTTCTTCAGCAACATCACCGCGATCGCGCCCAGCACCAGGAAGCCGGCGAGCATGTGCAGGCCGAGGTCGGTGGAGTGCGTGCGGTCCTTGATGACGCCCATCAGCCAGGGAATCGCGAAGCCCGCGAGGTTGCCCACGGAGTTGATGAACGCGATGCCCATGGCCGCGGCCGTGCCGCCCAGGAGCGCGGTGGGATTGCTCCAGAAGATGGGCAGCGCGCTCATGATGCCCATCGCGCCGATGGTGAGGCCGGCCATGGCCAGCATCACGTCGGCGTGGAAGGCCACGCTGATCACCAGTCCCACCGCGGCGACCACGCACGACACCGCGGTGTGCCAGCGGTACTCCTGGCGCCGGTCGGCGCTGCGCGCGGCGAAGACCATGGCGGCGATGCCGAAGGCCCATGGCACCGCGCCGATGAGGCCCACCTGCAGCGGGTCGGCCACGCCGAGTCCCTTGATGATGGTGGGCAGCCAGAACGTGACGCCGTACAGGCCCGACACGATGGCGAAGTAGATGAGCGCGGACAGCCACACGCGCCCGTCGGACAGCACGCGGCCCAGGCTGCCGTCGATCTTGTGCGACTCCTCGGCCGCGATGTCGCGCGCCACCAGCTCGCGTTCCTCGAGCGTGAGCCACTGCGCGTCCTTCACGCGATCCTCCAGCCAGAACCAGGCGACCACGCCCAGCACCAGCGAGGGAACGGCCTCCAGCAGGAACACCCACTGCCAGCCCTGCCATCCGTTGACGCCGTCCAGCGAGTGCAGGATCCAGCCCGACGCGGGATTGCCCACCAGGCCGGCCACGGCTATCGCGGCGAGGAACAGCGACGTGGCACGGCCGCGGCGCGCCGCCGGAAACCAGTATGTGAGATACAGGATGATGCCGGGAAAGAACCCGGCCTCGGCCACGCCGAGCAGGAACCGCACGATGTAGAAGCTCAGCGCGGAGTTGACGAACATCATGCCGGCCGACAGGATGGACCAGCTCACCATGATGCGTGCGATCCAGCGCCCGGCGCCCACGCGATGCAGCATCACGTTGCTGGGGATTTCGAAGATGAAGTAGCCGATGAAGAAGATGCCCGCGCCGAAGCCGTAGACCGAGTCGGAGAACTGCAGTGCCTGCTGCATCTGCAGCTTGGCGAACCCGACGTTGACGCGATCGAGATAGGCCGCGATGTAGCACAGGAACAGCAACGGAATCAGTCGAGTCGCCACCTTGCGGTAGACGGCGTCGGCATTGAGCGTGGTCATCGGGTGTCTCCAGTTCGTGTTTTGCGTACGCCGCGATGCTGGGACTTTGCGCGCGGGGCATGCAGCGGGGAAACACCAATGAAAAAGGCCCGCCGAGGCGGGCCTTGTCACGCGAGGCGCGAGATCAGTTCACTTGCTTCGTGAACGTGACCGGCTCGATCTCGACGCGGCGGTTCGGCTCGAGGCACTTGATCAGCGCGGGACGCTTCTTCTCGTCCTTGCACTCGACGACCGGATCGGCCTCGCCCTTGCCGACGGCGGTCAGGCGGCTCTCGGCGACGCCCTTGCCTTGCAGGTAGGACTTGACCGAGTTGGCGCGTTGTTCCGACAGCTTCTGGTTGTAGGCGTTGCTGCCGATACGGTCGGTGTAGCCGACGATGGTGACGCTGGCGATGTCGGTGTTGGCGTTCATCGTGGAGGCCACTTCATCCAGCTTGGACTGATTCGGGCCCAGCTTGGCGCTGTTGAAGCCGAACAGCTCGCTGGCCGACAGCGTGTACTTCTTCATCACGGGAGCCGGCGGCGGGGGCGGCGGCGCGATGATCGGAGCGGGCGCGGGCGTCGTGGCGACCGTGGTCTCCTCGGTGCGCGTGGTGGTGGTCACCGGCACGACCGGGGGTGCCGGCGGGCCGCCGAAGGCCCAGGTCAGGCCTACGTTGGCGTACGTGTTGGCGGCGCGCTTCATGCCGTACTCGACGACGCGGTCGCGGTAGAACGAACCCACTTCGCGGATGTCTGCCTGCATGCCCAGCGTCGGGGTGAACTTGTACTGGAAGCCCAAGCCCAAGTTCGCATACGGCGACGTGCGGCGGAAGCTGCCCACGGCGGGATCGGCGAACTTGTCGCGCGACACGCCCACGCCCGCCAGGATGAACGGGCGGAAGCCGGCGGGGGTGAACAGGTACAGCGCATCGACGCCGGCCAGCGTCTCGTGCAGGTTTGCGGAGTGATCCTTGGACACGGCGTAGTTGCCGCCGATCTGCAGATCCCAGCTCGGATTGAGAGGAATGCCGAACTTCACGCCTCCTCCAAACCCCGTCTTGTCTTCCGGATAATCCTTGTCCGGCTTGACCGCGCTGCCATTGAGCAGAATGTAGGCGTTCGGGTTGTACTGGGTCTCTTGTGCCGAGGCGGCGCCAAAGCATGCGAGCGTGGCGGCGGCTGCCAGCGCGTTGATCGCGAGAGATTTGATTCGAGTCATTGACTCACTCCTGAAGAAGTTTTTTGAGAGGGGGTGTCACGGTTTCCAACGAGAGCCCGTGCGCTGGGCGTTCGCGTTGGCAGATGCGACCATACGTCGCCCGGTTTCGCCGTTGTTGAAGGCTTGCTGACCCGTGCGGCGGAATTCCGCCGTTTGGGGCTGCGCAACAACGATGGCCGGGCATGGTGTGCCTCTTGGCAATGGGCGTGCCCGCCGCCTGTCGCACACCGACTCACGACTTGTTTCACGGCGCAGTGTCGACACCCGTTCCACCCTGTACAGCGGTCGTTTCAGGGAGAACGACTGGCGCGGCGCCTTTCTTCCGTCCCCTGTTGTAACGGCGGGTAAGCCGTCGAGCAGAGCCCAAATTGACCGGTTGTACGGCAATCCGGAGCACTTGTGTTGCTGGGCAGTTAAGACAGCCCTAACGCGCGTGCCACGCGTTGGCCCGCGCTCGTGCCATGCGTGAATGCCTCCTCGAACACCGAGTACGCCGAAAGATCGGCGTGTGCGAAGCTCATGCGCGATGCGCTGGCGGGTATCGCCGCGAGCGCCGCGCTGGACCGCAGCCCGGGGGTGGGAATGGCCATCGCGTGGCCATGGCGCACGATGTCGACCTGCTGCAGCCGCTCCGGGAGATCCGGGTGCACCCCGCGCAGGTCGTCCAGGATCAGCTGCGTGGCGTCGTCCCAGCGCATCTGCAGGAGCCGCCTGCGATCGGTGTCGGGGAACGCCCAGTACGCGGTGATGAGGTGCTCGCCCACGACGCGGCCCAGGCTCTGGTGCTGCGCATCGACATAGCCCAGCGACGGGCTGCCATGGATCACGTTGTCCCACGACAGCGGCGCGCCGACGCGGTCCATCGGCAACGCGTCGAGGCGAAGGTTGGCCACCATCCACGGTGCGCGCCGCTGCTGCTTAACGGCCGCCACCAGCGGCGGCGGCGGCGCGCTGAGCACGTGCGCGGCGATGAACAGCGGCGTCGCCACGATGACGTGCTTCGCGGTCCAGCGCTCCACCTCCGCACCCGCGAAGGCCCAGGCGGTGACGCCGTGCAGGCCCTCGTCGATGCGGAACGCGGCGCGT
The DNA here is from genome assembly GCA_038208735.1 of Burkholderiales bacterium. Lineage (GTDB taxonomy): Bacteria > Pseudomonadota > Gammaproteobacteria > Burkholderiales > Burkholderiaceae_C > Scleromatobacter. The sequence goes on from JBBQYL010000118.1 coordinate 13,161, forward strand.
CCGGTGAACACGCGGTCGACGAACGGATGGCGCAACGCGTCGACCAGCGGCGCGTTGCCGTCGGGCCAGGTGAGCACCGCGTCGCGCTCGTTGGCATCGTCGCCGGGCGCGCTGAAGCCGTGGCGGCTCGCGAAGTAGTGCGCCAGCGCCCAGGCCGACACGGTGGACGCGCCGGCGCCGTAGTCGTCGCGGCAGCAGTAGTCGAGGTAGGCCAGGAAGCGCGGGTCGTCGATGCCGTTGTCGCGCAGCCATTGCGCGGCATTGATGGCGTCGAGCGCGGCGTGCGCGGGCGTCCAGGGCGCGCGCGTGGTGGGCAGCGCGAAGCCCAGCTTGCCGGCGTCGGCGATCATCTTCGCGAAGCGCCGGTACTGCGCCTGCGTGACGGAGGCGCGCGGCACATTGGGCAGCAGGCCCTCCTGCCAGCGGCCGTCGATGAACAGGCGCTCCTGCGGGCTGTGGCACAGGTGGCGCTCGTCCCATTTCAGGCCCGCGGCGGTCTGCCTGGCCAGGCCGATCTCCACCAGCCAGGCCTGGATGTCGGGCGCGCTGGGGCCGGGCAGCGGCAGGTAGTGCGCGCCGAGCGGACACCGCAGGCCGTGCATCGCATGGCCGCGGCTGTTGCCGCCGGCCTGGTCCTCGAGCTCGAGCACCGCGATGTTGGCGATGCCCGCACGCTGCAGCGTGCGCGCCGCCGCCAGGCCCGCGATGCCGCCGCCCACCACCAGCACGTCGCAGCGGCGCTCGCGCGCGTTGGCCGGCGGCTGCGCGGCCATCGAACGTGCGACATCCCGGACTCGATGGCCCAGCACCGCGTTGTCGCCGATCCAGCGGCCGTCGACGCGCGTGCGCCAGTCGTCGGGCCTGGCGCAGCCGGAGAGGATGGCCGGGGCCGCCAGCGCGGCGCCGAGGAACGCGCGCCGCGTGGCGCCGTCACTCATGGACCTTGCCCCACTCTTCCTCGAACGTGCGCACCAGCGTCTGGTTCGAGAGGCGGTTGGGCTCGGCCGGCACGCGGGCCATGTCGGGCGGGAAATCGAGCAGCGCCTGCATGCCGGGCAACGTGAGAAAGCGCATGCCCGGAGGCAGCGTGCGCGGCATCACCCAGGGCCGGTGACTGGCGATGATGAAGCCCCACTCGCCGAAGCTGGGCACGTGCACGTGGTACGGCACGATGTGCAGGCCCACGGTCTCCAGCGTGGTGGCCACCGTCCAGAAGCTGCGCCGCGCCACCAGGGGCGAGGTGGTCTGCACCACGGCGTAGCCGGCCGCGGCCAGGTGCAGGTCGACGAGCTCGTAGAAGCTGGTGGAGTAGAGCTTGCCCAGCGCGTAGTTGCTCGGGTCGGGAAAGTCGACCACGATCACGTCGTACTGGTCGTCGTGCTGCTCCAGCCACGTGAACGCGTCGGCGTTGACGATGCGCACCTTGGGCGAGCGCAGCGCATGCGCGTTGAGCGCCGACAGCGTGGCGTCGTCGGTGAACAGCCGCGTCATGGCGGGGTCGAGCTCCACCTGCGTCACCTGCTCCACCGACGGGTACTTGAGGATCTCGCGGATGGCCAGCCCGTCGCCGCCGCCCAGCACCAGCACGCGGCGCGGCGCGCCGTAGCCCGACATGGCCGGATGCACCAGCGCCTCGTGGTAGCGGTACTCGTCCTTCGAGTTGAACTGCAGGTTGCCGTTGAGGAACAGGCGCAGCGTGCCGCCCTGCGAGGTGACCACGATGCGCTGGTAGGGCGTGGTCTCGTGCAGCACCACGCCCGGGCCGTAGAACTTGTCCTCCGACCAGGTGGTGAGCAGGTCGCCCGCGGCCATGGCCGCCACCAGCAGCGCGAAGAGCGTGCCACACTGCGCGGCGAGAGAGCGCCAGCCCGGAATGTCGGCGCGGAACAGCCACAGCGACCACACGGCCACGAGCGTGTTGAGCAGCCCGAAGAAGATGCCCGAGCGCACGATGCCCAGGTGCGGCACCAGCAGCAGCGGAAACGCCACGGAGACCACCAGCGAGCCGAGGTAGTAGAACGTGAGGACCTGCGAGACCAGCGTGGACAGGCTGTCGCGGCCCTTCAGGTGCCTGTCGAGCAATCGCAGCACGATGGGGATCTCGAGGCCCACGCCGATGCCCACCACGGTGACCAGGCCGTACAGCAGCACCTTGAACGAGATCAGGCTGGCCGCCGGCAACGTGGCATGCGCCGCGAACAACGCCGCGGGCATCAGGCCGCCCACCACGCCCACGATCAGCTCGACGCGCACGAACATGGTGGCCAGCTGCTCGCGCACGTGGCGCGAGGCCCAGGAGCCCAGGCCCATGGCGAACAGGTAGGTGCCGATGACGGTGGAGAACTGCAGCACCGAGTCGCCCAGCAGGTAGCTGGCGAGCGCGCCGGCGCACAGCTCGTAGACCAGGCCGCAGGCCGCGACCACGAACACCGAGGCGAGCAGCGCCAGCTCGCCGGGCCCCACGCGCGGCGGCTGCTCGGAAGCCTGCACCATCAACCGTGGATCGCGGCGGCGATGATCATGCCCAGAG
>JBBQYL010000119.1:0-15528 GCA_038208735.1 Burkholderiales bacterium
TTGATCGAGTCGGCCAAACTCAATGGCCACGATCCCTGGGCCTACCTCAAGGACGTGTTCGAACGGCTACCCACGCTGAAGAACCGCGACCTCGCCCAATTGCTGCCGCACAACTGGCATGCTCCCGCGCCCAGCACCACCACCGTGACGCCCGCCACCGTGCCGGCCGCCGCCCTCGCGTAGCCGCCTCAGCACGGCGCATTGAGCGGCGCAAGGATGTCGTTCGCGGAACGCATACAGACCTTCACGTTGACGGCCGCCGAAGGCGCCACGTTCGACCTCAAGTTCACGTGGGAAGCGGACGACTTCGGCCAGGGGTACGCCGACCGCGGCACCTGGGTGCCCGGCTACTCGCTCAACGGCGCGCCGGTCACGCACGGCACGTGGGCCGACGGCTACTCCTACGTCTTCGGGCCGACGGTCGACATCACCGGCTTCCACGAAGGTGTGAACACGCTGTCCTTCTAGGTCGAGGGCAACGGCATCACGGACGGCATGCAGCTGAACGTGGTGTCCTTCGCCTCGACCGTGCCGGAGCCCGGCTCGATGTCCCTGCTGCTCGCCGGCATCGTCCTGCTGGGCACGATGGCTCGCCGCGCGAGGCGCGCCGGCCGCTGACTGAAGTGACGGTTGAGCGGTTCGGCTTTTTGAAGCGTCCCCTCTCACTTCAACCCGAAGCGCAGCCTCAGATCCCCGCGTACCACTCGTACCCCCGGTCCTCCCAGAACCCGCCGTGCCCGCCATTGAGGTGGGCGAACGCGTCGGCCACCTCGATGCGGTTCACGTACTTGGCCTGCTTGTAGCCCAGCTGGCGCTCCACGCGCAGTCGCAGCGGGGCGCCGTGGGCCACGGGCAGGTCCTTGCCGTTCATGCCGTAGGCCAGGATCGTCTGCGGGTGGTACGCGTCGAGCAGGTCGATGCTTTCGTAGTACAACCCGTCGTCGCCGGCGCCGCCGAGGTTGTCGGCGCAATGGAAGATGACGAAACGGGCGCCGGGCTTGACGCCGGCCAGGCCCAGCAGCTGCGACAGTGGCACGCCCTGCCACTTGCCGATGGCGCTCCAGCCCTCCACGCAGTCGTGGCGCGTGATCTGCGTGCGCTGGTTCATTGCCTTGAGCTGGGCCAGCGACAGCGACTGCGGCCGCTCCACCAGGCCGTCCACCTGCAGGCGGAAGTCGAGGAAGCCGCCCTGCAGCAGCCGCGCGTACTCGGGGCTCTCGGGCATCATCGAGCCGTTGGCGCGGAACACCGGCGACAGGTCGCGCTCGCCGTATTCCTTGGCCAGCGGCTGGTGGTCGAGGATCAGGCGCTGGCTGGCGTAGGTGAGCTTCTCGGCGCTGCGCAGCGTGGCGTCGATGCGGGCGTTGTTGACGGCGCGGTCGCAGCCCGCCAGCGCCAGCGATCCGGCGCCGGCCACCAGGCCGGCCAGCCAGCGGCGGCGGGCCTGGAACGGCGTCACGCGGTCGCGCATGAACTTCACGTTCGGGTTCATTGCGCGTCTCCGTCGGTCTCGATCGCATAGCGCCCGGTGATCATCGAGCGCAGGTTGTTCCACACGCCCGATACCAGCACCATCACCACGTGCACCACCACGAAGGCCACCAGCAACGAGGCGCAGATGAAGTGCAGCGAGCGGGCCGAAGGGCGTCCGCCGAACAGGTCGAGCAGTACGTGGAAGGCCGAGTCGAGGCCCGGCGACATGGTGAGCCCGGTGAGCACCATCATCGGCAGCAGCACGAAGCCCACGGCCATGTAGGTGAGCTTCTGCAGCACGTTGTAGCGGCGCGCGGCCTCGCCCTTGGGAAAGCGCAGCTTCGCGTGGTCGGCCACCTCCTGCAGCAGGTGCGCCGGGGCCAGCTCGGCGCGCGTGGGTAGCAGGTCGCGCCGGAAGTGGCGCTGCACCAGGCCGCCCAACAGGTATACGGCGCCGTTGATGGTGAACAGCCACGCGAAGAAGAAGTGCCAGCGCCGGCCGGCGGCCAGGTCCTGGTACGACGGGATCGTAAGCCACGCCGGAAAACCGCGCGGCGTGAGCGCGCCGTCCTGGCGCGAGGCGCCCAGCAGCCCGGTGGACTCGATGTTGAGCGAGCCCAGCCGCACCGCGCCGCGCCACTGACCACCGCTCTGCAACGAATCGACCGACAGCCAAGCGCGGTCGTTGTCGGCGCCATACTGGCCCCAGTACAGTCGCGGATGGGCGTTGAAGATCTGCGCGCCGGTCATCAGCAGCAGCGAGAAGCAGAACACGTTGATCCAGTGCGTGAGGCGCACGAGCGCCGAATGGCGTGCGACGAGCCGCTGGCCGGGCGCGCCGTGGCGCTGGCGGTACGAGCTGGAGGGAAGGGTGGCGGTGGGCATGGCGGGAAGGGGGGGCGTCATCGCCATTGGTCGTTCGACATGGGCGGACCTTACACCGTCGGCGTCAACGCGTCTCGGGATAAAGCCCGTGCACCTGCCCGAACAGGCGCGCCAGCCCGAAGATGGCGTCGATCAGCGGCGTCTCCACGCCCACGTGGCGACCCAGCTCGCGCACCGAACCCACCAGGCTGTCCAGCTCGATGGCCCGGCCGGCCTCCACGTCCTGCAGCATCGAGGTCTTGAACGCGCCCAGCCTGCGCGTGATGGCGTGGCGCTCGGCCGGCGTCTGCGTGATGGCGAAGCCCAGGCGTTCGCCGATGCGGCCGGACTCCAGCATCGCGTCGCCGGTGAGCTTGCGCACCAGTTCGTCGCCGATGACCCGGTCGGTGGTGGCGCCGGTGATGGCGCTGATCGGGTTGGTGGTCATGTTGCCCCACAACTTGTACCAGATGTCGCGCTGGATCATCTCGCTGACGGTGGTTTCGAAGCCAGCCGCGTCGAACGCCGCCTTCAGCGCCAGCACGCGTTCCGACACGCCGCCGTGCGGCTCGCCGATGACCAGGCCGCGTCCCATCTGGTTGAACGCCACGCCGGGTTCGGGCACCGAGGCGGCCGCGTGCACCACGCAGCCGATCACCTGGGCGATGGGCAGGTGCGCGGCGATGCCGCCGCCGGGGTCGACGCTCTCCAGCGCAAGGCCGGCGGCAGGGCCTTGCAGGCCCTGGCAGAACCACCAGGGCACGCCGTTCATGGCCGGCACGATCAGCGTCCGCGGTCCCAGCAGCGGGGCGATGCGGCGCGCCACGTCGGCCAGCGCGGGCGCCTTCACGGCGACCACCACCACGTCCTGAACGCCGAGGTCGGACGGATCGGCGCTGGCCGTCACTGGTCCCGCGAACGCGCCGTAGGCACCGTCCACGCGAAGGCCGTGCGCCTTCAACGCGGCCAGCGTGGTGCCGCGCGCCACCGCGCTCACCTGGTGCGCGCCCGTGGCGGACAGGCGCGCCCCGATCAACAGGCCGATGGCGCCGGCGCCGAAGATGCAGACCTTCATGGCGAGCGCCTCAGAGCTTGAAGAAGGCCGCGATGCCGATGGCGATGCCGATGCCCGCCACGCCCAGCGTGCCCCACTCGAGCCAGCGCCGGCGCGTCAGCAGTGCGATGGCCGCCAGCGCGATCGACACCTGGATCACCGTGGTGGCCTCGGCCCAGCGGTGGTGCTGGTGCATCAGGTGCTCGCTCTCGTCGTCGAACTCCTTGGCCTGGGCCTCGAGCTCCTTGGCCTTGGCCATGATCGGCTCCTTGTCGGCCTTGTACTTCTCGATGTTCTGGCTGTACGCGGCGCGACGCTCGGTCGGCACCAGGTCCAGCGCCACCTCGGCGATCGCCTGGCGAGAGTTCTTGGCCTGGTAGAAATTCCACTGGTCGGACGCCTCCGTCTTGCGGATGGCGGCATCGTTCTTGGCCAGCGCGGCGTCGGCCTGCGTCGCGCCGCCCATGTACGAGCAGATGGCGCCGATGGTGGCCAGCACCGCGGTGATGACGGCCAGCTGGCCGATCATGCCGCCGGCGCCGTGCTCGACGGCGTGCTCCACCTCGTGGTCGTGGGGGCCGTGGACGTGGAAGTCTGAAGACATGGCTACTCTTTCGCAATGGGCTGAAGCGCGAAGCGCTCAGCCGGCGATGGTAGCGAAAGAACTGACCGCACCCTGTCCTCCTGCGTGCAGTCGGAGGATTCATCGCCGGATTTTCAGGTTCGTCCGATCTCGCCGGGGGAGGGCGGCATACTGAAGGCCAAGAACCTGTACGAGTCCACTCAGATCGGGGTGACCGCCAAGCCTGGCCAGTCGCCGAGCGATCGTGTCGTTCCCGTCGTGGAACGCCGTCGAGACCGAAGGCACGGCCCTGTTGCCTGGCGTGCCGTTCTGATTCTGCACAACCGCCGCACTCGCTGAACCCAAGCTGTGCGGCAGCCTTCATGCCCCCTTGATCGTATCGGGCCGCCCCGGAGTGTCACGCCACGGTCACGTGCGGTTCACAGACTCGCGTCGGTCTCCAATCCACAACCGACCGCACTCCATGAAGACTTCATTCCATCGTTCGAGCCTGCCTCTTGCCGCCCTGATGGGCGGGCTGTTCGCAGCCACCGCGCCCGCGCACGCCGCCAGTCCCTTCAGGCCGGGCGACCTTGTCCTGAGCGTCTACGGCAACGGCAACCAGAGCGGCGTGTACGGCGACAACCAGGCGTCGCCGATCGTGCTGCGCGACGTCACGACGTCGGGCTCGTTCGTCGACCAGCTCGTGCTGCCGCAAGCCAGTTTCATCGGTGCATCGGGAACGATCAACTCGGCGATCTCGGGCGAGTACGGCTCGTCCTCCGAAGGCACGCTCCAGCGCTCGGCCGACGGCCATCTGTTGACCATCATGGGCTATGGCGTCAACGCCGCGTCGTTCAACGGCGCCACCGTCAATACGACCAACGCCTATGGAACGCAGGCTCTCGCACAGACGACGAGCGTGCTTGGCGGATCTGGCACCGCCGTGTCGCGCGTCGTCGCGGCGGTGAACGCGCAAGGCAAGGTCGACACCAGCACCGCACTCTTCGGCTTCGCCAACACCAACAACCCGCGCAGCGCGACGACGGTCAACGGCTCGTCGTTCTACGTCGCGGGCCAGGGCGTCAAGGGCGACGGTACGCAGGGCGTGCAATTCGTCATGGACGGGGCGTCCACGGGTACGGTGATCTACCACGGCACGGACACACGCACGGCCACCATCGTCAACGGCCAACTCTACGTCTCGACTGACAGCAAGCAAGGCGGCACCGCCAGCAACAAGGGTTCGTCCAACATCGCCGTCTACGGCACCACGCTGCCGACCACCTCAACCGCGCCGACGATCCTCGCCGGCATCGGCAATAGCGTCACGCTGGCCGCTAGCCAGGGCAACGGCATCAGCGTCACCGGCAAGGTCAACCTGAGCCCCGAGAACTTCTTCTTCGCCAATTCGACGACGCTGTACGTCGCCGATGGCGGCCAGCCGAAGCGTGGCGGACTTGGTGACGGTGGCCTGCAGAAGTGGTCGCTGGTCAACGGCGCCTGGTCGCTGGACTACACCCTGTCGGCGGGCCTGGGCCTCGTCGCCAACACCGCAACCTCCGGCACCTCGGGCCTGATCGGCCTCACCGGCCAGGACGTCGGTGGCGAAGTCGAGCTGTTCGCCACCAACTCGACACTCGGCGACGAAGACCAGACCTACCTGTTCGGCATCGAGGATTCGCTGGGGGCTACCACGCTGCCGAACGGCGAGTCGTTCTCGATCCTCGACACCGCGGCTCCGGACACAATCCTCCGGGGCGTCGCGTTCGCGCCGACTTCGGCAGTGCCAGAACCCACCAACGGCCCGCTGCTGCTGGCCGGCTTGGCGCTCTTCGGCTTCATCGGACGTCGCCGTAGTCGCAGGTCCTGACCCTGAGGGGTCGCGCCGGTCATCACCAGCAAGCGGCGGCGAACAACCTGCGGGTCGTCTTGCACACTAGCGATGTGCAAATGCCGGGCAAGCAGCAGATTCGAGTACGGCGCCATTCGCACCGCCGCGAACCACCGATGAACCAGTTTCTATAGCTGGAACACGCTGACGATCTGCGCCAGCCGGGCGGCCTGCTGGCTCAGGCTCTCGGCCGCGGCCGCGCTCTCTTCCACCAGCGCGGCGTTCTGCTGCGTGGTCTGGTCCAGCGCGCCCACGGCGTCGCCGACCTGGCCGATGCCGCTCGACTGCTGCACCGTGGCGCTGGAGATCTCGCCGATCAGCTGGCCCACGCGCTGCACCTGCGTGACGATGTCGTTCATCGACGCGCCGGCCTCGTCCACCTGGCGCGCGCCGATGTCCACCTTCTCGACGCTGGCGCCGATCAGCGTCTTGATCTCCTTGGCGGCGGCGGCCGAGCGCTGCGCCAGCGAGCGCACCTCGCTGGCCACCACGGCGAATCCGCGGCCCTGCTCGCCGGCACGCGCCGCCTCCACCGCGGCATTCAGCGCGAGGATGTTGGTCTGGAACGCGATGCCGTCGATCACGCCGATGATGTCGACGATCTTCTTCGACGTCGAGGCGATCTCGTTCATCGTCTTCACCACGCGGTTGACGGCGACGCCGCCGCGGGTGGCGGCCGCCGAAGCGTCGCTGGCGAGCTGGTTGGCCATGCCGGCCGTCTCGGCGCTGGCGCGCACGCTGACGGTGAGTTCCTCCATCGAGGCGGCGGTCTGCTGCAGGTTGCTGGCCTGCGCCTCGGTGCGATGGCTCAGGTCGGCGTTGCCGCTGGCGATCTGGACGGAGCCGGTGGCGATCGAGTCGCTCGACTGGCGCACCTGGCCCACCACGTCGGCCAGGCGTTCGCGCATGCGCTGCATGGCGGCGACGATGCTGGTGGTGTCTCCGGCGCGGGTGCGCACCTCCACGCCCAGGTTGCCGTCGGCGATGGCGCTGGCGATGGCCACCACCTCGCCCGGCTCGGCGCCGAGCTGGCGCACCAGGCCACGCGTGATCACCACGGCCATCAGCACGGCCACGGCCGCCGCGAGGCCCGCCACGACCAGGGTGATGGTGATCGCCACCCGGCCATCCGCGCGGGCGGCCTGGCCTTCGCTGACCATCACGCTGGACTGGTACTTGGTGAGGTCGGCGATCGCCGTGAAGAACGCACGTTGCGACGGCCGCATCGTGACGAGCAGCGTGTGGGCGGCGTCGTCGAACTGGCCGTCCTTCACGAGTTGGGCGACGGCGTCGCGATCCTTGTAGAACTTCATGCGCGCCGTGGCCATCACGTCGAACAGCTCGCGCGTGCGCGGCAGCACCACCGCCTTGTCGAACGTGGCGATCGCGTCGTCGGTCGCCTGCATGCTCTGCGCGAGGTTATTGGCGGCGTCGGCGGTCTGCTCGGGGTCCTTCTGCGCGATCACCGTATTGCGGATGAAGCGGGCCTGGGCGTTGGCGGCTTCGGCGATGGCGGTGATGAGCGTGACGCGGTAATAGCGTTCGTCGACGATGTTGGCCACGCGGGCGCTGATGGCCTGGAAGCGCAGCACGCAGACGGCGGCGACGATGACGATGAGGCCGACCAGCACCCCGTAGCTCAGCGCGAGCTTGGTGGCGACCTTCATGTTTCGGGATGCTGACATTTTTGAACTCTTTCCGATGCAACGGGGCCGGGAGGGGGATGCCGGGGTCTCCAGGCTTCCCTCATATCGACGTGGAAGGCCGGTGACTTGAGCAGAGTGTCTTGCGGGGAGTTCTCGATAGGCACGGCTGTGCGACCATGCGCGGCAGCCACCCGAGGAGACCCGATGACCGCCGCTCTCGCCCGCCATTTCCATGCGCAGCACGCCGACGGCCTGCTGCGCCTGCCCAACGCGTGGGACGCCGGCAGCGCACGCCTGGCGCATGCGGCCGGCGCCCGCGCCATCGCCACCAGCAGCGCGGCCGTCGCCTGGGCCCACGGCTGGCCCGACGGCGACCGCCTGCCGGTGGAGCTGCTGCTGCAGACCACGCGTGCCATGGCCGGCGCCACGACGCTGCCGGTGACGGTGGACATCGAGGGCGGCTATTCCGACGAGCCCGCGCGCGTGGGCGATCTCGCGGCCGCCATCCTGGCCGCGGGCGCCGTGGGCATCAACATCGAGGACGGCAGCAAGGCTCCCGCGCTGCTGTGCGCCAAGATCGCCGCCGCGCGCGCCGCCGCCGCGGCGGCCGGCGTCGACCTGTACATCAACGCTCGCATCGACGTCTGGCTGAGGGGCCTGGCCCCTGTCGGCGAGCGCGTGGCCGAGACCCTGGCCCGCGCCGCGCGCTACCGCGCCGCGGGCGCGAACGGCCTGTTCGCGCCGGGCATCACCGACGAGGCCGAGATCGCCGCGTTGGTGGCCGGCACCGACATGCCCGTGAACGTGCTGGCGTGGACGGGCCTGCCAGAGGCCGAACGCCTGCAGGCGCTGGGCGTGCGCCGCCTGAGCGCCGGCTCGGCCATCTCGGAGGCGATGCATGCGCACGTGCTGGCGATGATGCGCGAGTTCGTGGCCACGGGTCGCGTGGACACCGGCGGCGTGGCGCCGGCGTCGTATGGCGAGCTGCAGGCGCTGATGGCGAAGGACTGACAGAGGGGTCTGGCATCTCCTCGCGCAGCGAGGCAATGCCTCGAACGTCAGCCAAGGCGGTGGATCGGGGTCAGGCATTGCCCGCGGGTACGCGGGAGATGCCAGACCCCTTCGCGTGACGTCTTCAGCTTTGCCAGCCGCCGCCCAACGCCTTGACCAACGCCGTCGCCACCAGCTGCCGCTGCCCGGCCAGCTGGGCGGCCTGCAGCTGCGCGGTCAGCAGCCACTGCTGCGCGGTGATCACGTCGAGGTAGGTGGCCACGCCGCCCTCGTAGCGGGCGCTGGACATGTCCAGCACGCGCTGCGCCGAGGCCACGGCCACGTTGGCCTGGGAGGTGGCGCGATCGAGCGAGGCCACGCCGGTGATGCCGTCCTCCACCTCCTGCATCGCCACCAGCACCGCGCGGCGATACGTGGCCACCGACACGTCGTAGCCGGCCTTGGCGAAGTCGACGTTGGCGCGCGTGCGGCCGGCGTCGAACAGGGTCTGGGTGGCCGACACGCCGATGGACCACAGCAGGCTGGGCGCGTCGAACAGCGCGCTGAGCACGCGGCTCTCCTCGCCGAGGCTGGGCGCCAGCATGATGCTCGGATAGAACGCCGCGGTGGCGACGCCCACCTGCGCGTTGGCGGCGGCCATCGCGCGCTCGGCCGAGGCCACGTCGGGACGGCGCTGCAGCAGGTCGGACGGCAGGCCCAGCGGAATGGCCGGCGGCTGCAGGTCGCGCCGTATCGGGGGCAGGCTGAACGTGGGCGCGGGCGCGCCCACCAGCGTGGCGATGGCGTGCTCGAACTGCGCACGCTGGCGTTTCTGCACGTCCACCTGGGTGAGCGTGTTGTCCAGCAACGCCTGTTGCTGCGCCACCTCGAGGCCCGTGCCGGCGCCCAGGTCGTGGCGCGAGTTGACCAAGCCGAGGGCTTTGCGTTGCAGCGCGATGGAGTGATCGAGCACGTCGAGCGAGGCGTCGAGCGTGACCAGGCTGAACCAGTCGGACGCCAGCTCGGCGCTCACCACCAGGCGCGTGTTGGCCAGGTCGGCGGCCGACTGCTCGGCCGAGGCTTTCGCGCCTTCGACGCTGCGTGACACGCGGCCCGCCAGGTCCACCTCGTAGCTGGCGCCCACGCCCAGCGTGAAGTCGTTCTGCACGGTGGTGAAGTTGGGCGACGAATAGTTGGCCAGCGGGCGGTCGGCCGAGATGCGGAAGCGCTGGTCGCGCGACGTGAGGTTCAACGACGGGAACAGGCCAGCCGACTGCGCGGTGACGGTAGCACGCGCCTGCGCGAGACGCGCGGCCGCGATCGCCAGCGTGGGGCTGTCGGCCATCGCCCGCGTCTCCAGCGCGTCGAGCTGCGCGTCGCCGAAGGCCTGCCACCAGGCGCCCTTGTCGGCGCCGTCGGCGGGCGCGCCGGTGCGCCAGGGCGCGTCCAGCTTCCAGGCCACGGGCAGGTCGGGGGCGGGGCGCCTGTAGTCGGGGCCGACGGCGCAACCGCTGGCCGCAAGCACGGCCGCTCCGAGGAGCGAAAGTCGCAGCGAACTCATCACGCCGGTGCCTTCGCGGTGGGAGGCGCCTGCAGCGTGACCACGTCGCCATCCACCATCGAGTCGGGCGGGTTCAGCACCAGCCGGTCGGTGGCCAGCAGCCCGCCGCTCACCTCCACCGTGGTGCCGTTGTTGCGGCCCAGCGTGATCGCCTTCAGCGTGATCTTGCCTTGCGCATCGACCGTCGCCACGCGCGTGCCTTCGCCACGGAAAAGCAGCGCGTTGCTGGGCACCGACAGCGTGGCGCTGGCCGCCAGCGGCAACGCCACCTGCACGTAGGCGCCGGGCAGCAGCGCGCCGTCCTTGTTGGGCAGCGATACCTCCACCTGCATCGTGCGCGTGCTGGCGTCGATGGACGCCGACGTGCGCGTGACCTGGCCCTTGAACTGCTGGTTCTGCAGCTCGGCCTGCGTGACGATCACCGGCTGGCCCGTCTTCACCAGGTTGGCATACGACTGCGGCACGCTCACGACCACGCGCAGCGGGTCGGTCTGCGACAGCAGGAACAGCGGCTTGCCACTGGTGTCGATGAGGTCGCCCACGTCCACGTTGCGCTTCGTGATGACGCCGGCGAACGGCGCGGTGACGTGCTTGAACGCCTCCAGCTGCTTCAGGCGATTGAGGTTGGCGTCGGCGGCGGCGAGGTTGGCGCGCGCCTGAACGAGGCCGGCGCGGCGCTCGTCCAGGTCCTGCTGCGAGACCACGTCCTTCTTGCGCAACGCGTCCCAGCGGTCGACGGTGGACTGGGCCAGCGCCACCGTGGAGGCGGTCTGGTCGCGCGCTGCCTGGGCCTGCGACACCTGCTGGTCGAGCTCGGGCGCCTCGAGCTCGGCGAGCACGTCGCCCTGCTGGACGCGGCTGCCGATATCCTTGGTCCAGCTCTTGACGTAGCCCGCCGCGCGCGCCGCGATGGGCGCCTGCACCGCGCCCTGCAGCGTGCCGGGCAACGTCACGGTGCGGCCGGCGCCCGCGGCCAGCGGCAGCGTGGTCTTCACGTAGAGGGCGGTGTGCTCCGCCACGGCGGCGTCGAGCGCCCTGGCGTTGGCCGTGCGGCTCAGCACGGTGCGGGCGGCGCCCACGCCCAGCAGCACCATCACGGCGATGGTGATGAACTTCAGGCGGCGCACGATCTGGCGGCGGCGCAGTTGCTCGTGGGCTTCTTCGCCGTCGGCGGGGGCGGCGGCGGCGTGGATGCCCAGGCTGGCATGCCGCTGTGCTGTCATGGTCAGATCTCCTGCGGATGAGGAACGATGGGCGCCGCCGCTGCCTCCTGGCGGTGGCGGCGCATCTCGAGACGTCGGTGCACGCCGGCGAACACCACCGGCACGAAGAGGAGGGTGGACACGGTGGCGAACAGCAGGCCGCCGATCACGGCGCGTCCCAGCGGCGCGTTCTGCTCGGCGCCTTCGCCCAGGCCCAGGGCCATGGGCAGCATGCCGATGATCATGGCCAGCGCCGTCATCATCACCGGACGCAGGCGCGTGGCGCCGGCCTCCAGCGCGGCCGACAGCACGGGCACGCCCTCGTCGCGGCGCTGGCGCGCGAACGACACCATCAGGATGGAATTGGCCGTGGCCACCCCCATCGTCATGATGGCCCCGGTGAGCGCGGGCACGCTGAGCGTGGTGCCGGTGATGAACAGCATCCACGCGATGCCGGCCAGCGCCGCGGGCAGGGCGGCGATGATGATCAGTGCGTCGATCCACGACTGGAAGTTGACCACCACCAGCAGGTAGACGAGCACGATGGCCATCGCCAGCCCCACCAGCAGGCCAACGAACGAGGCCTGCATGGTCTGCACCTGGCCGCGCACCACCACCGAGCTGCCGCGGGGCAGCTTGGCGCGCGCGGCGTCCACCAGCCGGGTCACCTGCGAGGCGACGTCGGCCAGGTCGGTGCCCTGCACGCTCACGTACACGTCGATGGCCGGCTGGATGTTGTAGCGCGACGCCACGGCCTGCTGCACCGCCGGCGTCACCTTCACCAGGTTGCCCAGCAGCTGCGTGCTGCCGTTGCCGGTGGCCGTCGACGCGTTGGTGCCCGTGCCCACGGGCGTGGCCAGCAGCGCGTCGAGCGAGTCGACGTTGTACTGCGGCGTCTGCACCGCGATGTTGTAGACGATGCCGTTCTGCGGATTGAGCCAGAACGCGGGCGCGGTCTGCGAGCTGCCCGACAGCGCGATCAGCACGTTCTGGCCCACGTTCTGCGCGCTCAGCCCGATCTGCTGCAGCCGGGCGCGATCCATGTCGAGGTTGATCGACGGCGCGTCCAGGCGCTGGTGCACGTGGCTGTCGACCGCGCCGGGGATCTGCTGGATCTGCTTGTTCAGCGCGGCCGCCAGCGCCGCATTGGCGACGATGTTGTTGCCGGTGAACTGCACGTCGATGGCCGCGGGCAGGCCGAAGTTCAGGATCTGCGTGACGATGTCGGCCGGCTGGAAGAAGAACTCGATGCCGGGAAAGCGCTTCGGCAGCTCGCGGCGCAGGAGGGACACGAACTTCGCCGTCGGGTCGTGCTCCTTCTTCAGTGCGATCTGGATCTCGCCATCGAGCGTGCCGATGGTGCCGGCATTGCTGTAGGACAGGTTGATGCCGGAGTTGGGCACGCCCAGGTTGTCGAGCACCGTCTCCAGCTGGTCGGCGGGGATCAGCTCGCGGATCACGGCCTCCACCTCGTCGGCCGAGCGCGCCGTCTCCTCGATGCGGGTGCCGGTGGGCAGGCGCATGTGCAGACGCACCTGGCCGGAGTCGACGGCCGGGAAGAAGTCGCGGCCCAGCGCCAGGAACAGGCCGCACGACAGCAGGCAGAACGCCATGAAGCCGATGGAGAAGTTGCGCCGATGCGAGAGCAGCACCGACAACGCGAGCGTGTAGGCGCGGCGCGCCTGCTCGAAGCGTGCGTCGAACGCGCGGTACACGCGCTGCAGCGGGCTCTGCTTCACGCCCTCCAGCGGCGCCCCGTGATGCTGGCCTCGCATGAGCAGCATCACCATGGTGGGCACCAGCGTCCGCGAGAGCAGGTACGACGCGGCCATGGCGAACACCACGGCCTCGGCCATCGGCACGAACAGGAAGCGCGCCACGCCGGACAGGAAGAACATCGGCACGAACACGATGCAGATGCACACGGTGGACACGAAGGCCGGCACGCCGATCTCGCCGGCGCCCACGATGATGGCCTCGTTCAGTTCGGTGCCCAGGTGCAGGTGGCGCTCGATGTTCTCGATGGTGACGATGGCCTGGTCCACCAGCACGCCCACCGACAGCGCGAGGCCGCCCAGCGTCATCAGGTTGAGCGTCTCGCCCAGGATCTGCAGCACGATCACCGAGGTGAGGATCGACAGCGGGATCGTGAGGGCGATCACCAGCGTGCTGCGCCAGTTGCCCAGGAACAGCAGCACCAGGGCCGCCGTGAGGCCGGCGGCGATGAGCGCCTCCACGGCCACGCCGACCACGGCCGCCTTGACGAAGATCGACTGGTCGAACAGCGTCTTGACCGACACCTCCTTGGGCATCTGCTCGGCGGCCTTGGGCAGCAGCGCGCGCAGGTTCGACATGATGTCCAGCGTTGACGCGCCGCCGTTCTTCAGCACCGACAGCAGCACGCCGCGCTGGCCGTCCTGGCGCACGATGTTGGTCTGCGGCGCGAAGCCGTCGCGCACGAAGGACACGTCGCCAAGCGTGGTGGTGGCGCCGTTGACGGTGCGCACGGGCAGGTCGTTGAGCGCGGCGATGGTGTCGGTGGAGCCGTTCATCTTCACCGTGAATTCGGTGGGCCCGAACTTGGCGGTGCCCGACGGCAGGATCAGGTTCTGCACGTTGATCGCGTTGACCACGTCCGACGGCGACAGGCCGCGCGCCTGCAGCGCGTTGGTGTCGAGGTCGACCGAGATCAGCTTGCTCTTGCCGCCGTACGGGAACGGGATGGCCACGCCGGGGATGTTGATCAGCTGCGGCCGGAGGATGTTGACCGCGGCGTCGAAGATCGACTGCTCGGGCAGCGTGGCGCTGGACAGGCCCAGCTGCACCACCGGGATGCTGGAGGCCGAGTACTTGATCACCAGCGGCGGCGTGATGCCCGGCGGCAGCTGGCGCAGCTGCGCCTGCTCGATGGCGGTGACCTGCGCCAGCGCCGTCTGGATGTTGGCGTTGGGCTGGAAGAAGATCTTGATGACGGCGATGCCCGCCAGCGTCTGCGACTCGATGTGCTCGATGTCGGACACCGTGGTCGTGAGGCTGCGCTCGTTCTGCGCGGTGATGCGGTTGCCCATCTCCTGCGCCGACATGCCCGTGTAGTTCCACACGATGCTGATGACCGGGATGTTGATCTCCGGCAGGATGTCGGTGGGCATCTTCAGCAACGCGAAGGGCGTCGCGAGCACGATCAACATCGCCATCACGATGAACGTGTAGGGTCGTCGCAGCGCCAGCTGGATCAGGTTCACGGATGCAGCGATCGGAAGGGAGTCAAACCCGCGATCATAGTAAGAAGATGTGAAGGCACCCTCGTCTTTCGGGTATCTCCTTGCCCTCTACTCGGCTGTCCGTTTTGTCAGTTACATCCGAAGGGGCCTGGCATCTCCGCCGTACCCGGCGGCAATGCCAGACCCCTTCGGCTCAGCGCGCCGCGTGCGTCCTGCGATACGCCACGAACGCGTAGTCGAAGTCGTTCGGTGCGTCGGCATGGTGCCGCTCGCGCGCGGTCTCCACGAAGTGCTCGTGCGGCCACACGGGAAAGCGCGCGTCGCCTTCGAAATCGCGGTCGATCTCGGTCAGCACCAGCTCGTCGGCATGCGGCAGGGCCAGCGCATAGAGCTCGGCGCCGCCGATCACGAACGCGCGCAGCCCGTGCGGGTTGGCCGCCACGGACTCGAGCGCCAGCTCCAGTGCGTGCTCGAAGTCGTGCGCCACCAGCGCGCCGTCGGCCTGCCAGCCGGTCTGGCGCGTGACGACGATGTTGGTGCGGCCTGTGAGCGGGCGGAAGCGCGCGGGGATCGAGTCCCAGGTCTTGCGCCCCATGATCACCGGATTGCCGAGCGTGGTGCGCTTGAAGAACGCCATGTCCTCCGGCAGCTTCCACAGCAGGCCGTTGGCGTGTCCGATGACGCCGTTGCGCGCGACGGCTGCGATCAGCGCGATCTTCATACCGCCACCGGGGCCTTGATCGCCGGATGGTGCTGGTAGTCCTCGACCGCGAAATCATCGAATTCGTACTCGAGGATGGACGCCGGCCGGCGCTTGATGTTCAGAGTGGGGTAGGGGAAGGGCGTGCGCTCGAGCTGCGTGTCGACCTGGTCCTTGTGGTTCGCGTACAGGTGGCAGTCGCCGCCCGTCCAGATGAAGTCGCCCACGTCGAGATCGCACTGCTGCGCCACCATGTGGGTGAGCAGGGCGTAGCTGGCGATGTTGAAAGGCACGCCCAGGAAGATGTCGGCGCTGCGCTGGTAGAGCTGGCACGACAGCCTGCCGCGTCCGCCGGAAACGT
>JBBQYL010000120.1:0-15445 GCA_038208735.1 Burkholderiales bacterium
CTCGTGCCCGCTTGCCCAGGGCTTCTACGATCGTCTGCCCGCCGCGCGCCAGGCCGCGCTGGGCGCCACGCCCGACACGGCGCCGCGCCTGGACCGCGGCGGCCTGCGCGCGATCGCGCTGGCGCACGAGGTCTGCCCGTACTACCTGGCGCAGGAGCTGGTGCGCTGGGCCGACGTGGTGGTGGGCGACTACAACTACTACTTCGACCTGGGCGGCATGCTGCACGGGCTGGCGCACGCCAACGAATGGCGCGTGGGCGTGCTGGTGGACGAGGCGCACAACCTGGTGCCGCGGGCCCGCGAGATGTACTCGGCCACGCTGTCGCGCGCGGCGCTCGACGGCGTTCGTCCGCGTGCCCCCGCCACGGTGGCGCCCGCGCTCAAGCGTCTCGCGCGCCTGTGGAACGAGATCACCGGGCGCCAGCTCGAGTCCTACGCGGTCTACGCGGACCTGCCGCAGGGCCTGGCCACCGCGCTGCAGAACGTGAACTCGGCCATCGGCGACCACTCGGCCGCGCACCCCGAGGACATGCCGCCCGAGCTGCTCGCGTTCTACTTCGACACGCTGCACTTCACGCGCCTGGCCGAGTCCTTCGGCACGCATTCGCTGTTCGACGTGACGATCGCCGACGACGCGCAACGCGAGGTGTCGCTGTGCATCCGCAACCTGGTGCCCGCCTCGTTCCTGAAGCCGCGCTTCCTGGCGGCGCGCACCACCACGCTGTTCTCGGCCACGCTCACGCCGATGCAGTTCCACGCCGACCTGCTGGGCCTGCCGCCCGACGTGGCCTGGGTCGACGTCGAATCGCCTTTCGAGGCGGCGCAGTTGCGCGTGCAGGTGGCGTCGCTGTCCACCCGCTTCGCGCACCGGCCGGCGTCGCTCGCGCCCATCGTGGAGCTGATGGCGACGCAATACGCGCAGGCGCCGGGCAACTACCTCGCGTTCTTCAGCAGCTTCGACTACCTGCAGCAGGTGGCCGACCTGTTCCAGTCGCTGCATCCCGAGGTGCCCGTGTGGACGCAGGCGCGCCAGATGAGCGAGGGCGCGCGCACCGACTTCCTCGCGCGCTTCCAGGCGGACGGCCGCGGCATCGGCTTCGCGGTGCTGGGGGGCGCGTTCGCCGAGGCGGTCGACCTGCCGGGACGGCGCCTGATCGGCGCGTTCATCGCCACGCTGGGGCTGCCGCAGGTCAACCCGGTCAACGAGCAGATGAAGGCGCGGCTCGAGACGCTGTTCGGCGCCGGCCACGACTACACCTACCTGTTTCCCGGGCTGCAGAAGGTGGTGCAGGCGGCCGGCCGCGTCATCCGCACGACCTCCGACGAAGGCGTGGTGTTCCTCATCGACGACCGCTTTCGCCGGGCCGAGGTGCGCCGGCTGCTGCCGGCCTGGTGGCATGTTGAAATGGCGTGACCCGATGAAACACGTCGACGCCGCAACCACCGCGCGGGCACTGCCGTTCCCGGCGCTCATCGCCGCGCTCGAGCGCATGTTCGTCGCCGGCTGCGACACGCCCGCGCGCCACGTGCACGCGGTGGGCGACGCGCTCACGTCGCTGCTGATGCCGGCCTGGTTGCCGGGTCGCTACTTCGGCCTGAAGGTGGTGAACGTGGCGCCCGGCAACGCGGCGCTCGGGCTGCCGGGCCTGTTCGCCACCTACCAGCTGTTCGACGCCAGCACCGGCGCGCCGCTGGCCCTGATCGACGGCGGCGAGATCACCGCGCGCCGAACGGCCGCCGCGTCGGCGCTGGCCGCTTCGAAGCTGGCGCGGCGGGACGGGCGGCGCCTGCTGATCGTGGGCGCCGGGCGCGTGGGCAGCCTGCTGGTGCCGGCCTATCGCGCGGTGCTCGAGATCGACGAGGTGATGGTGTGGAGCCGCGACCCCGCCTCTGCCACGCGCCTGGCCGCGGCGCTTCGCGAGCAAGGGCACGCGGGCGTCCGCGCGGTCGACGACCTCGCGTCGGCGGTGGCGTCGGCCGATATCGTCAGCTGCGCCACGCTGGCCGCCGAGCCGGTGGTGCACGGCGAGTGGCTGGCGCCGGGCGTGCACCTCGACCTGATCGGCGGCTTCACGCCCGCCATGCGCGAGGCCGACGACGCCTGCTTCGCCGGCGCGGAGGTGTGGGTCGACACCGCCGAGGCGCTCGCCAAGGCGGGTGACCTGCTGCATCCGCTGGCCACCGGCGCGCTGCGGCGCGACGACGTGCGCGGCACGCTGGCCGACCTGTGCGCGAACCCCGCGCCGGCGCGCGATCCGGCCACGCGCACGGTGTTCAAGTCGGTGGGCACCGCGCTGGAGGATCTCGCGGCCGCGATCCTGGTGCACGAATCGGCCTGAGAATGGCTCGCCGGGCGCCACCGCGCCGTCAACCGTGAGACATGGCATGCGACTCTTCCGCTTCGGGCGCCTGGCCCCGCTCGTCCTGACCCTGCTGGCGCCGTTCGCGGCCTTCGCCGACACCGGCGCCAAGTCCTACGCCACCGCCGGCGACTGCGACGGCTTCCCCGCCGTCGCGCTCACCACCGCCCCAGGCCTGTGCGTGGGCCTGGTGGCCGAGGGCCTGGGCCACGCGCGCGGCGTCGCCACCATCGACGCCGATGTCTTCGTGGTCGACATGGCCGCTTGGGAGAGCCACAAGGGCCGGCTGCTGAAGCTGTCCGACGGCGGCCGCCATCCGCCCGAGGTGGTGCTGCGCGACCTGTGGCAGCCCAACGCCGTGGTGCGCGGGCCGGGCCGCACGCTCTACGTGGGCATCACCGGGCAGGTGCTGCAGGTCGACCCGTACACGGCCGATCCGGCGGGTTCGGCGCGCGTGGTGGTCGACGGCCTGCCCACCCCGGGCCGCCATCCGGTGCCCAGCCTCGCGGTGGGCACCGACGGCGCGTTGTTCGTCAACGTGGGTTCGGCCACCGACAACTGCCACGCGGCGGGCGGCAAGCTGCCCGACCCGAAGGCGGCGTGTCCCGAGACGCAGGAGAGTCCGCCGCGTGGCTCGATGCTGCGCTTTCCCGCGCGTGCCACGCCGTGGCATGCCGGCGAGCAGCCGCCCTACGCGCGCGGCCTGCGCAACAGCATGGCCATGGCGGTGCTGCCCGACGGCCGGCTCGCCGTGGCGGTGAACTCGCGCGACGGCATCAACCGCGCGAACCCGGCGCTGCCCGACGTGACGCTGCCGCACGAGCTGTTGACGGTGGTGCAACCCGGCGGCAACTACGGCTGGCCGTATTGCTACGACCAGCGCGTGCCCAGCCCCGAGTACGCCGGCTTCGATTGCGCCGCCAGGCTCGCGCCCGACATGCTGTTGCCGGCGCACGCCGCGCCGCTGGGCATGCTGCTCTATCGCGGCGACAGGTTGCCCGGCCTGGATGGCAAGCTGGTGATCGGGTACCACGGCTATCGCCTCACGGGCCACCGCCTGGTGGCCGTGACGTTGTCCAGGGACGGCCGCCCCACCGGCACGCCCACCGAACTGGTCACCGACTGGGATCAGCGCGAGGGCAGCCACCCCCAGGGCTCGCCCGTGGGCGTCGTGGAGGCGTCCGACGGCAGCGTCTACATCGCCGAAGACCACAGCGGCACGCTGCTGCGGCTGGCACGCACGCGGTAGAGGGGTCAGCCCCTTTTCCTAGCCCCCGTGCGCGAACTCGGGGTAGGCGGTCATCCCGCCGTCCACCACCACCGTGGTGCCGGTGGCATAGCCGGCGACGTCGGAGCAGAGCACGACGGCCATGTTGGCGATGTCGTCGGTGCCGCCCATGCGGCCCATCGGGATCTTGCCGAGCAGGTCGGCGGAGCCGGCGGCGTCGGCCCACACCGACTGGTTGATGGGCGTGCGGATGGCGCCCGGCGCGAGGGCCAGCACGCGCACGCCGTGGGGCGCGGCCTCTTGCGCCAACGTCTTGATGAGCATGCCCAGCGCGGCCTTGCTGGCCGTGTAGGCACTGTAGCCCGACCAGGGGATCACCTCGTGCACCGAGCTGATGTTGAGGACGACGCCGCGGCCTTGCGCGAGCATGCGCGCCAGCGCGTGGCGCGCGCAGTCGAACGCGCCGAACAGGTTGACCTCGATGACGCGGCGCCAGTCGGCCATCTTCGCGTCCTGGGCCAGCGCGCGCACGCCGTCGATGCCGGCGCAGTTGACGAGGATGTCCAGGCCGCCCCACTGCGCGTCAACCTGCGCGAACATCGCGTCGACGTCGGCCTCGTCAGACACGTCGGCGTGCAGCGCGATGGCGCGCCGACCCAGGGCCACGAGCTGCGCCACCACCGCGTCGGCGGTCTCCGGATGCGTCACGTAGTTGACGACCACGTCGGCGCCCGCCGTGCCGAGCGCCATGGCGATGGCCTGGCCGATGCCGGAGTTGGCGCCGGTGACGAGGGCGCGGCGGCCCGCGAGCGAGATGTTCATGGCGCCTCTCCCATCGAGCCGTCCGGCGGCACGGGCAGCGCCTGCAGCGGCGCGCTCGCCACGTCGTGCGGGATGTCGCCCAGCCAGCCCCCCACGAAGCCCGCGTGGCGCAGGCCCGAGACGAGCGGCGCGCAGTTGCGCATCAGGTTCCAGATCATGCCGCTGCGATGGTTCTCGATCATGACCACGGTGGGCCCCTCGTTGATGCCGAAGTGATAGGGCGAGACCCAGCCGAACGCGTGTTTTCGATCGCTGGGAAAGCTCGCGTTGAACGACGCCTTGAAGCCGTACGGATTGGCCACGTGCAGCTGGATGTGGCGGTAGTTGGCGATGGTGGGCAGCACGATCTCCGGCGCGAACGGCAGCGACGCCACCACCGCCCAGGGCGCCAGCGTGCCGTCGTCGGGCCCGTCGGGCGCGCCGCGCGCCACGTAGTCGAAGAACGGCGACTCGACGGGCTGGCGCCAGCGCACGGCGCCCGGGCCGTCGCTGGCGGTGATGCCCCACGCGAACTCGCCGTACAGCGCGTGGCGGCGCGGATTGCGGATGGCGTAGCGCTGCTGCACGTGCGCGCCGAGGCGGCTGTTGATGAAGTAGTCGCTGTCGTGCTCGCGCATGAACGCGTCGCGCAGGCCGCGGAAATCGACCCACAGGTGCGACATCTGGTGGATGAACAGCGGCCCGGCGTGCAGGTATTCGATGCCTTCGACCTCTTTCCACTGATAGGTGGTGCACCACGCGTCGTACGAGTGCTGCGGAATGCCGTGCGTGGGCGAGCCCAGCGCCAGCAGGTACAGGATCAGCGCCTCGTCGTAGCCCTCCCAGTGCCACGGCAGCTTGCCCGTCTCGGGCTTCCAGCCATGGCAGAGGGTGCCCTGCTCGCCCACCATCCAGTCCCACTCGACGCGCTCGTACAGCGCGGTGGCCAGCCGCCGCACCTCGGCCTCGTCGGGCGTGTCGGCGTGGAAGTAGGCGGCCACGGTGAGCACGCCGGCCATCAGCAGCGCGGTGTCGATGGTGGACAGCTCGCACTCCCACGCGCGCTCGCCGGTCTCCATGTCGAGGAAGTGATAGAAGAAGCCGCGGTAGCCGGACGCGGTGGGCGACTCGCCCTGTTCGAACGACGCCAGCGTGCGCAGCGTGAGCAGGGTGCGCTGCAGCGCCTGCGCGTGCGTCATCAACGCGCGCTGCACGCCCACCGGGTAGGCGGTGAGCGCCATGCCCACGGCGGCGATGCTGGCGGGCCAGTCGCGCGAGGTCTTGTCGCTGACCAGCCCGTTGGCCTCGTTGACCTCGTGCAGGAAGTAGCCGAACGACTCGCGCTGCAGGTCGGTGAGCATCGCATCGCGGGCGATCGACTCGCGCCGCGTGAACCCGTGCAGCACCGCGTGCTTCACCCCCTCGGGATGCGGGGCCGACTCGCCGGCATAGCCCGGATCGTCGGCGTTGTCGGCGGCATCGGCGGACGTGCGCTTCATGCGGCCTCCCACTCGATGCGCACCAGCGCCATCGCGTTGGCGGGCAGAGGCAGGGTGAAGCGTGCGCCGTCGCCGTCGGCCTGCAGCGCGATGCGCTCGGGCGTGACGGTGGATGCCAGCTCCAGCGCGTCCACCTGGTGCGGATGCGGGTACTCGGGGCTGCCCAGGCGCAGCCACTCGGCCTGCGGGTTGGCGTGCGTGTCGTCGATGCGCGAGAGCAGGGCCGCGCGGGGCTTGCGGCCCTTCAGCCCGGCGATGCGCACGTCGACGATCTCGGTGGCGATGGGGTGGCGCGGCATCGCCACGTTGACCAGCAGCACCGTGGTGGCGGCGTCGTCGTCCGGCGCGCCCACGTGCATGCGCACGGTGGGATGCGACTCGGGCACGAGCCAGCGCCGCGTGCCCAACTGGTCGATCATCTGGAAGCCCCGGTACACGGGCTTGGGGATGCCGTACAGGTTGAGCAGGCCGAAGCCGCCGTGGTATGGAACGCTGGGGAAGTAGTTCTCCTCGAAGATGTCCGAGAACACCCACCAGCTGTAGGCGTCCACCAGGTCATCGACACTGAGCAGGAAGTGCGTGGCCAGCGCGGCGCAGAACGGCCCGTCGTGCGTCGGGTCGCGCGGGTTCGACGTGATGTTCCACTCGGTGTAGTACAGCGGCTTCGCGCCCGCGGCCTTGCGCGCGTCGAGCGCGCGGTCGCGCATCACGCTCATGGGCGCGTCGGCGAGCTGCGACACGGTGTCGGTGTCGACCGAGCCGAAGGCGTCCGTCGGGTAGTAGTGCGTGCTGATGAAGTCGGGCGGGCAGGCGTTGGTCGCGCAGAACGCATTGAAGTCGTCCAGCCAGGCGTTGCCCGCCGTGGCCGGGCCGCCCACCTGCAGGCGCGGCGAGATCGCCTTGATCGATGTCCAGGTGGCCTTGAACAGGTCGAAATACTTCGCCTGTCCGCCAGTCCAGAAGGCGGTGAGGTTCGGCTCGTTCCACACCTCCAGCGGCCACTGCGCCACCTCGTCGATGCCATAGCGCTCCACCCAGTGGCCCACCAGTTTCGTCATCAGCAGTTGCCAATCCTCGATGCGCTTGGGGGGCGTGACGTTGGCGCGGTAGTGGAACACGCTGTTGCCGTCGGACGACAGCGTGGCCGGCATGAACGACAGCTCCACCAGCGGCTTCATGCCGATGGACAGCAGGAAGTCGAACACGCGGTCGATGTTGAAGAACGAGAACAGGAACTGGTTGTCCTGGTTCACCAGCGTGCCCATGTCGTCGGACAGCAGGCCATGGAAGCGCACGTGGCGAAAGCCCAACTCGCGGTGCGCGCGGGTGAGTTGCTGCTGCCAGTCGGCACGCAGTGCGGTGGGGGCGTGGCAACTGCCCACGCAGTGGCGCCAGGGGTGGCGCAGGGGAGTGGACGGCGCCGAAAGATCGACGGACAACGCGACGGAGTACGTCGAATCGGGCAGGGACATGGAGGCTTTCGGCGCGGCTTCGGCGCGGGCGGTGCCCGCGGATCGGCAAGTCGAGTGCCCGACAGCAAGGGCCAGGCCTTCGCGAAGCTTGCGCAGGAGGGTGCGGCGTTGCATGCGTCGTCGGGTTGGGTGGGAGACCCATCGTGCCATGCCCGGGCAACCCCGCAGCGCCCGCGGGGGCGGTCTTTGCGACAATCGCCGAGTCCGCCGCAAGCGCCCACGAGGCGCTTCGCGGCACGTCCTCGTCCGTGATCCTCGGGATTCGTCTTGAACACTCTCGCTGCAAATCCGCCGGCCACGGCCGCTCGCCCCTGGCAGCCCGCGGGCCTCGCCGTCATCTTCTTCACCGAGATGTGGGAGCGCTTCAGCTTCTACGGCATGCGCGGCCTCCTGGTCCTGTACCTCGTTCATTCGCTCGGCTACAAGGACGAGGACGCGAAGGAGCTGCTGGGCATCTACGCCGGCCTCGTGTACGTCACGCCGATGATCGGTGGCTGGATCGCCGACCGCTGGCTGGGCAAGCGCCTCGCGGCGGTCATCGGGGCCATCGTGATGATGCTGGGCCACTTCGCGATGGCGGTGCCGTCGATGCTGCACGTGGCGCTGGGCTTGCTGATCGTGGGCAACGGCTTCTTCAAGGCCAACACGAGCTCGATGGTGGGCGACCTGTACGACGGCCCCGACGACCCGCGCCGCGATGGCGGCTACAGCATCTTCTACATGGGCATCAACCTGGGCGCGCTGCTGGCGCCGTTTGTCTGCAGCACCCTGGGCGAGAAGGTGGGCTGGGACTACGGCTTCGCATCGGCCGGCGTCGGCATGGCCATCGGCACCGTGACGCTGCTGTCGTTCCAGCGCGTGATCGGCCGTGCTGGCCTGCGCGAGGGCCAGGCGCCCATCGGTTGGGGCAGCGCGCCGACCGTCCTCGCCTGGGCGCTGGGCTCTGTCGGGGTGGTGTTCCTGGGGCTTTTCATCGGCCCGATCGTCGGCGCGTTGCCGCTCGCGGTGAAGCTCGCGCTGGCGGCCGTCGCGATCGCGGCGGCCGTCGCGCTGCCTCGCGTCATCGGCGGCAGGACGGCCGGCGGCGAGAAGCTCACGGGCACCGAATGGAAGCGCATCGTCGCCATCTGCGTCCTCACGCTGTTCTCCATCTTCTTCTGGATGGGCTTCGAGCAGGCCGGCGGCTCGATGAACCTGTTCGCCGACCAGCAGACCCAGCGCACGCTGGGGGGCTTCGAGGTGCCTGCCGGCTGGTTCCAGAGCATCAACTCCGCCGCCATTCTCGTGCTGGGGCCGCTGTTCGCCATCATGTGGGCGTGGATGAACCGCTCCCGCTTCCAACTGCCCGACCCCGCCAAGCTGGGCGTGGGCATGATCGTGCTGGGCCTCAGCTTCGTGCTGTTGGATCACGCGAAGGTGCTCGCCGACGCCACCGGCCCGGTGAGCCCGATGTGGCTGTTCTACGCCTACGTGATCCAGACGGTGGGCGAGCTGATGCTGTCGCCGGTGGGCCTCGCGCTCACCTCGCGCGCCGCGCCGGTGCGCGTGGCGGCACTGCTGATGGGTGTCTGGATGCTGTCGTCGGCGGCCGGCAACTACCTGGCTGGCACGCTCGGCAAGATCATGGACGGCACCGGCATCGCGCCCTACAAGTTCCTGTACGTGGCCGCCATCGGCGCCGGCGTCCTGCTGCTGCTCGTCACGCCGATCCTGCACAGGATGCTGCGCGCCCGCGACATCTCCACGGTGGCCTGACGCGAACGCTCAGCGCGGCGCCTGCTCGGCGTTGCGCTTGAGTGCCGCCAACCCGGCCTCGAAGTCCTTGCCCACCATCTTGTCGAAGTCCATGAACACGCCCATGAGCTTGGACATGAACGGGCTCGGGCCGCTCATCGACCAGCTCAGGTCGGTGCCGGCCTCGGTGGGCGTCATCAGGAACTCGGCCGCGTTGGTGGCCTTCCAGGGCTTGAAGAACTCGAGCCTGATGGCGATCACGCTGCGCTCGGCGCCGGCGCGCATCTCGGTGATCTCCATGCGGCCTGCGCCGGCCTTGCCCTTGCTGTCCCAGTTGTAGACGGCCCCTACGCCCGCGTCGGCGCCGCTGAAGGTGCGCGTCATCGTCGGGTCGAGCTTCTCCCACGGCGACCAGCTGCCCCACTGGTGGAAGTCGTCGATCTGCTCGGCCACCTGAACGACGGGCGCGTCGATGCGGATGGCGCGTTCGATGCGGAAGGTGTCGGGCCGCGTGCCGGCGTAGGCGAGCAGGGCCGCAATGGCCAGGACGATGATCGGCAGGGCGATGAGCATGGTGTCTTTCCGGTGAGGTGCCCGCAGTCTGCACGGATTCGGCGCCGCGTGAATTCGGGATGACGATGGCGCGCCGCGTGTCGAAATGGCGAACCCTCGAACGTCGGGGAAGATGGCAGCGCTTGCCATCCATTCCAGCCCCAGCCACCCCGGAGATCCGATGAACCCCCTGTCCCGCCTCGCCGCCACCGCCCTGTTCGCCGCCACCGCCACCGCCGCCCACGCCGCGCCGGTCACCTACGACGTCGACCCGATGCACACGTTCCCCAGCTTCGAGGCCGACCACATGGGCATCTCCACGTGGCGCGGCAAGTTCGACAAGACCACGGGGTCGATCACGATGGATCGCGAGGCCGGCACCGGCAGCCTGGTCATCGTCGTCGACATGAAGAGCGGCGACTTCGGGCTGGAGGCGCTGAACAAGGAGGCGCGCACCAAGTCGCTGTTCGAGTCGGACAAATACCCGAAGGCCACCTTCAAGGGCACGCTGGAGGGCTTCACCGACGGCGTGCCCGCGCGCGCGGTGGGCACGCTGCAGATGCACGGCAAGGCCAACCCGGTGACGCTGGAGATCCGCAAGTTCAAGTGCATCCCGCACCCGATGTACAAGCGCGAGGCCTGCGGCGCCGACGTCTACGCCACGATCGACCGCGAGCAGTTCGGCATGGACGCGGGCAAGGCCTACGGCTTCAGCATGGCGGTGGACCTGCGCATCCAGGTCGAGGCCATCGCCGCGAAATGAGGTCGCGCGCTTCCGACTGGATCGCAGCGAAATAGGGCGGCGCGCGGGTCGCCAGGGCTACGATCGCGGGTTCGATCCGAACCTGCAGGAGAACTCCTCGATGCTTCATCGCGCCCGCATTACCGTCGTCGCCGCGCTGGTCGCGTTCATGGGCGCCGCGGCGTCGGCCGCCCCGCTGAGCAACGGTCTGGCGAAGACGCCGCCCATGGGCTGGAGCAGCTGGAACCAGTTCGGCGAGGCGATCAACGAGCAGGTGGTCATCGAGAGCATCGACGCGATGGCCGCGCACGGCCTGCGCGACGCCGGCTACGTGTACGTCAACCTCGACGACGGGTGGCAGCACTACAAGGCCGCGCGCGAGGACAAGCCGCTGGAGGCCGACCCCGCCAAGTTTCCGCACGGCATCAAATACCTGGCCGACTACGCGCACGCGCACGGCTTCAAGCTGGGCATCTACTCGGGCCCCGGCGCGCGCACCTGCGCCGGCTACACCGGCAGCGAGGGCCACGAGACCGAGGACGCGGCCATGTTCGCCGCGTGGGGCGTCGACCACCTGAAATACGACAGCTGCTGCTCGCACAAGGACGCGCCCAAGGCCGAGGTGCAGCGCGTGGTGGGCCGCATGTCCGACGCGCTCATCGCCACCCGGCGGCCCATCGTGTACCACGCGTGCCATTGCGGCTGGTCGGACATTCCCGAGTGGGCCGCCGCCATGGGCGTGAACCAGTGGCGCATCGGCCAGGACATCTCCGACGACTTCAACTACCCGGGCCTGCGAGAGAAGTACTACTTCGACGTGCTGGACATGCTCGACCGCGGCGAGAAGCTGGCCAAATACGCCGGCCCTGGACACTGGAACGACTTCGACATGCTCATCGTCGGCCTGAACGGCCGCAGCCCGCTGCTGGTGGGCACCGGCGCCAGCAACGTGGAGTACCGCACCCACTTCAGCCTGTGGGCGATGCTCGAGTCGCCGCTGCTGATCGGCGCCGACGTGCGCGCGCTCGACGCCGACTCGCTGGCCACGCTCGCCAACGCCGAGGTCATCGCCGTCAACCAGGACGCCGCCGGCCACGCCGCCGAGACGGTGGGCGAGCAGGGCGCCCATGGCGAACTGCAGGTGTGGGCCAAGGAGATGGCCGACGGCAGCTGGGTGGTGGCGCTGCTCAATCGCGGCGCGGCCACGGCCGAGATGAACGTCAACCCGCGCCGCGACCTGTCGCAGCCCTGGAACACGTACCGCGTGCGCGACCTGTGGGCGCACAAGGATCACGCCCCCTACGACATTCCGTACAGCGTCGAGGTGATGAGCCACGAGGCGAAGATCCTGCGGCTCTATCCGCTGGAGGTGGGCAGCTGAGGGCATTCGTCTGAAAGGGTCGGCCTTTCGAAAACCCTTGAAGGTTTCGTTAAACACCCGCCGGGCTTTCGTTATGATTCGAAAGTTGCCAATGTCCCGAGATCCGGAATGCCCGCACCCACCCTCGAAACGACCCCGGCGCGCCCCGACGGCCTGCTCATCGACGAGCGCCGCGGGCTGATCCTGGCCCTGGTGCGCGAGCAGCGCCGCGTCACCGTGGCCCAGCTGGCCGATCGCTTCAAGACCTCGCTGGTCACCATCCGGGCCGACTTGGCCGCGCTGGCGGCCGAAGGCGCGCTGGTGCGCACCCGCGGTGGCGCGCTGCCGGTGCGCGACGAGGAGGAGGTGCCGCTCAACGTCAAGCAGACGCTGCACCAGGAGCAGAAGCAGCGCATCGCCGCGGCCGCGGCCGCGCTCATCCGCGACGGCGAGACGATCCTGCTCGACTCGGGCACCACCACCTACGCGCTCGCCAGCCAGATCCGCGGCCTGCCGCTCACGGGCATCAACGTGATCACCAACGCGCTCAACATCGCCACGGTGCTGGCGCCGGTGCCGCACGTCAACCTGATCATGCCGGGCGGCCAGCTGCGCCAGCAGTCGTTCTCGTTGTCCGGGCCCATCGCGGTGAACTCGCTCAACGGGCTGCATGCCGACCGGCTGTTCCTGGGCGTCGACAGCCTCGACCCCGAGATCGGGCTGATGACGCCCTACCTGCAGGAGGCGCAGTTCAACGCCCAGATGATCCGCATCTCGCGCCAGGTGATCGCGGTGGCCGACTCGTCCAAACTGATGCGGCGCAACCTCTCGGTGATCGCCAGCGTCGACCAGCTGCACATGCTCATCACCGACTCGGCGGCCAATCCCGAGACGGTGGAGGAGCTGCGCCGGCGCGGGGTGGAGGTCGTGCTCGTTTAGCGGTGGCCCGGCCACGATCGCCCGTTGCCTTCGCTCTCGTCTTTCGTTATCCTCATAACGAAAGCGAAAACCGTAAGTGAAAACTATGAACGAAAGGCTTCGAAAGAAAACGTAGACTTCATCTGCCTGCTCGAGAGTGGCCACAGAAGCCGTTCCGACCCCTTGCGCCCCCGATTGCGCCAGCTTGCTCAAGCCAGCGGCCGACCCCCACAAGGAACCACCGATGAGTCTCCGTTCGATTTCGCGCCCCGTCCCGCATCGCCTGTCCGTGCTCGCGCTCGCCGCCGTGGGCCTGCTGTCCCATGCCGCCGGCCATGCCCAGGCCGCCGCGCCTGCCGCCGCCGCCGCGTCCCAGCCCACCTCCTCCGCCGAACGTGACGCTGCCCAGGGCGCCGACGCCGTGGTCATCGTCACCGGCACCCGCGCCAGCCTCGAACGCGCGCTCGCGATCAAGCGCGATTCGGCGCAGATCCAGGACAGCATCAGCGCCACCGAGCTGGGCCGCTTTCCCGACGACAACGTGGCCGACTCGCTGAGCCACATCACCGGCGTGTCCATCAGCCGCACCGCCGGCGGTGAAGGCCAGTACGTCAGCGTGCGCGGCCTGGGCCCCGAATACACGCTCACCACCTTCAACGGCCGCATCCTGGGCACCGACGGCGCCGGCCGCGACTTCGCGTTCGACGTGCTCCCGTCCGACATCATCAACGGTGCCGACGTCATCAAGTCGGCGTCGGCCTCGAACACCGAGGGCGCCATCGGCGGCCTGGTGAACCTGCGCTCGGCCAGCCCGTTCGACCAGAAGGGCCAGCGCGGGCTGCTGCGCGTCGAAGGCGATCGCAACCTGATGACGACGCTCAAGGGCTCGAAGCTGTCGGGCACCTACAGCAACACGTTCGACGAGAACCACTTCGGCGTGCTGGTGGGCGTGGTCTACGCACATCGCCGCGAGCGCACCGACGAGGCCGGCAACGACGGCGGCTGGACGCGCAACCCGATCAGCGACCCGAAGGCCAACTGGAGCGGCAACGCCTGGGGCGGCAACATCGACCTGAACGGCAACGGCGTGCTCGACCCGAACGAGGAAGGCCTGATCGCCCCGGGCCAGTTCCGCGTGGGCTCGATCATCGAGGACAAGAAGCGGCTCGCCCTCTCGGGCAAGCTCGAGTGGCGTCCCGACAGCGACCTGAAGGTGGTGGTCGACGGCATCAAGACGCGGCTCGACTCGCCGCAGGTGGGCTACGAGCAGTCGTTCTACCCGCTGTTCTCGCCCGACCGCTGGTCCAACATGACCGTCACCAACGGCGTGGTCACCGACTTCACCATGAACAACACCGATCCGGAGTTGCGCATGAACCCGGAGCTGTTGAACAAGACCTCGCACCGCGTCGTCGACACCGGCCTGTACGGCATCAACGCCGAGTGGCACGCCACGAAGGACCTGGTGCTGACCAGCGACGCGTACGCGTCCACCTCCAGCCGCCACTCCGGCGGCCAGGACACCTACGTCGTGCTGCGCATGAACCAGCCCAACACGACGCACATCACGCTCGACGGCGGCCAGGTGCCCGACATCACCGTGTCGTTCGACGACGGCCGCGACCTGACCACCGGCCTGGCCAACGGCCAGTTCGGCGCGTCCGACTTCAACACGCACTATTTCGAGCTGTCCGGCGACAACGTGGACGACCGCATCCTGGGCGCCTCCGAGGCCGCGGTGCTGCAGATCGACAAGGCCCACGTCGACCAGCTCAAGTTCGGCGTCGCCTTCACGTCGCGCAAGAAGGTGCGCAACCTGATCGACAACGACTTCAACAACGGCGCCAACTACTACTCGGGCGCCGACGCCGTCAACGTGGCCTCGCTGGGCGGCAACGTCATCGACCAGCACCTGAGCCTGCCGAACTTCATGGAGGGCGTGTCGGGCAACTTCCCGCGCAACTTCCTCAGCTTCGACACCAACAACTACATCAACCAGCTCAAGGCCTACGACGGCAAGACGCGCTCCGACGGCAGCACCTACAGCTACGCGGCCGCCGCGCCGGCCTGGGATCCGCTGCAGAGCTATCGCGTCACCGAGCGCACCATCGCGGCGTGGCTGCAGGCCGACATGTCGGGCGACAACTGGAACGCCGACGCGGGGGTGCGCTTCGTCAACACGAAGACCAGCTCGCTGGCGTGGGACGCCAAGATCGTGGGCCTGCAGGAACTCGATCCGTTCGACTACACCGTGACCTACGGCGCGCCCACGCCGCTCACCGAGAAGGGCAACTACACCTACGCGCTGCCGTCGGCCAACTACATCTGGCACATCAGCCAGCCGCTGCAGCTGCGGCTGGGCGCGGCCAAGACGATGGCGCGGCCGTCGGTGGACAGCCTGGCGCCCACCAGCACCACGCAGAGCGTGTCGTGGGGCGACTTCACCGACATCTTCGGCGGCAACGCGAAGCTGAAGCCCTACAGCGCGCTGCAATTCGACGCCTCGCTGGAGTACTACTACGCGAAGGACTCGGAGGTGAACTTCGCGGTCTACCAGAAGAACATCAAGAACCAGATCACGCAGCGGTACAGCACGGGCGTGGACATCGGCGTGCCGGGCCACCTGTTCAACGTGCAGACGCCCATCAACGGCGACCGCGCCCGGGTACGCGGCTGGGAGGCCGGCTTCCAGCACCTGTGGGCCAACGGCTTCGGCGTGCGCGGGCAGTACACCCGCAACGTGTCCAAGAGCTGGGTGGGCGGCCTCGAGCAGCCGCTC